>CAKQOG010000005.1 GCA_934255485.1 uncultured Prevotellamassilia sp. | reverse complement strand
CATGTACAGGGAAACAGAAAGTTTTTTTAAAAAATCACACGCTGCCTTTAGCGATACATATTCGCTGAATAGTTACGTTGATGCTTGCTTAAGTAGGTGTTCAAAATTCATATCAATTAATGCGGAACATGATTGTATCAACTAATTTTGATACCTACATTATATATAATGTATATAATACTCATTACTTGCTTTTTAATAAGAAAAAAATGTATCTGTTTTGAGTTGGCTTTTTGATGTGATTAATCAAAAAAGGTTTGTTGCCGAACGAACAGAATGTTTATGCTATTATTATAAAGCGTAATATGTTCGCGTATCACGCCCGTGATACGCCCGTATCGCGTTCATGATACGCCCGTATCACGCCCATGATACGCACGTATCACGGCCGTGATACGCGAACATGTTACGAATGGTGAAGATATGAGAAACCTATTGTTGCTTGATAATCAATGTATTATGACGTTTTTATATCAGTTTTTGCAAATGCTGAGTACAGAACTATGTGCCAATTAGTGTGGGGTATGCAGCGTTCGATGCCTATGTGCGCTCTTCCAAACCGAGCGATAATAACTAGCATATCCAAGCAATCCGAGCAACATAACGAGCAAAGTTTTTAGTCCGTGAGAGATGAGTGCAAACGACTGTGCTGTGGTGCGCTCAACGGCATAGATGCTGGTGAGAGTCTTCACTATGGCATAGTGCCAAGGGCCAGCTCCTGCGGGGGTGGGTAGCAACACACCCACACTTAGGGCTGCAAAAACATGGAGCATATCTGCCAACGACACTTGCGCCATGCCATCAAAACAGGGTATGAGCAAAAAGAGTTGCAAAAAGTTACATAGCCAAATGCCCGTGCAGAGGGTGGCAAAGGCCAATGGACTTTCAAGGTGAGTGATGGCTGTAACCCCTTGCCAAAGGTTGCAGACAAAGCTACGCAAGTATTTCCATAGTGGAAAACTCAAACCGATGAGCAAGCACACGGCGCAACCTACTACGACATAAAAAAGGTAGCCAGGCAGTGCAAGTGTGAGGCGGTCGCTAAATGAATGCACAAGTGCCATCGTCTTGGTCCATCGCAACGACACTGCCAACCCGATGACAAGAATGAGAAAAGCCACATCTGCCACCTTCTCAATAACCACCGTGCCAAGGGCGCGTGTGGAGATATCGGCATTGCCACGCTTAACAAGCAACGAACGAGCAAGTTCGCCAAGGCGCGGTGTGACGCTATTTATGAGGTATGCAATGAATATTAGTTCTATTGCTCGGCGCTTAGAGATGTGGATATGGGCAGCGTGTAGCAACATCTTCCAACGATAGGCACGCAACACATTGGCGGTTATACCTGCCACAAGCACCAATGCTATCCACACATAGTGGCGTGGATAAGAGAAGAATTGCGAGAGGACAGAAAAGTTGAAACCGCGATATATCCACATCATCATAGCTATGCCAGCAAGGGTGGATAAGAGCAGAAATATAGTGTTTTTAAGCGTTTTGTTCATACTTATATAGTTCGTTGTAGATGTATAGATTAGCTATGCGAAATTACGAGAATTTGTAAACAATGCGTGCTATTCTTACATTATTTATATTTTAAACTATTATTTTTAAGTAAAAATAGTGCTAAAGTTGTTGAGATGCAAATTAAGTTGTACATTTACCCACGCTTTGTTGTGAATTAAATATCACATTGAGCGTAAGAAACATTTAACACATTAACTAATATTAATGGAACTTGAAAAATTTGCTCGTCAGTTGCGCCTTATGGTATTGCTAACACAAAACCATAAGCTATCAATCGACGAAATAGGCGAAGAACTCGGTATGAACCGTCGGTCGATTTATCGATATATAGACGCGTTTAAAAACATGGGTTTTGTGGTGAAGAAAGTGGGGACGAAATATAGCTTAGACTCGAGTTCCTCCTTCTTTAGAGAAATTACAAATGGTATAAGATTTTCAGAGGATGAAGCTTTAACCATTAACCAAGTGCTCAACTCGGTTTACGACAATTCTGCGCAGGTTAGACACTTGCGCGAGAAGTTGGCTGCCCTTTACGACCCCGAAGTGTTGGCTAAACATGGGGTAGACTACAAGGTGGCTCGCAACATTAGCACACTGTTTAATGCTATCAGAGAAGAGCGTGTAGTAGTGCTCAAAAACTATACGTCGGCATCGAGTGACAAGGTGAGTAACCGATATGTGGAGCCATACATGTTTTTGAACCAAAACAACGAGGTGAGGTGCTACGAAATTAGTACAAACACCAATAAAACGTTTAAGATAGCACGTATCGAAAGCGTTGAGATGGTAGATTTGCTATGGTCGCACAAGGCAGAACATCTGCCTTTCTTTAGCGATATGTTTGGTTTTACGGGCGAAAAGCAAATGCCTGTTTCGCTCATTATGGGCAAACTATCGGCATGCTTAATGCTTGAGGAACACCCTGACGTACTTCACGAAATGACACTACTCGACGATGGGCGTCGTCGCCTCGACACCAAGGTGTGTAGCTATGTGGGATTAGGCAGGTTTGTGTTGGGACTATATGAGGATATTGAGATTGTAGACTCTCCCGAATTTAGCAAATACATAGACGATAAGATGTCTACTATGGTAGAAAAGTGGCAGTCTGCGGTGTAACTCAACGGTGTAACAACAAAAAAAAGGCGAAGCAAATTCCTTGTGGAAAACTTGCTTCGCCTTTTCTATTTATTCAGCTATGAATGGGCTATTTGTCGTATTCATCCCAGGCCTGTTGCAACTTGCTGATAGCTTGTTCGGCCTCTTCCATCGTGAGTGATAGAGGGGGGAGAAGACGCAAAATGTTGGTAGATGCTGCGCCTGTAAACATGTGCTCATGGTGTACAAGGTGGTTACGAAAATCCTTGATTGGTTTGTCGTATTCAACACCAATCATAAGTCCTTCACCACGCACGTCGGTGATGTGAGGATTGGTTTGTTGCATCTTTTTGAGTTCGCTTATAAGGTAGTTACCCACTTTGGCAGCATTGTCGATAAGACCCTCTTTTTCAATAACATCGAGCACAGCAAGAGCGGCTGTACATGCCAAATGGTTGCCACCAAAGGTGGTGCCAAGCATGCCAAAGGTAGCTTTGATCTTGGGCGAAATGATAACTGCACCCATAGGGAAACCATTGCCTATGCCCTTGGCACATGTGATGATGTCGGGCTTTACGTCGAGGTGTTGGTGAGCAAAAAATTTGCCCGAACGACCATAACCACACTGAATTTCATCGCAAATGAGCAGGGTGCCTGCCGCATCGCAAGCCTTGCGCAAGCCTTGCATAAATGCCTTGGTAGCCATGCGAATACCACCGACACCTTGTATGCACTCAACGATAACTGCTGCTACATCGCCCTTTTTAAGTTCACTCTCAAAAGCCTCAAGGTCGTTGAGCGGAAGGAAAGTTACGTGGCCATTGGCATTGATGGGAGCTACAATCTTGGGGTTGTCGGTAGCTTCGACAGCCAAAGAGGTGCGGCCATGAAAGGCTTTGCCCGCTGCAAGAATACGCTTGCGACCTGTGTGGAACGAGGCCAATTTGAGTGCATTCTCGTTGGCTTCGGCACCCGAATTGATAAGAAATAACTGGTAATCGGGATAGCCACAAACATTGCCTAAACGGGTGGCAAGTTCAACCTGAAGTTGGTTGATAACCGAGTTTGAATAAAAACCAAGCGTGTTGAGCTGGTGTGTCATCATCTCAACATAGTGTGGGTGGCAATGGCCGATGCTTATAACTGCATGACCACCATAAAGGTCGAGATATTCTTGTCCTTTATCGTCCCACACGTGGCAACCTTTGCCTTTTACTATGTTAATATCGAATAAAGGATATACGGGAAAAAGTTTCATATATTAAAACAATAGTATGTGTTTAGAAACCAGTAGGCTTGAGTCGTAGGCCAGTGTCTTCTTCGAGTCCAAACATAAGGTTCATGTTTTGTACGGCTTGGCCCGATGCGCCTTTTAGCAAATTGTCAATACACGAGGTGATGAGCAGTTTGTCGCGGTGTCGCTCAGCATGAACAAGACACTTGTTGGTATTGACTACCTGCTTGAGGTCGAGTGGAGAATCAATGTAGTGAGTAAATGGGGCTTCGCTATAGAAGTCTCGATAGAAGCCTTCAATCTCTTCGATGGGGGCATCGCACTTTATAACCTCGGTGGCAAAGATGCCTCGCGCAAAGTCACCACGATAGGGAATAAAGTCTATTTCGCTCTCAAAAGTGGGTTGCAATTGACGCAACGATTGTTTGATTTCGGGAACATGTTGGTGCTCAAAAGCCTTGTAGATACTCATGTTGTTATTACGCCAAGAGAAGTGTGTGGTGGCACCAGGCTTTACTCCCGCACCTGTTGAGCCAGTAATGGCATTTACAGAAATGTCGCTTGTGAGCAGACCAACCTCGGCTAAAGGTAACAAACCTAACTGTATGCAGGTGGCAAAGCAACCTGGATTTGCCACGTGGAGCGTGTTTTGTATCTTAGAACGATTGAGTTCGGGCAAGCCATAAACATAGTCGTTATCTTCGCTTTCAAGGCGAAAATCTTGTGCAAGGTCTATAATTCTAACGTCAGCAGGAATGTAGTGTTCGGCAAGAAACTTTGTGCTCTTGCCATGACCAAAGCAAAAGAATACTACGTCTACTTCGTCGAATGGCAATTGATCGGTAAAGCGTAAATCAGTTTCACCATACAAACCCTCGTGAACGTTGGCAAGTAGATTGCCAGCATTGCTCTCGCTATTAACAAACACTATTTCAGCATCGGGGTGGTTGAGAAGTATGCGGCATAACTCGCCTGCGGTGTATCCAGCTCCGCCGATAATACCTATTTTTATCATACGTTGATTGGTTCTTGATAGGGTGTTTTAAATAAAAGAATGGCAACTGAATTGCCATTCTTTCAATCATTCAAACATATTGCGTATGTTGCAGAAAAATACGTTATATAGCATCGTCTTTGTGGTTGGCATAGAACACGCGTAAAGATGTGCTGAGCACTTTAATAAAGCCCTTAGCATCCTCGGCAGTCCATCCCTTTTGGGTTTCACCATACTCGCCAAACTTAGTCTTAACAAGGTCGTCGGGACTATCAACACCTACTGTACTGAAGCCTAACGGACGGAGTTCGAGAATGGCAGTGCCGTTTACGTAACGCTGCGAACTGGTGAGCATAGCCTCGATGTCGCGCATCACGGGTTCGAGATATTGGCTTTCGTGTAAGAACATACCATACCAATTGGCTACTTGATCTTTCCAATACTGTTGCCACTTAGAGAGGGTGTACTTTTCAAGAAAACGGTGTGCACCAATAATAAGCGCAGGAGCAGCAGCCTCAAAGCCTACACGACCCTTAATGCCAATGATTGTGTCGCCAACGTGCATGTCGCGACCGATGCCATAGGCTGCACCAATCTCTTCGACCTTGCGAATAGCTTCGATAGGGTCGTCGTATTTAACACCATTGATGGCCTTAAGTTCTCCTTGCTCAAAGGTGAGTTTGAGTTGTTCGGTGCCTTGCTTCGTAACTTGCTTAAGGTAGGCACTTTCGGGCAGACCTTGTGCAGAGTCAAGAATTTCGCCACCACAAATGCTTGTGCCCCAAATACCCACGTTGTATGAGTATTTAAGCTTAGTGAAATCGGCTTTAAATCCGTGCTGATTAAGGTAGTCAACCTCTTCCTTGCGCGATAGGTTGCCATCGCGTGTAAGGGTTATAATTTCCATATCAGGGCACATCACAAGAAAGGTCATATCGAAACGAACTTGGTCGTTGCCTGCACCGGTAGAGCCGTGTGCAATGGCGTCAGCACCGATTTCTTTGGCATAACGAGCTATTGCCATGCCTTGGAAAATGCGTTCGCTCGATACCGAAATAGGATATACGTTGTTACGCAAAACGTTGCCAAAAACCATGTACTTTAGGCTCTTTTCATAATATTCGTGCGTAACGTCGAGTGTTACATACTTTGTTGCGCCAAGTTTATAGGCGTTTTCTTCATTGGCTTTGAGTTGTTCGTCGCTGAAGCCACCTGTGTTGGCACATGCAGCATAAACCTCATATCCTTTTTCTTTAGCCAAGTACATAACGGTGTATGATGTGTCCAAACCACCGCTAAAGGCTACTACTACTTTCTTTTTCATTCTGTTTTTTTGAGTTGTTATACAACATAGTATAGATGTTGCTGCAAATTGCTTTTTCTTTACTCGTGTGTCTTAATAAAGTCGAGCACATCTTGGGGAATTTCTACAGGTAACGGCGTGTTGGGATGACGATCGGGGTCGAACAACATACCGGTACAAACGCAATATTTGCGCTTTGTGCGCGCCAATACGTCGCAGTTGATGCAACATGGTGCTTCGGGTGTGCCACATCCTTTCCAATACTCATCGTCTTGTGTAAGTTCGGCAAAAGGCACTGGTACGTATCCTAAAGACGTGTTGATGCGCATCACGGCACCCGAACTTGTTAAGCCAAAAATCTTTGCTTTGGGCCAACGCACACGGCTCAATGAAAAGGCTAAACGCTTGATACGGGTGGCAAGGTGGTGTCCACGGAACTTTGGAACTACTATCAAACCCGAGTTGGCAACATAGTGTTTGTTTTCCCAACTCTCGATGTAGCAAAAACCTGCAAACTCTTCTCCGTAAAGAGCAATAATAGCTTTGCGCTCTTTCATCTTGGTGGCTACATATTCATGAGTACGGCTAGCAATGCCTGAACCACGCACCTTTGCTGCATCTGTAATGGTTTGCAGTATGGTATCGACGTATTTTTCGTGTTGTGCATCTGCTACAATCACCTTTATTCCATCGTCGTATTCTTCCATTGTTTTATTGTATGTATATAAATGTTTTAGTTTTGTAGTTTATTTGTGTTATGCAAGTGATTTGCATAGTTATAGTTCTATACGCTTTGGCAAGCTTGATATTGTATGTTATAGGGGCTTGATTAAGTATCAGTTTAAAGCACGATGCTTCGCAAGGCAGGTATAACTTGTGCCAATTCATCGGTAAGTTCTTGGCGAGAGGCCTCTTCGCAAATGATAACAAGGATTGTGTCATCACCTGCAATGGTGCCTAATACACTCTCAAGTTTGTGTGCATCAATATCTGAAGCAAGTCCTGCAGCATAGCCTGGGCGAGTTTTCAGAACGGCCATGTGACCAGAGAAAGCTATCGATAAAAATCCTGAATTTCTAAGGTATTGTGGTACAATATCGGGCTTTACGCTACGGTGATACATCGGACTTTCTGGCAAGATGTATCTGTATCCATCTGCCGTTAGCACTTTGGCAGCGTGCAGCTTGCAAAGGTCTCTTGACAGCGTTGCTTGTGTTACGTTCCAACCATTTTGGGCAAGTTCTTTGAGTATCTCCTCATGACTTCCTAAGTCGTTACTGCCCGCAAGTATCACGCGTAACACCTCCAAACGTTGCATTCTATTACTCATGATTTGTTGCAATTTTCTTTGTTTTATGCTGCAAATATACAATTATTTTCGGTAAAATAAGAATATATACATCTAAAATGTGAATAAATCTTTAGTATATTCATCTTTATGCTTGATAATGAATACTATAAAGGATAATTGTTTATGAAAAATGAATAAGTATAATTATATTGCATATACAAAATGAGCAAAACTCTTCCTATATAATGTATGTAGGAGGAGCCTTGCTCATTTATTGTTATGTCATTGCGTTTGTTGTAGTTTGATACCTACATCTGCAATGCCCGAAATCATTTCACTACGCATGATGTGGTAAACACTAATATCAGCCGAAACGCCTTGTTGGATGTTCAGTTTCTTAATGTTTTGGTCGTATTGATACAAACTCACACCATGTCCATTGGTGTCGCCTCTATCGTTAGTTAGTTGGCATTTAACGGTGTCTGTTACCAATTTTTCGGGGTTGTGCCAATGTTGTTTTATCACGACCCATAACGATTGGTAGGGGTAGGGGGTTGAGGCAGATGTGCGTATACCAATGCTTAGTTGGTAGTTGCCATCGGCTTTTATGGTGTCGATATGATATTTTAGTGTATCGCCAAGTTCCCAACCTTCAACGGGAGTTGAACAATAGTTAAACGCTACAGGTTTATTGTTGCATGCCAACATACAACAAAGTGTAAGGAGCGTAACGATAAATGAAATGTACTTATATAAAACGTGGTTCATAACGTTAGCATTTACATTTATTTGTCGCTTGCCTCGTTGTTAGGCTTATTGGGTTTATAGTTTCCGTTTGGGCGTTCTCGCCTACGATAGTTGTCGCGACGGCGGTTGTTGTATCGCTTGTTGCGGCTGCTATCGTTGTTGGCATTGGGTGTTTCGTTGCCTTCGTCGGTCGATGATGGAGTTGATCCTTTTGTTTCGTTTGGCTTGTTGTCTGAGCGTTGTTCTGCAGATTTGTTACGTCGGTTATTGCGTCGGTTGTTGCGTTTGGCTTTGTCAAAACGAGTAAGTTCGTCTTGTTCGGCAAGGTCTACTGAGGTTTTTGCTTCTTCACTTCCCTCGGCAAGTAGCGAGAGTGGTTTCTCGCCAACTTGGTTCATTTTGATGATTTCTTTTGCTCTTTCGGCAGAGATGGTTACGAGGTTTGCTGCCATACGACGGTCGCTACTATAGGTAACAAGTCCTGCAAGGATGTCGGTCTTAAATAGGTGGTAAGTGCCGTCAGCAGTTTCAAGCAGTGCATTGCGTTCGGGCAGTTTGCGTGCAGCTTCCATGTAGGTATCCACTTCATAGTTAAGGCAGCACTTGAGTTTTGCACATTGTCCTGCTAACTTTTGAGGGTTAGGCGTAATGTCTTGAAAACGTGCAGCCGATGTGCTAACCGAGCTAAAGTTCTTCATCCAAGTAGCACAGCAAAGTTCACGCCCACAAGGGCCGATGCCTCCGATACGTCCCGCTTCTTGACGGGCACCAATCTGCTTCATTTCAATGCGTACGCGAAATGCTTCGGCAAGCACTTTGATAAGTTTTCTGAAGTCTACGCGCGCATCGGCTATGTAGTAGAAAATGGCTTTATTGCCGTCTCCTTGGTATTCTACATCGCCTATTTTCATTTGCAACTCAAGGTCCTTTGCAATTTGTCGTGAGCGTATCATAGTGTCGTGCTCGCGTGCTTTAGCCTCCTCATACTTTTCCATATCAGTAGGTCGAGCCTTTCTGTAAATGCGTTTAATCTCGAAACCAGGCTTTAGATTAGCCTTTTGCATTTGCAGCAACACAAGTTTACCTGTGAGCGAAACCACGCCAATGTCGTGTCCGGGTTGTGCTTCAACGGCTACAATGTCGCCTTTTTGCAGGTCTAAATGGTTGTCATTACGGTAGAACCCCTTGCGTGTGTTTTTAAATTGTACTTCAACAAAGTCTGTCACCTCTTGATTGCCTGGAACGTCTGCCAGGTAGTCGTAAGAGTTGAGTTGGTGGTCGCTACGTCCGCATCCGTTAGCAGGCAAACCGCGTAATGAGGCATCACCCCATTGGCAGAAACCGCACGACTGGCTGCTGCATCCACCTGTGCAGTGCGTATTGGCGCAAGCATTGCCATTGCATTGCAAACATGTGTCGGTAGGCGTAGTGTTGGGTTGTATATTTTCGTTTTCTTGGTTCATTATGTAGTTGTGTGTATATGTAAAATCGTTTGCAAATAAAACGATGCTAAAGCTATATTTCTGAAGTAGAACATTACTGCATAAACTTGCTTGATACTACTGTATGAGTAGCACAATCATCTTTAGAGCAAAGTCGAAAAACACCATGTTGGCATTAACATTTTGCTGGATGTCGCGTTGTGCATTTTCGATTTCTTCGGTGATGCCTATAACGTTCCTTTCGTTAATGAAACGCGCAAAATTCACGGCAAAGTCGCTTTCTTTGCGGTTCATATAGTTAAGTTCGGGGTTGTGAAAATTATAGATAAAGTTCTCGCGTATGAGCCTTTGTGCATATTCAAGAAAGGCTTTTTGCTTTTCTCTGCCCCATGTTGATAACTGTTGTGCCCACTCGTATAAATCCTTAATTTTACGCATGTAGCAAAGACGCATAAACAGCACAAAAAGGTCGAAGAACTGTGCTCTCTCGGCATTCATCGTCACTTGTTCGAGTGCATTGATGTAGCTACCAGCTGCAGCACGAGCCACCATGAGTGCATCGTTGCTTTCGAGTCCGTTGTAGCGTTCTATAGCTTCCTTAAGTTCATCAGTGCTGAGTGGTGCAAAGTCAATGCGCTGTGTGCGGCTTAGTATGGTGGGGATGATGCGTTCGGGATGATCGGCAGTAAGGATAAAAACCGTTTGCTGTGGTGGCTCTTCAAGAATTTTTAGTAGCTTATTAGCGCAAGCCAAATTCATTTGTTCGGCAAGCCAGATGATAACCACACGGTAGCCACCTTGACTGCTTACGCAAGCCAATTTGTTGATAATGTTATTGGCATCAGCCACATTGATGAGCGATTGTTGCTTTTCAACGTTTATGCGATTGAGCCACGTTTGCCTACTAAAGTAGGGAGTTTCAGCAATTTGTTTACGCCATTCATCAAGGAATTGGTCGCTCACTGCCGGAGTGCTTTGCCCCTTTGTTTTAATTGTAGGAAAGATGAAGTGTAAGTCGGGGTGAGCTAATTTTTCAACCATTAAGCAATTAGCACACGAACCGCAAGCATTGTTCTCAGCCGTTGGCTTTTGGCAGAGCAATCGTTGGGCAAGAGCCAATGCCATAGGCAGTTTTCCACATCCCTCATGACCTGCAAAGAGCAGTGCATGCGGCATGCGGTTTTCTGTGAGCATCTGCTTAAGTTGTTGCTTCACAGCATGTTGTCCGATAACTTCATCAAATTGCATAGAGTGTTATAGTGTACAATATCTTACAAAGTTAGCACAAGGCTTTTAATGCACAAAAACTTTTGCTCAAAAAACGTGTATAGCTCTTTTTTGAATTTCAATAAATGTTAGTATATAAACAAAAAAACATCTGAGAGTACACCCAATAAGGGGTATCTCTCAGACGTTTAAAAATGTTTTAGTACTTATGCTATGTTATGCTTATTTCAGCACTTTAAAGCTTTGTGAGCTACCATTCATAAGCGTTGCTTTTACCACAATCGCTTGTTTGGGGGTAGCGATAACAGGGAGTGTGGCTTGCTTTTCGCCTTGTAGTGAAAGGCAGTAAACCTTGCGTCCGTCGATGGAAAAGGCTTCGATGCTCTTTAGTCCAACGGCAGATTGTGCGCTTAGTACACCGTTTTTAAGCGTGATGATGGGGGCTTGTGCCGTTCCATCGGCAGCAATATTCTCAATGCGTGTCACGTTGGGGCGCTCGTCACCTTCGGTTGCTTTTTCTACAATCTCATAGATGGCAGGAATGGTTTTACCCTTCCATTCAATCTTAACAGCTTTAGCGTTTTTATTCGCGTCGTCGAATGCAAGAGTGATGATACCGCCTTGAGTGTCGGATAACATCTCGTTCCAAGTTTCACCATCGAGTGTGGTGTAGAACTTTAGGTTGTCGATAGTTTCGGGGTCGCAGAAGAGTACTAAACTGCTTACAAAGTGATTGTTGAGCAAATTGTAGAAGATTGAACCACCTGACGAAGGTGCCAATTTATACGATTGTGTAGAGGTCGTTCCGTCTCCATCGTTTGCAGTTTTGATAGCAATGCCGTTGGCATCTTGTGTAGCCGACTCCGTGTTGATAGCTTCGCCATTTACCTCAATTTCGTGTAGGCGCAACCATTTGTTACCATTTAGTCCTGTTACAATAAAGCGCACGTACTTAGCTTTTACTGTAGTGGGACGTCCGTTGCCATCGGCTGGTATAAAGTCGGTAGCAATGATGTCTGTGCCAAACTGCGACTCGGTGCCTACTACCACGTTTTGTGGTAGGTCGATAGCGTAAGTGCCCGACTTAGTGCCAGCTACCTTGAGTGTGGTCCATTTGTTTCCGTCAGTCGAAACTTGCACATTTCCTTTATAAGCATAGTCGCCGTTGGTGGTGCCCATACATATACGCACGTTCTTAATGGTTTCGGTTTCTTTGAGTGTAAGCGTATAGGCATCGTTTACCTTTTGGTTTTGGTTAATACATACGTAGGTGTTGTATTTACCATCTGCCATAAGGTCAGCAGAGTGTCCGCTCCAATAAGTGGTTGAAGGAGCTGTAGCGCTTTCAACCTCGGCAACCTTGGCTGCAGTAAGTTTTATAGTATTGGTGCGGATACGTAAGCTACGTTCGCCATCGGTTACGTTTTTCACTGCAAGATAGTGAACGTATTCAGGCATTTCCATGTTGTCGGCGGTTACGTGATACCACACTTTACCATCGCTACTTAGCAACACGTTGAAGTCGCTGTTGTTGAGCAAAGTTTTGTCTACTGTAATGCCCGACATACGGGTTGGTGTGGGTAGTTCAAGACCGATATATCCACCAGCAGGTATGTTTTGAGTTTTAGGCATATTGAGCGAGTAGGTGGCGCCAGATGCAACTGTAGCCTTTGCCCCCTCGTAGTTGCTAAAGAGAATAGCTTTGCTACTTACCTCTTTCGAGAAGAGGTCGTCTACGCTATGAGCTTTGAGGTATTCAGAGGCAAAAGGTGTTAGATAACGATAGGCAGCATGTGTAAGTCGTGGCTCTGTAGTGATGTTCGATCCTCCAAATCCACTAAGGCGTTCTACCATATAATCATCGTTGGTAGAGAGTGTAGATGATAGCTTACTATCGGTCATATAGTTACTCCAACGTTCGCTAACATTCTCCTTTTGTGCAGAGGTTAAATAGGATTGGGTTAGTTGTGCCATATCGTGAAGGCGTCGAACCCAAGGCTTGATGTCTTTATACATCAAGCGTTCATTATCTTTTTCAGAATTTTCGAGTTGAGAGAGCACATCGCAGTACTTCACAATGTTGCCCATCAATTCGTTGAGTTCTGTAGGGTCTTTCTTGCTCTTGTAGCTATTGATAAGGGTGTTGAGCGATGCAGGGTCGTTCTTGCTCAAGTAGGGAGCAAGGAAGCGATAAGCCTCGGTAGCCTGTGTGTTGCCAGGGAATAACGACTTGATAGAAGCTTCCCACGAAGCCATATTGTCAAAGCCCTTATTGTTCCATCCAAAGTCGCCTGCCGAGAACACAGCCGTTTTCGACACCTCGCCTTGAGCCATAGGGTTGCAGATGATGCCTTGGTTACTTGCGGTGATTTCTGATGGTAGAGAGCCGCCACCAACGTTTGGCATGTCCACAAAGTTGCTCTTCATGTCGAGCGGATAAATCTCGCTTGGACCTGTGCCATTATCGTTGCAAGGATAGTTCCACCACCAAATAACTTGGCGTCCAAATTGGTTTTGAACCGTGTTGAGGTCGCCGTCGTTAGGGATTGACCACACGCCACCACCTGTGTAGTAAACCGTAACGTTAGATGGCATGGTCCTCAGTGCATTAAAGAAACGGTTAAATTGGTCCTGGCTTCCAGCAAAACTACGGCAGTATATTTGAGGAGTAAAACGCAAAGCCTTCACCGTGTCGAGCGGATTGGCTCCAGCCACGTTCCACTTCTTTTCGATAGCTCTTTGTAGGGCGGTTATGCGGTCGGCAGTAGTCTTCATACCCGCGTCATCTGAAGGGATGCTAACGTCATCGCAGAACACTGCAAACTGGCGAACGCCAAGGTTGTACATGCTCTCAAATTTTTTCATCACATCGGTAACAACCGTACTACTATTCATTAAGGCGTTGCCTGGGTGGATAGCCCATACAAAGTTTACCTTAGTTTGGTGAGCCACGTCGCAAAGTTCCTTCATTTTGCTTTGCGTCATGTAGCCCCATTCCTCTTGTTGAGCTGTAATGCTTGTGGGGTAGGGGTCTTTCCAGTGATTAGAGTGGTAGTCGTCGCACTTAGGACCATACACATAGGTGTTCATCTTGTAACGCATCATGTAGCGTAGCAAGTCTTTGCGCACATCGAGCGAGTAGGGCAGTCCGTAAAATCCCTCAATAATGCCGCGCTCTTTAAGGTCGGCATAGTCGTTGATTGTAACGGTAGCCAAGTTGCTTGTGCCAGCATCAAACATTTGTTCGAGTGAGGCAAAAGCATAGAAGGCAGCGTCAGAGTTTTCGCCCAATACTACCAATTGTGCGTGTCCGTTACCATCGTTAGTGAGCGAAAGTTGATGACGATCGAATTTGCCAGTTTTGTTAAATACGTCATTTTTCAAGCCCAACTCTGCAGCCTTGGTGTTAGCAATACCTTTGCTACCTTTTACACCTACAAACACGTTCGATTCGGTAGTAGAGGCTTTTGTGCCAAAACTAACAGATACTCCGTGGTCTTTAAATACCTGTTCGATGCGTTGCTTGGTATAGCTATCTATGCCATCCTCGCATACCACATTAACGTTTGATGTAAAGCTTACTGTTCCTGTACCTGCCGTTTGTTGGTGCGGTATGGGGTATATAGTGTATTGTGCCGACATTGAAAGTGGAAAAATGAGGGCAGCCATACCTATAAGTAATGATTTTCTTTTCATAGAGTTTATAAGGGGTATTTTTCGTCAGAAATAAAAGTTTTGTGCAAAGATAGTGTAAAGTCTTTATAATTAGGGATAATTTGCATAATAAATGGCCATATTTTATGTAAAAATAATTCATTTGCTTTATAAAGAAGTGTTACTACATTCCACTACTTCTTATGTTTTGTGCGCATAAATTATTGTTCTATTTTTCCTATTCTATTCAATATGCAATCGCTGAGAATGACGCAAAATGAAATTAAAAATATTTTGTTCAAAATAACGCAAATATGAGCGCTTTTTGTAAATGCTTGATAATGAATAGGTTATGAATATTAGTGATGCCGTTTTTGTTTTTTTAAAACCTTATAAACGCTTTATAGCACCACAATAATACGTATCCTTAGGTCATAAGAACACGTATCATTAGGGCATAAGCATACGTATCCTTGCACCTTAAGGATGCGTATCCTTGCAGAAAATGCATTCAAATCCTTGTGCAAAATGCTTGCGAAACCCTCAAAAACCACCTTTTGCACTTCTATTTCACAACAAAATGCAGCTAAAAAGTATTGTTCTATATTTCCTTTTTATACAAAAATTCAATTCGCTGAGAAAAAATATGCAGTAATTATCAGAATTATAAAATATCAGTATCTTTTTCTTTAATAAGTAGTAAACCTTTGTTAGCATAACTGAGCAGAGCCTATATCTCTATATATTTTGTATACAAGATGAGGTGCTGCTATTGGGGTAGATAATGCGCATTTTGCATGTTCCTATTTTTAAAAAACGCAAATAATAGCTCATATATCGTTTATTATTTATATCTTAGCTTGTTAAAATGGTGTGTTGCGCATTTACTCTGCAAAGCGATGCTTTATTTATCTGAAAACCAAATCGCACCACTGTTTATTCTCAACAAGCAAATAAAAAAATGATATATAAGCATGAACTACAAATGGAACTACGAAAGTCCCGCGCCCGATGTTGTGATGGCTGAGGCAGAACTTGCGTGCAAGCTGGGCATACATCCAGTGTTTGGCAAGTTGCTCTTCGACCGCGGTATCACCACGCTACAAGAGGCGCGTAGATTCTTCCGTCCACAGCTTACAGAACTACACGACCCTTTTTTGATGAACGATATGCAGGTGGCTGTAGACCGCTTAAACAAGGCCATGGGGCGCAAGGAGCGCATTATGGTGTATGGCGACTACGATGTTGATGGTTGCACGGCTGTGGCGCTTGTTTACAAGTTTCTGCAACAATACTACTCAAACATCGACTACTATATCCCCGACCGATACGAAGAAGGCTACGGCATATCAAAGAAAGGCATTGACTTTGCTGCGCAAACAGGGGTTGGGTTAATCATTGTGCTCGACTGTGGCATTAAGGCTATAGAAGAAATAGCCTACGCCAAAAGCCTTGGCATCGACTTTATCATTTGCGACCACCATGTGCCCGACGACGAGCTACCATGCGCTGCTGCCATTCTTAACCCCAAACGCACCGACAACCATTATCCCGACACAAACCTCTCTGGTTGCGGTGTTGGCTTTAAGTTTATGCAGGCTTTTGCAGCAAGCAATGGCATAGAGTTTAACAAACTCACGGCTTTGCTCGACCTTTGTGCAGTGAGCATAGCCTCAGATATTGTACCCGTAATGGGCGAGAACCGCATCCTTGCATACAACGGCTTGCGATGCCTAAATTCTAACCCAAGCATAGGGTTACAAGCTATTATAGAAGTGTGCGGACTAACCGACAGAGAGCTAACAATGAACGACATTATCTTTAAGATAGGACCGCGCATTAACGCCTCTGGACGTATGCAAAATGGTAAAGAGGCGGTAGAACTATTGGTTGAAAAAGACTTTCAGTCTGCTATCGAAAAAGCAGAACGCATCAACCTTTATAACGAAGCACGCAAAGACCTTGACAAGCAAATGACCGAAGAGGCGGTGGAGCAAGTAAAGGATCTGCCCGAACTTGACAAGCGCCGTAGCATCGTTATCTACAACGAGGCATGGCACAAAGGGGTGATAGGTATTGTAGCTTCAAGACTTACAGAGCAATACTATCGTCCGGCAGTGGTGCTAACACGCTCCGAAGGTATGGCTACAGGTTCGGCACGTTCGGTGTCGGGCTTTGATGTGTATAAGGCCGTACAAAGTTGTCAAGACTTGCTTGAAAACTTTGGCGGACACACTTATGCTGCTGGCTTGACACTGCCTGTTGAGCATTTACAAAAGTTTGCCGAACGATTTGAAACTTACGTAGCACAGCATATACGCGACGAACAAACGCAAGCAAGCTTAGACATCGACGCCTACTTGGACTTTAAGGACGTTACCTTTGCCTTTTATCAACAACTCCGTAAGTTTGCTCCCTTTGGGCCTACCAATGCCAAACCTATCTTTTGTACCAAAAAAGTATACGATTATGGTACAAGTAAAGTGGTAGGTCGCGGACAAGAACACATCAAACTTGAATTGGTTGACAATAAGAGTAACAATGTAATGAACGGCATTGCTTTTGGCCAAAGTTCGCAAGCACGCTACATCAAAACTAAACGAGCTTTCGATATTTGTTACACAATCGAAGAAAACACGCATAAGCGTGGCGAGGTGCAACTGCAAATAGACGACATACGTCCTAGTGTGTAAGATAGACGTAAAAGTTTTTACAATTAGTAATAAAGTGCATTTATGAACGGCAACTTTCAGCAGTGGATAACTGTGTTGAAACGTTATTGGGGCTACGACTCCTTTAGAGGCATACAACAGCAGATTATCGAAAGCATATCGCAAGGGCACGACACACTTGGACTTATGCCAACGGGCGGTGGCAAGAGCATCACATTTCAGGTGCCTACGCTCTGCATGGAGGGCATGTGCCTTGTGGTAACACCGCTCATTGCACTGATGAAAGACCAAGTGCAAAACCTCAAAGCTCGTGGCATACATGCAGCAGCTATCTATTCAGGGCAGACGCGCACAGAGGTGGCGTTGCATCTCGACAATGCTATATTTGGTGCTTACAAGTTTCTTTACGTGTCGCCCGAACGCTTAGCTACTCCTTTGTTCATGAACAAAGTGCAACGCATGAAAGTGTGCCTTATCACGGTAGACGAGGCTCATTGCATCTCGCAATGGGGTTACGATTTTCGTCCACACTACCTACGTATTGCTGATGTGCGCCGCATTTTGCCTCAGGTACCTGTGTTGGCTCTCACAGCTACAGCACCGCCAAGGGTGGTAGACGACATTCAACAACGACTGCAATTTCGCCAAGATAGCCAAGTGTTCAAAATGAGTTTTGAACGCAAAAACCTTCACTACATAGTGCGACAAGTTGAGGACAAAGAGGCACAACTCATCCATATCCTCACCCACGTTGAAGGCTCGGCAATCGTTTATACTCGCTCTCGTAAGGGCACACGCGAAGTGGCTGAAATGCTCAATGCACACAATATTCCCTCGCTTTACTACCATGCAGGCCTATCCACACTCGATAAAGATACGCGTCAAGCAGCGTGGCAAACCGACGATGTGAGGGTAATGGTGGCAACCAATGCCTTTGGTATGGGCATTGATAAACCCGATGTAAGGCTCGTGGTACACATGGATGTGCCCGACTCTATAGAGGCTTATTTCCAAGAGGCCGGACGTGGTGGACGCGATGGAAAAGTGTCTTATGCCGTTCTACTCTTCGATAATTATGACGCACGACGACTGCGGTCGCGGGTGCCACAAACCTTTCCAGACAAAGAGTATATACGAAAGGTATATACCGATCTTGCCAGTTTTTATCAAATAGCAGAGGGCGAGGCAGATGGGCGAACTTTCGATTTTAATATCAATAGGTTCTGCCACGTGTTTAAGCATCACCCAGTGATGCTTGTGAGTGCGCTCAACTTGCTCACACGTGCGGGCTATATCTATTTTAGTCTTGAAGACCAAAATTCGTCGCGTATGATGTTTTTAGTGCGCCGCGACGAACTTTATCATGTAGACTATCTTGATGCCATAGAAGAGCAAATACTCAATGCTTTAATGCGTAAAAATGGTGGTTTTTTTACAGACTATATCTCTATTGACGAGGACGAAATAGCGGCTGATTGCAGTATAACACACGATGAAGTGTACGACAAACTTTGCAATATGACGCGCCTTAGAATTATCAACTATGTGCCTCATAAAAATTTACCACAAATCACTTACACACAAAGGCGTATAGATACTCGCTATGTAGAGTTACGCCCCGAAGTATACGAGCAACGTATGCAACTTTACAAAGAACGCATAGAGACAATGGTGGGCTATTTTACCGAAACATCAGAATGTCGCAGTCGCTACTTGCTTCATTACTTTGATGATGATGCGCCCGATTGTGGCTATTGCGATGTTTGCATAGCCAAGGAAATGGATGCGGCAACGGGCAAAGGACTAAGTGAAAAGGACTTAAATGTAGCCATAGAAAATATCATGAAAGTGTTATCAGACAACGAACCACATGCTATATCCGACCTCAAAACCATTAATATTAAAACCGCCATATTCGATATGGCTCTACAACAACTCATGGCAGATGAGAAGATATGCTACGTTGGTACAAAAATAAAGCGAATAGAGTAAACGCGTACTCTGTTCGCTTTGTGTTAGTATGTAATGTGATTGTTGCTTTTGACAACGTGGTGGTTGCTTTGGGCAATGTGTTGTATTTTTCTTATTTTTTAAAAGGCTTGCGCCAATCGCAACCTTCCTTCCAGCGTGAACAACCATAGGCTGTATTGCCCTTTATCACTTTGCCAATACCGCATTTAGGACAAATGCTACCAGCACGTATAATGCGTCGGCGAGGTTTACCCTCGGCATTATTTGATGCCTTTTGTTCGGTGGCTTTCTCTTTATTCTTTAGCTTTGATATAACTTCTGTTGTCGCATCAGTTTGTTGCGTAACGTGGCGGTTGGTGTTGTCGCGAAGCACTTGCATCACAATGTCGCTAACCATCTCTTTCAACTCAACGATGAATTGGGCAGCGTTATATTCATGGTGTTCTATTTGTCGCAGTTTCTTCTCCCAACGCCCCGTAAGTTCGGCACTTTTTAGCAGTTCTTCCTTGATGAGCGAAACCAATTCTATGCCTGTAGGAGTGGCAATGATATTCTTCTTAACGCGCCGTATGTATTGCCTTTTAAACAGCGTTTCAATAATAGCTGCACGCGTTGAAGGGCGCCCTATACCATTTTCTTTCATGGCATCTCTTAGCTCTTCATCGTCTACCATGCGTCCAGCTGTTTCCATTGCACGCAGCAGAGTAGCCTCGGTATAAAACTTGGGCGGTTGCGTTGTTTTCTGGGTTAAATCGGGTTGATGAGGTCCTTGTTCGCCTTTCACAAAGTCGGGTAAAGTGCGTTCAGCATCACTTTTCTTCTCATCGTCATCGTTGCTATTAGCAGCAAGTTTAGCGGCAGAAGGTGCAACTATTCGCCATCCAGATTCAAGAATAACCTTGCCAGATGTCTTAAATAATACATCGGAAACTTGCCCTTGTACCGTGGTAGTGGCAAACTTGCAGTCGGGGTAAAACACGGTGATAAAACGTCGTGCCACCAAGTCGTAAACGTTTCGCTCCATGTCTGTAAGATTGTTAGCAGCCACACCTGTAGGTATAATAGCATGGTGATCAGTAACCTTAGAAGAGTCGAAAACCTTTTTACGCTTCAGCAGTTTTTCACCACGTAGTGGCGTGAGTAGTTCGCCATATTGTTCGCTTATGCCATTAAGTATACCTTTGCATTTGGGGTAAATGTCGTCGGAAAGATAAGTGGTATCAACACGTGGGTAAGTGGTTACTTTCTTCTCATAAAGCGACTGTATGAGCGAAAGTGTTTGGTCGGCAGAATAGCCAAATTTTTTGTTGCAATCCACCTGAAGTGACGTAAGGTCGAAAAGACGTGGGGGCTGTTCAGTTCCACGTTTTTTCTCTACTGCAACCACTTCAAAAGGCTCGTTCTTAATCTTTTCGAGTATCATGCGCCCCTCTTTTTCGGATGAAAAACCACGTCGCGTGGGAACAGATATAGCGTTTTTGTTATTAGCTGTACCACCCTCAGTTGGCAGTTCATCTTCGTTAGGATCTGCCATAACAGCGTTAAAAGAAGTGTCGCGATAAAGCGTGGTGAGCACCCAATATGGTTCGGGTTTAAAGTTTTCAATGTCTAACTGTCGACGCACAATAAGAGCAAGGGTAGGAGTTTGCACACGCCCTATTGATAATGGTGCAGCTCCGTAGCCACCACCATACTTAAGTGTATATAGGCGGGTAGCATTCATGCCTAAAAGCCAATCGCCTATAGCTCTACACAACCCTGCCTCATAGAGCGATTTGTAGTCGGCTTGCGGTTTTAGCGAGTTAAAACCTTCGCGTATACTCTCTTCAGTAAGCGATGAAATCCACAGACGTTCAACAGGACATTTAGCGCCAGCCTTCTGCATAACCCATCGTTGAATGAGTTCACCCTCTTGCCCAGCATCGCCGCAGTTGATGATACGATCGGCATTCAGCATAAGCTTTTGTATAATGGCAAATTGGTTTTTAACCCCTTGGTCATCCTTTAATCGTATGCCAAATCGAGTAGGCAACATGGGCAAAGCACCGAGCGACCAACGTTTCCATATAGGCGTATAGTCCTCGGGATATTTAAGTTCGCAAAGGTGGCCAAAGGTCCAAGTAACTTGGTATCCGTTACCTTCCAAATAACCTTGATGTTGCTCTTTAGCGCCTAATATATTGGCAATGTCGCGAGCAACGCTTGGCTTTTCTGCTATGCAGACAATCATATAGTTTTGTTAAAATAATTTGACTTTATTGTTTAGCTTAGGTAGAGGTTTTGCACTTTTTATTTGTAGTAAAAGCGCATTTGCATAGCATCAAAGTGTATGCCTTCAGTACAGAAAAAGTGGCTAATCTCTCCATCATGTGCCAATGTATGTGGCTCACCCTCAGTTATGCCATCAGTGTTTAGCATCCACAAATTGTCAGCAAAGTGAAGTGCCAATTCCACATCGTGTGTTGAAAGCAATATGGTTTTGCCTTCAGTGTGTGCCAATTGCCTAAGAAGTTGCATAGTGCTCACTTTGTTTGCAAAGTCTAAAAAGGCAGTTGGCTCATCGAGCAAGATAATGGGAGTGTCTTGTGCAAGGGCTTTAGCTATGAAAATACGTTGTCGTTCGCCATCGCTTAATGTGTTCAGCTTTCTTAATGCAAGGTTAGTGGAGTGGGTGAGATGCAACGCTTTGTCTATTAAGTCAAAGTCGTTTGACTGTAGCAATGAGAAAGTGCTACGATATGGAATGCGTCCCATCTTGACCACATCAAGAGCAGTTAGTTCGCTTGCATGGGGCTGATAGGTAAGTACCACGCTTAATAGTTGAGCCAAGCGTTTTATGCTTATTTGCGATAGCGGCTGCTTTTGCATAAAAATCTCGCCTTCAAGAGGTGCTTGAAGGCGTGATATAGTGCGTAGTAAAGTGCTTTTCCCACATCCGTTCAGTCCTAACAAAGCGGTAAGCGAACCTTTTGTTAAGTGTCCACAAAGGTCTTTTCCGACCACTTTCTTTTTATATCCGGTGCTGATGTGCTGAAGCGTTAGCATTTAAAATCGAAGGCTTTAATGAAACTTCTTACCATGTAGGATGATACGAATGCGATTGCTTATAGAGTTAGCAATATGCTTCCATTGTCCGTGTCGCAAGCTGATGTATAGTTCTTCCAAAGAGCGCCATACCTTAACCCATGGATGTCCCCAACCAACAATGCGATACACACGTTGGCGATGCTTAACATGCTCAATAACGTGTTGAGGATGCCTTAGTGGAAACTCAAGTTCATAGCGTTTCATGGTGAAAATACGCCTATATCCCGAGGGCAACGACTGCACTCCACCAGAGAAATGAGCCGACTCTTCCATCACCCCAATGTTGTTGATAAGATTAACACGAGGCACAATGCAAAGTTGTGAGTTGAGCAATAAGTGTGCATAATAGATGGTTTCGTAATATGCTATGCCACGTGCCTTGTGTGCTCTGGCCATAGGCAAGAAGTCGGGACGCAACTTACGTTCCTTAACTAACGCCTCAATTTGCGCTACACACTCGGGTGAGTCGAGCCACGAATAATGCTCATCCCATTGGTTTATCACACGACTCCATGAGGCCCATCCCGACACGCAGAAGTTGGTGGTAAACAAGTAGTCGGCCTCATTAACATCGGTTGTTTTCTCCTCAAAATTGCATCCTTGAATCATGCCGATGCGCTCGTCGTGTTCGTATCGGTCGAGCATCTCCTTGCAATAACCGAAAAATGATTGCGAAGGAACGTCGTCGTCCTCGAGCACAATACACTTGTCTACGATAGAAAAAGCCCAACGTTGCGATATAAACTCCGAGGGGTCGCATCCAAAGTTTTTTTCTTGGTATTTGCGATAAACCTTGCAAGGCCAATCAATTTGCTCAACTATCTTGCGGCATGCCTCTATTCCTGGCACATCACGCTCGTTTCGTGCACCATCTTGATATAGGAACAAACGTGCTGGTTGTGCCTTTCTTACCTCGTCGAAAACCTTTTGCAGAACGTCTGGGCGATTAAAGAATAAAATAAGAACCGAAATATCCATAGGGCGAAATGTTAGTTAAGATTTTCTGCATAAAACACAGCGTGGCCGCCTCGTTTGTCCTTAGGTGGCAGTTTCATGTAGTCGTTATAAAGGTCGCAGAGGTAAGCATCTGGGTCGGCAGGAGCGTTAAACTCTGCATCTTCAAACTGTATGCGGCTGGTAGGAAATATCGTTTCGGTGCGGTGCATAATGCCGTATCCGTTGTTGTTGAGTGTGTTTGAGAAGTACTCGCCTTTGTTGAATAATAGGTGAACAACATTCCACAACATCTTGCACCATGCGCGTTTCATACCGAAGTAAAAGAACTCTGCAAACGAACGTACGGAGTAATAGTGCTGGCTTTGCAATATGGCGTTGGCGCGGCAATAACCCTTAGTTATACGTTTGATAAAACCTCTTGAGCACGACGGGTAGGGCATCATGGGAAATATATCCACATAAAGTCCCTTGCCATAGGCACGCGAAAAGTCGTCGGCACTTTCAACTAAGAACGACTCTTTATCTCTAACTTTGTAGATAGGCATACGTACATTTGGGTCGGTATCGGGCGTTTGTATATAGAGGTTAGAGGGCAATTCTTTTTGAGCTGCCTTCACAAATCTTGGTAGGTCGATAACGTTCATTGCTATGTCTATGTCGTCGTCCCAAGGGATGAAACCTCCATGACGTACTGCTCCCAAGATGCTACCCCCATCGAGCCAATAATCTATGTGGTTGCGTTGGCATATAGCATCGATTTCTTTCAGTATGCCAAGTTGTTTGAGTTGCACCGCGCGGCGGTGTCGGTTCAAGTAGTCGTTAAGTGACATTTTAAGAGTGCTATTAAAGATATATGCAGGTTCGATACATACGCATTCAAATCTGTTAGTTTGGGCTTATTGTGCTTGCTGTCTTTTTACGTCAATTACTTGTCCTGTATAGTCGGCAAGTAGACAACGCACGGTGGTATCAGCCACGACTTCTGATTTTAGTAACGTGTCATCAGGTTCGATGCCAAAGTTTTTGATGCGCATAGGGGTCTTAGTGCGTTCAGGATTAATGCAGTTTACGCGTATTCCCACCGTCTCCCATTCTTGTGCCACAGCTTGTACAAAGTTCACGATAGCAGCTTTTGTAGACGAGTAAATGCTATAAAATGCCCGACCACGAGTATAGCTGCTTGAAGTAAAGAAAATGAGCTGTCCCTTTGTCTCCTTCAGATAGTTGTACGATTCGATAGCCACATTAACAGTGCCCATATAGTTAGTTTGCACGGCAGCTTGTATGATGGCATAGTCCATGGTGAATAGAGGCTCTTTGTTGAGCACACCAGCTGTGTTGATAACATAGTCAATGTGTCCTTCTTTGTCGTAAACCTTTTTCAAGGCTTGTGCTACATCCTTTTTATTGCCTACATCGGTGCCAGTTAGCGAACGCGAGAAACTGTGTACATGTGTGCCAAATTCTTTTAGTTCGGTAGCAATGTCTTTGCCTATGCCATACGAACCTCCAAATACCACGGCAACACGCCCCTTGAGTTGGCTCTTGTCAATCGCTTCGGGAGCTTTCGATCCACGTAGCTGAAATAGTTTGTCGAGCAAAAACGTATCCTCTTTATAGGTGAGTTTCATATTGCTTTCTTCGCCTTTCACCAGGTGCACAGGCACTTCGGGCATGTATTTAACTACCACACCGCAATCGTCCGTCACCTTAAAGTTGGGGTCGGTAAATGCACGCTTATATGCCTCCGAAATCACTGAAAGTCGGAAGGCTTGTGGCGTTTGTCCACGTTGCAAGCGCGAGCGGTCGGGTATAGAAACAATATGGTCGTTTTCGGCTTCGATAATAGTGTCTACGGCAGGCACCGTAACGTCGATAGCCTCGTATGTTTCGAGCGAGGCACATACATCATCTATAATGCGCTGCGACACAAGAGGGCGCACAGCGTCGTGAAAGATGAGGTTTACTTCGTCACCTCCCTCGTAGGCATGAATAGCCGAGAGGCTTGAGTCATAGCGCTCTTTGCCCCCTTTCAGAATTTTCTTAACCTTTTTCCATCCATTGCGCAATACGATGTTTTCAACGTCCGACACGTATGCAGGATTTGAAACAATGGCTATTTCATCAATGTGAGTATTGTGTTCAAAGGTGTCGATAGTGTGTTCTATCACCATTTTTCCAGCCACTTTAAAGAATTGCTTAGGTGTGCTAAGTCCTAAGCGGCTACCAACTCCACCTGCTAACACAATAGCTATGTTGCGAATCATAAACGAAGATTTTTGGTCTGTTCTAATCTTTTTAATACACAAAGTGCCAGCCTGTTGTTGTGTTTTCAAAACAAGCCGTGCATGCGTTTATGCAGAGAGACATTTACGTTTGTGCAGATGCATAATGCATCAATTTAAGCAAAGGTATAATTTTTTATTGAAATATATCCTTTCATCTCTTAAAAAAGGCGATAGCCTATATTTTTAGTCTATTCAGTTTTGTCAATTCTTTGTTTTTAAGTGTTGCGTATTTGTCTTTTGTAAAACAACCAAATTAAGTGGATAAAAGCTACAAAAATTTCAAAAATCAGACAAAAATATTGCTAACCCTATTCGTTAATGCACGCTCTCGCAAAAAATAGTTACCTTTACACCCAAAACATATATAAATATTTTTTTGTGACAACCACGAACTGCGTTTGCCTATATAGTAGACGCATGCTTTCGGCATTTGTGTTGTCATAAACCTATAAGTTATAAAGATGAAACAAATCTTTACCACCATTCTTATGTGCATTGTGTTTGCTTGCAATGCAATGTCGCAAAACATTGTGCCCAAACGTGAGTTTCGAGGAGCATGGATACAGATGATTAATGGGCAGTTTATGGGCATGAGTCGCGCTGAAATGCAGGCCAACCTCACCCATCAACTCGACGTGTTAGAGCAATGTGGCATCAATGCCATTATGTTTCAGGTGCGCGGAGAGGCCGATGCCATGTATGCATCGCCCTATGAACCTTGGAGTCGTTTTCTTACAGGCAAGCAAGGCACGCCTCCCAATCCTTATTGGGACCCCTTAGAGTGGATGATAAACGAATGCCATAAGCGTGGCATGGAACTGCATGCGTGGATTAACCCCTTCCGTGCCAAAACAAAAACCACCAAAGAGCTATCTATTACGCATCCCTACGTTAAGCATCCAGAGCGATTTTTTGAATATGATGGGCTATATCTCTTTGATCCAGGCATGGACATAAACCGAAGTTATATTTGCAAGATTGCTGCCGACATTGTGCGCCGATATGATGTAGATGGCATACACATGGATGATTACTTCTATCCTTACCCCGTTGCTGGAGTTGCTATACCCGACCAAATTACCTACGAAACTCACAAGAATGGTATTAACAATATCAACGATTGGCGTAGATATAACGTAAACCTTTTTGTTGAAGCTATACACGACTCTATTCGTGCCGTAAAACCGTGGGTTAAGTTTGGCATCAGCCCATTTGGTATCTACCACAACGCCAAACCAGGCTCAAACATACCTGGTTCTCAAACCAATGGTACACAAAACTATGATGATCTTTATGCCGATGTTCTTTATTGGATATCAAAGGGTTGGGTAGACTATAGCATTCCTCAACTCTATTGGGAAATAGGTCATCGTGCTGCCGACTACGATGAACTTATTAAATGGTGGAGCCGTTTTGCTGGAGCACGTCCGCTTTTTATCGGGCAAGATGTTGAGCGAACAGTGCGTGCATCCGACCCTAAACATCCGGGGCGAAACCAAATGGATGAGAAAATACGCCTACAACGTTCGTTGCGTGGCATACAAGGTTCATGCTTGTGGTACTCAGCTGCAGTAGTTCGCAACGAGGGAAATTATGCTACGGCATTGCAAAAGGTTTACAACAAAACCAAAGCTTTGCAACCGCTTTATCCCTTTATCGACGACAAAGCTCCATCAAAACCTCGCAAACTCAAAACTCAATGGATGCCAAATGGGTTCCATCTATTTTGGCTACCCCCAAAGGCAAAAGACGAGATGAACAAGGCCCACAATTATGTGGTGTATCGCTTTAAAAAAGGCAAAAAAATCAATCTTTTCGACCCTACAAACATTGTGGCTATCACACCAAACACTTTCGTAAAATTGCCCTATGCCTCGGGCAAGGACAAGTATGTGTATGTTGTTACCTCGTTAGACCGTTTACAAAACGAATCGAAACCCGCCAAGGTTAAGGTAAAATTGTAGCCGTTATAAAAGAGGCATAGCACAAAAAAACAACTCCACAAAACACTCAGACTTAAATGAACATCAACCATAAACAACAGCTATTAGTCCTTAAATTTGGTGGCTCATCGGTAGGTTCTGCCGAAGGCTTGCAGCATGTCAAACATATAGTAGAAGCGCAAACTACAAAAAGCCGTGTTATCGTAGTGGTGTCGGCACTTGGCGGTGTTACCGATAGTTTGTTACAAATTACGCAATTAGCAGCCCACGGCGACCCCTCCTATGTGTCAGCGCTCAATGCCATCATAGAGCGTCACCACCAAATGGTGGCCGACCTCGTTCCCATTGAGAAACAGGCTTTGCTAATTAATCAGCTCAATGCGCTTTTTGCCGAACTGCAGAGCATATTGCATGGTGTATGTTTAATTCAAGACCTTACACCTAAAATTTCGGATGCCATAGTGTCGTATGGTGAGCGCCTTTCGTCGGTTATAGTGGCCGATGTGATAGAAGGTGCCGTGCATTTTGACTCTCGCAAGATTATCAAAACTGAGCGTCAATCTACCAAGCATTTGGTAGATTTTGAACTCACTAACAAATTGATAAAAGACGCACTTTCAAACGTCACCCAGCCCATAGTAATGGGTGGCTTTATAGCTTCAGATAAAGCCACAGGCGTATCTACCAACTTAGGTCGTGGTGGTTCTGACTACACAGCCTCTATCATTGCAGCAGCTCTAAATGCAACTGCACTCGAAATATGGACTGATGTTGATGGCTTTATGACTGCCGACCCCAAGATTATTCCCAATGCCTTTACCATAGACCAACTCTCTTATGCCGAGGCAATGGAACTTTGCAACTTTGGTGCCAAGGTGGTTTACCCACCTACTATTTATCCCGTGTGTAAAAAAAACATACCAATATATGTTAAGAATACCTTCTGCCCAACACATCGTGGCACCGTCATCCGCCAAGAGGTTACGCAGAGCGAACGCCCCATTCGCGGCATTTCGTCGGTAAAGCAAACAAGCACAGTTACGGTGAGTGGTGCATCAATGGTGGGTGTAATTGGCGTAAATCGTCGCATCTTTACCACACTTGCAGCGGCTGGTATTAGCGTATTTATGGTTGCGCAAAACTCTTCAGAGACTAGCACAACGCTCTGCCTTACGCCCGATGATGCACGCAAAGCTTGCCAATTGCTCGACAAGGAGTTTGCGGTTGAGATAGTCGATGGCTCAATGAACCCCGCCATACTTGCCGACGGACTGTCGAGTGTTGCCGTAGTGGGGCAACGCATGCGCCACATGCCAGGCATAGCCGGACAGCTCTTTAGCGTGTTAGGTCGCAATGGTATCAGTATCAATGCCACAGCTATGGGTGGACAAGAAATCAACCTATCGTTTGTTGTAGACCGCAAGCAGTTGCGCAAAACCATCAACGTTTTGCACGATAGTTTCTTTCTTAGCGAGCACGAGGACCTCAACCTTTTTATTTGCGGAACGGGCACAGTGGGTGGCAGCCTATTAGAGCAGTTGGCCACTCAGCACGACAAGTTGTTTCGTGAACGAGGCCTTAACATAAGGGTTGTGGGCATAAGTGGTCGGAGCCATGCCATTTACGATGCCGATGGTATAGACCTTAGTAACTACAAGCAACTCATGAAGCAAAGCATGGTTGAGGGGGGTGTAGAGCACATGATGCGCGAGATTGAAGAGATGAATATCTTTAACAGTGTGTTTGTTGATTGCACTGCTAGTGCCGAGGTCGCAAGCTTTTACGATCGTCTTTTGAGTCATAATGTTAATATCGTTGCAGCCAATAAAATTGCTGCATCATCAGACTATGATAACTATTTACACCTCAAACACATAGCACGCGAAAAAGGCGTTAAATACCTCTTCGAAACCAACGTTGGCGCCGGACTGCCTATTATTAACACAATTAACGACCTTCGTGGTTCGGGCGACAAAGTGCTACGTATTGAGGCCGTATTGAGCGGTACGCTCAACTATGTGTTCAACACGCTTTCGGCTGATATTTCGCTTAGCAAAGCAGTAAAGATGGCGCAAGAAAATGGCTATAGCGAGCCTGATCCACGCATCGACCTTTCGGGCAAGGACGTTATTCGCAAGTTAGTTATCTTGGCACGCGAGAGTGGTTACAAACTCAATGTCGAGGATGTTGAATGCAATCTGTTCATCCCTAAAGAACTCTTCGATGGTTCGCTCGACAACTTTTGGGCGCAACTTCCTTCGCTCGATGCCCGCTTTGAGCAAGAGCGTAAACGCTTAGAGCAAACGGGCAAGCGTTGGCGTTTTGTGGCAGAATGGGCCGACGGCAAAGCCTCGGTGGGTTTGCGTGAGATACCGCAAGGTCATCCGCTCTACGACCTCGAAGGTTCAAATAATATTCTGCTCTTAACCACAGAGCGCTACCGCGATTACCCCATGCTTATTCAGGGATATGGGGCAGGAGCCGCAGTAACGGCAGCAGGTGTGTTTGCCGATATCATGCGTGTGGCAAATGTGTAATTATCCCCTTTGAGCAATCTGTTATATTGTCAAGCAGCAAACGATATGAAATGAGCATAACTATATGTTCTCATTTTCTTATCGTTTGCTGCTTTCTTATTCGTATCATTTTATAGTTCACGTTTTTTTGGTGTTTAATAATTACAACTTAGAATAGCATAAACGCTTGATTATCAGAAGTAAATGTGTATTTGCGTAAATCAACTTACGTAAGCAGTTGGCGTATCACGCCCATGATACGCACGTATCGCGCCCATGATACGCACGTATCACGCTCATGATACGCACGTATCACGGCCGTGATACGCCAACTAAATGCGCATTCTTGTTTGGTATACCATGCAAAATAAATAAGGTACAAGCGCATTTATATAATTTAATTTTAAACATCTACTTATAGATTTCTTTGTATATTTGCCCCGCAACTTGCGACTCTATTTATGAAATGGATAAATGCAGAGGCAAGTATTGCTAAAGCACGATTTAACGAAACAAATATAATTTATTATTACCTATGAAACTGAAACAAATTTTATTGATAGTGTTAATGATGCTTGTGCCTTTATCCATGAGTGCACAAAAGTACAAGCGTAAGGGGCATGCTAAAACAACGATTAAAATACGGCAAAAGAGCAAAACTAATAGTAGAAAATCGTATTTACCCACTGTTAATCTGGCTGCCGAACTCCAAAAATTGAGCCAAAATATGGTAAAAATAGAGGGAGGCAAGTTTATGATGGGAGCCACCCAAGAGCAAGAAGGAGAGGCCGAAGCAAACGAAAGTCCCGCTCATCGCGTAAAGTTGAATACCTTTTATATGTGTAAATACGAGGTGACGCAAGCACTTTGGATAGGCGTGATGAAACAGCAACCCTCTTATTTTAAAGGGCTTGATTTGCCCATCGAAAGTGTGAGTTGGGACGATTGTCAAAAGTTTATCAAACGGCTTAATCAGCTCACAGGCAAGCACTATCGCATGCCCACAGAGGCCGAATGGGAGTATGCTTCACGTGGTGGAAAACTAAGTAAAAAGCAAACCTTTAGCGGCAGCAACAACTTGCTTGATGTGGCATGGTTCGACGAAAATAGTGCCGACTCTACGCACATAGTTGGTAGTAAGCAGCCCAACGAGTTGGGACTTTACGATCTTTCGGGCAATGTGTGGGAATGGTGCGAAGATGATTTTGAACCCTATACCGACGATAATATCGACTTAACCAAAAACAAGCATAACGCACCTGCTTCGGATGCAACCAATGGTGCCAATAGTGGCGAGTTTAGAAGTGGTAAGGTAATTAGAGGGGGTAGTTGGAACCGTGATCTCAGTGCGTGTCGCACCACCAAACGCGACAATTATGGTCCGGAGTTTAGCAATTTTGCTATAGGACTACGCTTGGTTGCTACCGAAATGTAGAACTTAATAAAAAACAAAAATATATGCCGATACACGAATAAAAAGTCTATTCATGTATCGGCACATATTTTATGTATATAGGTGTATGTACTCTTACGACAAATTGTTGAGTAATGCACTTAGGTTGGCTGTGAACAAGCGAACCGAAATAGCTAAAAGAATAATGCCAAAGAACTTGCGCAAAAGGTATATGGCAGCAGGCGAAATAACGTTTTCTACTTTTTCTGTGGCTTTTAGCACAATAAACACAAATATCATGTTGAGTAAAAGAGCTATCAATATGTTCACTGTGGCATATTCGGCACGAAGCGAAAGCAGTGTAGTAAACGAACCTGCACCCGCCAATAGCGGAAATACTACAGGGATGAGGGTGGCTGATTTAATTGGCCCCATGTTTTTAAAAATCACTACATCGAGTATCATCTCGAGCGACATGAGGAAGATAACAAGCGAACCTGCCACTGCAAACGACTCAATGTCTACGTTGAACAAATGCAACATGGCATCGCCTGCAAAGAAAAATCCAAGTAGCAAGCCTAACGAAATCAGTGTGGCTTTCCATGCATTTACTGGACGCCCCTGACGCTTTAGGCTGATAAAAACAGGGGTCGATCCCAACACGTCAATCACTGCAAACAGCACAATGAAAGCACTGGCTATTTGCTGTACGCTAATTCGCGAAAATAAATAGCTTAATGTCATTTTGGGTAATAATAGTGTTATTTGGTTTGAGTTGATTTTGTATTATTTATTTGGTTCATGCCGTCGGCATAGGGCAATAGCTCAAAGTAAGAGGCATGCGCCACTTTTTGTTGTGCGGCAGAAGGTTGCCCATGGCTGAGCATCATTTTATAAATAGGAAATCCCGATGCACTCAGTTCATTTTCGAACAGGGGGTGCCACGTTGGCAGCATAAAATAGCCCGGAGCCTCTACATGATAAACCAATGGCCCATGTTGCCAACTCACATTGTTGCAGCGGATTACGCCAATAGGTTGTTGTGTTTTTTTGGTATCTTTAGGCACAATGTGCTGCATTTGTAACGGAATATCAAGGTACACCTCGTCGAGTGAACTCCAAGTGCGGTCGATGGTAATATAGCCTTTAGCGTTTACCTTAATGTTCTCTATTTCATGGCCATTAACAAATATACTGGGCATAATAGAGTCGGTGCCAATAAAGCGATAAGCGCAGTCTGCTCGCATATTCAACCATTCGGGCATGCGTAGGTGTAGGCGAATGGGGGTGTTTGGCCTTAGATTGTTGAAGCGCAATTTTACACTTCCGTTTAGCGGCATATTGGTTATTTGGTCGAGCGTAAAATGCAAGTTAGGGGTGCTGATACTCGCCGTTGAATTGGTATAGATATTAACATAAACATCGTTGTCGGGCGAGGTGGCATAGATAAGTCCAGGTAGCGTAAAGAGCAAATTGGCTGCCAATTGTCTTTCCATACTCCCTTGCACCAATGTGCTATCGTTGGCAGTGTGTAGCACAATGTTGTAGAGTGCACGCTCGGCATAGTCGGTATATTGTGCATCGCCTTGCATGCGGAATAGCTGCATGGCTTGCGTAAGTGTTGAGGCTATGCCATACATATTATTGTCAGCACCAATGGCACCAAGTCCTCCAACGGTGTTGATATGGCTACGCATGGCAAGCCATTCTTTATAAATACGCTTGCGCTTGTTCCACTCCTTTTGTGTGAGCAGAATGGGGTAAATAGCAGCCTCTTTGCTACATTTAAGGGCTATGCTTCGGCAGTCTCGGCCGTCGTATCCCCATACCAACACGCTGTCGGGGCTAACAAAACGTAGTGGTCGCTTGAGCCAAGGTGAGCTTGCTGATACCGAAAGGGTGCTAACAATAAATGCTATTGTAATGAATAATATCTTGCGCATAGAGTTATAAACTTTATGTAGTTCATTCGGGGGCAAAGTTACGAATATTCTATTCATTAAAAGTATTTTTATTCAATTCTTCAGCATTTATTAAACTTTTAAAAGTTATTTTTCATGCCATGTTTGCCGATTTCTATATACATTTGCAAATGTAATAGCATACCCTTTATCTACAGAAAAAAATGTTAGAAGAAGAGTAGCTTGATTTACCATTTAGTAGCATGAAACGTTTTTATTTATTTATAGTCTGCTTGCTTGCCTCCTATACACTGCATGCACAAACAGACGAAGGCTCGCAACACCGCAGGTGGAACGATGCTTTTCTTCAAACGCAGCAAGATAGTTTGAAAAGCGACACCTTGTCGCTTGCTGGTGAGGTGGCAAATAGCCGTTTGTCATTGCCATGGAGTGTGCACACTCTGAGCATGGGGGCCTATGGCTTAGGTGGCATTTTCCCCAGTGGCTACGACCCTACTTGGCGATTGCACGAGGGCTTTAATGCACAGTTTGGCTTAAGCATGACGGCTGGATTGGGTAAGCATTCGCCCAAGGGCGTTGGCTTTGGGCAGTCGGCAGCCTTTGCCTATGTAGTGCCATTGAGCAAACGATTATCGGTGGCAGCAGGCATTACAGCCACAAACTTCGATTGGGGAATGTGGCGTATGACCAACGTTGGAGTGGGTGGTGTGTTGGCTTATCAAGTAAACGACCGCATCAACCTTTATGCTTTTGGACAAAAATCGTTCTTGCCTCGTGCTACAAGTTTTCAACAACAACGTAAACTACATTTCCCTGTATTTTTTGATCACCCATCGAGTAGTTTTGGTGCAGCGGCAGAGTTTAAGATTGGCAATAATGCCATGATTGGCGTGAGTGTAGAACGACGTGAATATTAAAAAAAATCCCTTTTTAAAAGAACAAATCTTTATATACTCTTTTATGCAACATCCTCATCTTGAAAATAATAAGGACCATGGCGTAAGCCTCGAAAAACTCTATTCGCTCTTGCGCATAGAGTACGAAAATGAAAAGAAAACATTTGAGCGAGACACTGCATTGATGGGGGTGGGACGCAAAGTGAAACGGGGCGATTGCTGGTTGCCCGTGGCATTAGGACGCAGTTATTATAACTCGCTTAACCGCTTTGTGGTTGAAGTGTCGCGTAGTGAAGATACTGACATCGAACACAATTTTGAGTATGGTAAGCAAGTGTGCTTTTTTAGTCAAGATGCCACTGGAGGCTTACATTTCTTTACTTTCAGAGCCACGGTGAGCTATGCCGAGGCGGACAGAATGGTGGTAGAATTGCCTGGTGAGGCTGCTTTGGCACAATTGCAAGGGATGGAGCGTTTGGGGGTTCAACTGCATTTCGACGATTATTCGTATCGTGTAATGTTTGATGCCATGCACCGAGTAATAGAGGCTAAAAACAATAGATTAGCCACTTTGCGCGATATATTTCATGGTCAGATAGCACCATCGTGGGGCACACCGAGTGCCATACAGCCTTCTTTTCCGTGGCTCAATGCCTCGCAGCAGCAGGCGGTGCGCGATGTGTTGGTGGCTAAAGACGTGTTAATCGTACACGGACCTCCGGGCACAGGTAAAACCACAACGCTTGTTGAGGCCATAAGCGAAGTGTTGCGACGCGAACCGCAAGTAATGGTTTGCGCACAGAGTAATACGGCTGTAGATTGGATATGCGAGCAAATTGGCATGCGTGGCATATCGGTGTTGCGCATTGGCAATCCGAGTCGTATTACTGAAAGTATGCTTGCCAATACTTATGAACACCGTTTTGAACAACACCCCGATTACCCCGATTTGTGGCAAATACGTCGCACCATACGACAACTTTACAGCCTTCCGCGCAAGGGTAGAGATGGTAGTTTTCATCAAAAAATAGCGCGTTTGCGCGAGCGAGCCGACGAACTTGAAATGCGCATTCGCCATAGTTTGTTTAACGACTCACGTGTGATAGCATCTACACTTACAGGTGCTGCCAATGCTTTGCTCGTGGGGCAGCATTTCCACACACTATTTATTGATGAGGCTGCACAGGCCCTTGAGCCTGCATGTTGGGTGGCTATAGCTAAGGCTGACCGCGTGGTGTTTGCGGGCGATCATCAACAACTTCCCCCCACAGTAAAGAGTGTTGAGGCCATGAGAGGAGGACTTTCGCACACGCTTATGCAACAGGTGGCAGAGCATTGTCCCGCTGTGGTGCGCTTGCTAAAGGTTCAATATCGCATGAACGAAACGCTTATGCGTTTCTCGTCTGATTGGTTTTATGGTGGACAACTTGAGGCTGCTCCCGAGGTGAAACATCGTTCGTTGCTCGATGATATCGATGCTCCGTTGATGTGGATAGACACCGATAAGCAGCCGCTTGCAAGCGGAGATAATGAAACAATACCGCTTGACAATAATATAAAGAAAAGCCTTGAACTGCCGCATCATGAGCAATTTGTAGGCAATAACTATGGGCGTATCAACTGCGAAGAGGCTTTGCTTACGCTGCAAGTGCTCCATCAGTATGTAGCACGCATGGGGTGTAGGCGCTTGCTCGAAGAGCGTGTAGACTTTGGCATCATATCGCCTTATAGAGCGCAAGTACAGCTTTTGCGCTCATTAATAAGGCGCGATGAAAAACTCCGACCTTTGCGTAGTCAGATAATGGTGAATACGGTTGATGCTTTTCAAGGACAAGAGCGTGACGTAATGTTAGTAAGTCTTGTACGTGCCAACGAAGAGGGACAGATAGGTTTTCTGTCTGACTACCGACGCATGAATGTGGCTATAACTCGTGCACGATTTAAACTCATTATTCTTGGTTCGGTAAGCACATTATGTCGCCATAAGTTTTATAAATCTCTATATGAATCATGCGTTAAGGCAACTGAAAATTAAATGGCAATTGCCTTTTCTATAATTGTATCTATGCCCCGCTGATAGTCGCTTGAGTTGATGTCTACTTTCACATCTGGCTCAATGCCCATTTCGGTTAGTTGCATATTACGGTTGTACATGGGGCATGCCGAAAAACGAATTGTCCATCCGTTAGGAAGCTCAGATGAAAACGGCATACCCGCTCCGCCACCCGTGCAGTCGCCCATGATGGTAACTCCTGGCAACCCTTTCATAAACATTACAAATGTGTTGGCAGCGCTATAACTGCGCCTATTTGTGAGAACAATAACGGGTTTTTGCCACCTCAACCCAACGAAAGGTTTTATCTTTATAGGCTCTGGTGAGGAAAAGTCGTTGTGCCCTGTTCCTGTTTTATGACACATATATCCCACAGTAGTCTCTTCGTTGATAAAGAGTGAAGCAAGCTTTTCGGCCGCTGTAAGCATCCCTCCGCTATTGCTCCTAATGTCTATGATAAGCTTGTTGCAAGTGGCAAGATAGCGTAGCATCTCTTGAAGATTGCCATCGCCAAATAGGGTTTCAAATGTAGTACAACGCACATATCCCACATTGTTTTTCAGTACTTTATACTTTAATCCGCTTGCTATACGATAGTCACCGCTCTTTCCTAAATAAATGCGCTCTAAGGAGTCGCTTTGGTTCATTGGATAATTATCGTACCAATCGCTGTACCTGCTTACATTGTGTGACGCACTCAAATTGACATGACCATCCTTTAGTTCGTATGTCATATTCGCAAGCACTTCAAACAATTGGTAGTTGTTCATCTTTTCAGATATCATAGGCTTGTACTTTTCGCGCACCTTTTGCCAATCAAGTTCATAGTGTTGTGCCTTATAATCAAAAAAGCAATAGTGCTGGTCGAGAGTGGACCATAGTGCATTGAAATTGCCCATTTTGGTGTTTGGTTCCACCTCTTCGGTAACGCACGAACCAAGTGATAGCGTAAGCAGTAAGCTAATCAGTAGGTATAGAAATCTTATCATAAACGTTTGAATTGACGTGTATAACCTATCATAAAACTATTTCGCCAAGCATGACGCTTCAGTCCACCTAACTTGCTCTGCCTAATGTCTGCCATATATCCCATGGTAATATTGGCGTGCTTTATGGGCAAGGTGAGTGTGGCAAGTAACTGCTCTGTAGGGCAATTAGCAGGGTGGGTAAAGTGGATAATGCCGTTTGTATGTCCTAAAGAGAATATCTCATAATACGATTGCCCATAGGTTGGTGAGAACTGAACGCCCATTATCTGAGCATTCATTTCAAGAATTGCCGTGGCTTTACGTTTAAAAAAGTTGAACTGATAGCTCACAATGGTTGAGGCTAAAAATGACGCACCTAAGCGTGCTTGAACGGGGTTGTTGCCATTGCGAGTGTTGTAAGTAAAGCCACCCGAACCCTCAAACAATCCGCCTAAGGCAATGCGCCAAGCAGCGAAATGCCAATTGTAATGCCATCCGCCAAGCGCTGACAACTCCATATCGAAAGCCTTTCCATCGTCGGTAGGTGACTTGGCATAGCACGTGTGTATGTTGTAGTGGCTCTTTACACTTACTTTTTCTTTGCCCCAATGAGCAGGTCGCTCGGTACGATAGAGCAGTGAGAAGTCAGTGCCAGAGTAGGTGAGTGGCGACAGATAGCTATCGAGCAAGCTACCTTGTCCAATGCCCCATAAGCATTGTCGCATAGTAATATTCTTGGGCAAGTACTGTGCAGTGTTGACACAATTATTTGTTTGTTGTGGCACCTCGCAACAGTTTATAGTTTGGTTAAGTGCGCTATCACAATCAATAACCACTTGCGCTCTGCCCATGTAACAAAACACAGACAGAGCGCAAGTGATATATACTTTTTTACTAAAAAGATTCATAGTTATCAACCTCAAGCAAATAGGTCGGCTTACTTTTTCTTTTTCAATCCTTTATATGCCAAAAATGCCACAATTACAACGGCAAGTGCCAATAGTATATAGCCTATCTCATGGCTATATTTAGAGGCAAGTAGGTAAACATCGTTAGTTGTTTTGAGGTCGGTGTAGCGGAATATACCCCAACCAAGTAGAGCCAAAACAGAGTTCCATACACCAGCCCCTAATGTGGTGTAGAGCAAAAACTTGCCTAAGTTCATGCCAGCTAAGCCCGCTGGTATGCTTATGAGTTGGCGTACAGCAGGTACCAATCTGCCAAAGAAAGTTGAGGTAGCACCATGCTTACGGAAAAACTCCTCAGCTTTTTCAACGCTCTCGCGGTCGATAAGACACATGTGACCAAAACGACTATCGGCAAACTTATATATGATAGGACGTCCCAACCATTTAGCCAAAAAGTAATTGATAAGTCCGCCTAAATCGGCACCAATGGTGGCAAATATCACCACCAACACAATGTTCATTTCACTCGTTGGGTCCATGGCCTTCCATGCTGCGGGAGGCACAACAACCTCCGACGGAAAAGGTATGAATGAACTTTCGATAGCCATAAAAATGGTAACCACCCAATAGTTAAGGTTCTCAAGTATCCAACGAAAGAGTTCTGCAGAATCCATAATAGTGTTAGTTAATTACAATTATTTGTTTGATGCAAAAGTAGTCATAAAAATCCATATTTATAAACTTCACTCAACAACTTTGCATTTGTAATGTATTAAATGCGTATTTAGCTATGAGTAGCATACTCATTTACAAAGACTTTGACATTTTTTTTGTACTTTTGCAATTTAATAGGAAAAACATAACAAACAACAAATAAATGACAGATAACACCGAACTGACAAGGGAGCAATTGATACGTCATAAGCTCGACTTACTTTTGCGCACAGGCCAGCTATTGGTAGAGAGTGCAGCCGATACCAATCGTATCGTAAGAAACATGAACCGCGTTGCGGCTTTCTTAGGACTGCCTGAAGAGCATCTTCACATCTACGTGCAGTATAACATGCTGATGGTAAACCTCAGTGATGACGAACATTCGTTCACTAAGTTCCAACGTTGTGATAAGCATGGTATAAACATGACAACCATTTCGCTCATAAGCAAGTTGTCGTGGAAAGCCATACGCGAAGATTATAGCATAGAACAATATGCAGAGGAATTGGAGCAGATTGCTCACCGCCCTCGTAACTACACACCAGTGCAAGTGGCCATAGGAACGGGCTTTGCTTGTGGTGGATTCTGTATACAGTTTGGTTGCGACTGGACAGCTTTCTTTTATGCCTCGTTTGCAGCTGCAATTGGTATGTACCTACGCGGACTAATGTTGCGTAAAGGGCTTAACAACTACATGGGCATAGCCGTAGCAGCCTTTATAAGCACACTGATAGCATGGGCAACAACTTATTTACCTTCGTCGTGGACCGACACACCTTTGCATCCACTTTTGGCGTGTGCATTGTTCATTGTGCCTGGTGTTCCTTTGATAAACTTTGTAGATGATATGCTTGATAATTACATACAAGTGGGACTAACACGTGCCATTAACACCTTCTTGATGATTGTGGCAATGTCGTTTGGTATAGCCTTCTTCTTAAAGTTATCAAACTTTGATTTGAGCCAGTTCTACACCATACCGATGATACCGCATAACTCTTATATTAGTTATGCAGCAGCTGCTGCTATTTCGGCTATGGGTTTCTCTATGATATTCAATATTCCGCGTCGCTTGTTGTGGGTGGTAGCTATTGGTGGTATCATTGCCGTATGTACTCGTAACTTTGTAAATCTCGGTCCTTCAAACAATAATATAGGTCTTGATATGGGGCTTGCAATAGGCTCTTTAGCGGGTAGTGCCTTGGCTAGTTTGATAGCTGTAAAGGCTGTTCATTGGGTTCATGCTCCTAACCATGTTATTTCAATACCGAGCGTTATCCCTATGGTGCCAGGTGTGTTGATGTATCGTGCATTGGTGGGTTTGATAGAGATGAACGGAGTTGTAGGCGAATTAACTAACGCTATGAAGTTTGGTATGGGTTCGGCTATTACAATTATGTGTATTGCTTTGGGTGTGGCAATTCCCAATGTGTTTGCTCGTCATTGGGTGGCTAAAGATCGCCAGAAAAAGCTTAAGCAACTCATTGAAGATCGCAAGAAAAGAGGCTACTTTGTAGACCTTACAGAACTTTAAATAAAGGTATATTGAATAAACGAGTGTTGTGTGATATCGTAGCGATAAGTTCACCCTACACTCGTTTTTTCTATGCAATTGATTGTAGAAAACATTATTGGATTAAACCAAATACAACACAAAGTGTTTCAAGAAGAAAACAATATTCTTACGCTTCAACAGGGGCGTATAGAAGTGATATGTGGCTCGATGTTTTCGGGCAAAACAGAGGAGTTGATACGCCGACTAAAGCGTGCACGTATAGCGCAACAACGTGTTGAGATATACAAACCTGCGCTCGATACGCGTTATTCAGACGAGGATGTGGTGTCGCACGATGCCAATTCTATATCGTCTACTCCCGTTGATTCGGCGCGTAGCATTTTGTTGCTTGCATCGAATGCACAAGTGGTAGGCATCGACGAAGCGCAGTTTTTTGACGACTCAATTGTTGAGGTAGTCAACGAACTTGCTGATAGTGGCAAGCGTGTTATCATAGCTGGGTTAGACATGGACTTTAAGGGCAATCCTTTTGGCCCCATGCCTAAGCTTATGGCCATTGCAGAGGACGTTACCAAGGTTCATGCTATATGTGTGAAATGTGGCAATCTTGCCCATGTTTCACACCGCATTGTAAAGGCCGAACAGCAGGTGTTGCTTGGCGAAAAAGACGAGTACGAACCCCTTTGTAGATGTTGTTATAACAAAGCAGAACATAAAGATTAAGCAATTGTTATAAAACGACTTATTTAAAGTAAAAAGAGAACCTTCAGACATTTCTATTTGACAATAAAATAGAGTGTCTGAACGTTCTCTTTTTTGATAAATGCAGTAGCAATGAATAGCTACCTGTTCTCAATCATTCATGGCAAGTAAAAGCCTATTGCGAACGAATGAATGTAGATGTTTTAAGCTCGCTTAACGATAGAAGCTGCGCGGTCGAGTGCCACATTGATATTGGGGCAGATATGGTCTTTGCCTAATAAATGGCAGAAACCATTGTGTTCAAGCACATTGTAAACGTTTGGCGTAACGCCCGAAAGCACAATGTGAGTGCCCTCGCGGTGACTCATTTCGCAAAGGTTTTGCAAGTTATGAATACCCGTAGAGTCGATAAATGGCACACGGCGCATGCGGATAACTCGCACTTTGGGGCGGTCTTGCATGTTAGCCATAAGTTCTTCGAACTTGTTGGCGATGCCAAAGAAGTAAGGTCCGTTAATTTCGTACACCTCAACCCCCTTGGGTATGATGAGGTGTTCCTCGTGTACCTCGGCATCGGTTTCGTCGTTGGGGTCGATTTCATCGGCTATTACTTTGATTTGTGTAGACTCTGCCATACGTTTCATAAAGAGTAAGCAAGCAATGAGAAGTCCCACTTCGATAGCAATGGTGAGGTCGAAGATAACGGTGAGGAAGAAGGTGATGAGCAACACGATAACATCGCTCTTAGGGTTCTTCATTAATTGCGCAAAGGTGCGCCAACCACTCATGTTGTAAGATACAATAACCAATACACCAGCTAAACACGACATGGGGATGTAGGCAGCCAATGGCATAAGCACCAAGAAGATGACGAGCAACACAACTGCATGAACAATGCCTGCCACAGGAGTGCGACCACCATTGTTGATGTTGGTCATGGTGCGGGCAATAGCTCCTGTACAGGGTATACCACCAAAGAGAGGAGTGCAGAGGTTTGCAACGCCTTGTCCGATGAGTTCTTGATTAGAGTTATGGTGGTCGCCACACACACCATCGGCAACTGTGGCCGAGAGCAACGACTCAATGGCACCCAACACAGCTATTACCATGGCAGTTGGAAAGAGGCCTTTCACGTTTTCCCAACTAAGTTGGGGCATTTCTAATGAGGGTATAGAAGCCTTAATTTCGCCAAATTGGTCGCCAATGGTGCTTACGTGCATTGTGGTGTTAGCGTTTAAAAAGTACACACCAATGGTCATTACGATGATAGCAACAAGCGAGCCTGGGATTTTTTTAGACACTTTTGGTGTAAGGATAATGAGCAAAATGCTAAGCAATCCAACGGCAGTTGTAACCCAATCAACTGTGCCGAAATTCTGAAAGTAAACGCTCCATTTCGACAGAAAATCGCCTGGCATTTTGCCGTCGATAGTCAAACCGAAGAGGTCTTTAATTTGTGTGGTAAAGATTGTAACAGCGATACCACTCGTAAAGCCCACCACAATGGGGTAGGGTATAAACTTGATGATAGTGCCCAGTCTGCACACACCGAGTAGAATTAAAAATACGCCGGCAAGCATTGTGGCAAGCATCAAGCCCGACAGTCCTAAGGCTGGATTGCTAACAATGCCGTAGATGATAACGATAAATGCACCCGTAGGTCCGCCAATCTGCACACGGCTTCCGCCAAGTGCCGAAACGATAAAACCACCAATTATTGCCGTAAGAATGCCTTGTGAGGGCGAAACACCAGAGGCAATACCAAAGGCTATGGCCAAAGGCAATGCTACGATGCCCACGATGAGACCTGCCATGAGGTCGGCGGCAAATTTCTCTTTGTTGTAATGCCTCAGTTCGCTAACTATACGAGGCGCAAAGTTTGAATAACTCATTATTTATTTTTAAGTTTTAGTTTCTCAAGTAAGAGTTGATTTCCCTAACATAACGTTCGTCGAACACATGCTACAAAATGTGTATAGGGAATAAACATGTGCAAAGTTAAGCATTTAATATCACATAATTTAAAAAGCCTTAATTTTTCTGTATTTTTATAATTAAAAGCCTATTGTTTCGAACAAATTGCTTATTATTTTTTGTTGAAATGCTTATTTAAATATCACTGGCGTAAGGGGCTATCTTGGTGTGGAAAATGCCGATTTTAACCCCTTTTTTAACATTATACGTAGCTTCGTTGCAAAATATTTTGTTGCTCGTTAATTTTATGCGATTTTTGAGCGTTTTTGCAATATTATTGATAATCAATGAGTTGTGAATTTGATAATTCGGTTTTCGTCTTCTTTTTTCACAAGGATACGTATTCTTGTGCTGCAAGAAAGCCTTTATAAGGGTACAAGGATACGTATCCTTAGGTGCTTATAACACGTTTGTAGCAACACAAGAATACGTATCCTTGTAAAAAGTGAGTGCGGAAGGTAATGTTAAGTTTCTATAGAACAACAAAACGTAACAATTTATAGTTAAAATAATTAACATATTATTTCTATTTCAAATAAATTCTCGTACAAAAAAAATGCTGAAATGTTAAAATTAAAATTAGCTATTTAGAATGTATAAATCCATCGTTTTTTTATTTTTTAAAACATCAATCCGTTTAATCAAGCACATATATTTGTAACTTTGCACAATTATGAAGCAAACATCAAATACAAACCAATTTAACGTTTTAGCCGAAAAACCCATAGGTAGCCTACTTTTGCAGTATGCTATCCCTGCGATAGTGGCCATGGCGGCCTCGTCGGTCTACAACATCATCGATGGCATATTTATAGGTCAAGGTGTCGGTTCGGAGGCCATTATGGGTTTGGCACTAACAAGTCCGCTCATGTCGCTTACTGCAGCATTCGGTGCTATGGTAGGTGTGGGGGCAGCCACATTGATGAGTGTAAAGTTGGGACAGAAAGACTATGTAACAGCTCAAAAGATATTGGGCAATGTGGTAATTATGAACCTCTCGTTGGGTATTGTTTTGGGTATGTTATTGCTTATTTTTATCAACCCCATCCTTCGGTTCTTTGGAGCAAGCGATGTAACTTTGCCCTATGCTCGCAGTTTTATGTCGATAATATTGGTGGGCAATGTGGTGACACACATGTATTTAGGACTCAATGCCATGTTGCGGTCTACCAATCGTCCGCAAAAGGCCATGTATGCTACATTTGGTACCGTATTGCTCAACTGCATATTTGCCCCATTGTTTATCTTCGTGCTCGATTGGGGCATTCGTGGTGCAGCTTGTGCCACCATATTGGCACAATTGTGCATGCTAATGTGGCAGATAAAGTTGTTCTCAAACAAGTCCGACCTTATCCATTTGCGCCGCGAAATCATCAAACTCGATATGAAGATTGTGAGAGAAGCATTGCTCGTAGGCCTACCTCAGTTCCTCATAAACCTTTGTGCTTGTATGGTAGCAGCATTGATGACTCGTAGTCTTACCACCTATGGCGGCGATGTGGCAGTGGGTGCATTTGGCATTTGCAACCGCTTAATACTCTTTATCGTAATGGTGGTAATTGGGCTGAATCAGGGCATGCAACCGATAGCCGGCTACAACTTTGGTGCTAAGCGCTACGACCGCGTGATGAGTGTTTTAAAGCGTGCCCTCTGTGTGGGCACCATCATAACGATGACAGGCTTTGTTATAGGCATGTTTTTCTCAACACCTTTCGTAACGCTCTTTGCAAAGGATTCGCCCGAACTTGTAAAAACAGCGTCGCATGCTCTTACTTGCATGATAATGATGTTTCCCATTGTGGGTATTCAGATCGTATCAACGGCATTTTTCCAAAGCATAGGTTATGCTGTAAAAAGCATATTCCTTTCGCTCACGCGCCAACTAATCTTTCTTGTGCCAGCCATACTAATATTGCCACATATCTATGCCGATCCACTTGAGGGACTTTGGCATGCAGCGCCAGTGGCAGACGCCATGGCATCAATTCTTGCTATATCACTGCTTGTTCTGCAAATCAAGAAATTTAAAAAGAATATGCTCAATAGTACAACCCTTTAATTAAAAATATCTATTTAAAACTATGAACACTAACAACGAAAACATACACATCGACAAGCCTTTTGTTATCAATATAGGACGTTCGCTTGGTAGTGGTGGACGTGCCATTGGTCATATCCTTGCCAAGGAGTTTGGCATAGCCTACTACGACCGCGAGATACTAACGCTTGCGGCAAAAGAAAGCGGTTTCTGCACCGAAGTGTTTGAGCGTAACGACGAGAAAAACCGCTTTTTGCGCACGCTTGGCAACATCATACCATTTATTGGTGGTGGCACCACATACTATGATAATGAACTCTCAAACGAAAACCTATTTCGCATACAGAGCGAAGCTATACGCAAGGCGGCCAACGAACATTCGTGCATATTTATAGGTAGATGCGCTGACTACGTGCTACGCAATCACCCACGATGCGTTAATGTTTTTATAGCTGCTGATATGAAAGATCGCATAGCTAATGTGATGAAGTGGAATAACTGTAATGAAGAAAAAGCACAAGATATAATTGAGAAAGGCGATAGCGAACGTGCCAATTTCTACAACTTTTATAGCTCGGGCACTTGGGGGGCAGCCGACACATATCACCTCTGCATAAACTCTTCGGTGCTTGGCATAGAACGTACAGCCGAATTTATTAAAGAATTTGTGATAAAGAAACTACAAGAAGCATGAAACACTTAATAATTACGCTCTTATGTCTATTTTTTTGTGTGGGCATACAGGCGCAGCAAGTGCAAGAGGAACAACGTAGCCAAACGTCAGTGCTCTTCCCAACATTTAAGGATGCCAAGATAATGCAGCCTTTCGGACGCTATGTGAAGGCCAAGGCAAACATCTTTCTAAAGGATGGTTCGTTAGTTTATATCGACGAGAAAACAAATAAAGTGATGCGTGCATACGTTAAAAACATCACAGGAGTGGTGTTTGAAGATAGCATTCGCTTTATGAAGGTAGACTCTGTGATGGGACGCGTAGTTGCGCAAAAAGGCGATAATTATTTGCTGCGCGTAACTCACGTAAATATGCCGCTTTATCGCGAAGAAACCGATGGCGGGAAAGGCATGGATAACTTCGATATGCCTGATAGCAACATCTTTCTAAATCTCGACACACAGAAGCGAAACGACGAATCGGGCATTCCGCTCATGAATACTTACTATTTTAACATTAAAGGCATTGTTATCAAAGCCAACGAAACTCAATTTAAGGGCTTTGTTGGTAAGGACCAAATGCAAGCTTTTAAGGTGTTAAAAGAGAACCGTTTTTGGAGTTGGAAGGACGAAAAATCACTGAAAATGTTGCTTGATTTCTTGCCCGAAAAATAAGCTAATTGCTGCTAACTCATATTGTTCAACCATCATTTTTTATGCTAAAATACTGGATACTCGCTTCGCGTCCTAAAACGCTTACGGCCGCTCTGCTACCTGTTGTATCAGCCATAGCTTTGGCTTTTAACGAAGGGCATGGACGGTGGATACCATCGTTGTTATGTTGCATTTTTGCAGCATTGATGCAAGTTGCAGCCAATTTTATTAACGACCTTTACGACTACAAAAAAGGCACCGACCGTGACGACCGTTTGGGACCAGAAAGAGTTTGTGCACAAGGGTGGATAAGTCCCAAGGCTATGCAAAAGGGTATTGTGGTTGTGCTTATTGCCGCCTGTGCAGTGGGCTGTTGCCTATTGCCCTACGGTGGATGGGGGTTAGTGCTCATAGGAGTGGCATGCGTAGTGTTTGCTTTTCTCTATACCACATTACTCTCTTACATGGGGTGTGGAGACTTGCTTGTATTGGCTTTTTTCGGCTTTGTGCCCGTTTGTGGCACCTACTATGTACAAGCACTCAGCGTTTCACCATCGGCATGGTGGCTTGCTGCAGGGTGTGGACTTGTTACCGACACCTTGCTTGTGCTCAATAACTATCGCGACCGCGAACAAGATGCTGTGAGCGGTAAACGCACCCTTATCGTGGTGTTGGGCGAAAGGTTTGGGGGTGTTTTTTACTTGTTGTTGGGCATAGTGGGCTATGGGTGTGTGGCTATTACAGCCTTTTATGACCATCAATGGACGGCAGTGTTGCCCTTCTTCTATTTGGTGCCACACTATCTAACATGGCGCAAAATGTTACAAATAAACAAGGGACGCGAGTTAAACACAATATTAGGAAAAACCTCGCGCAATATGCTCATCTTTGCATTGCTCACTGCCATATCCTTGTGCATCTAAATCCTATTTTACACACAGAATGACAGCAAAATCATTAAAAGAAAAAACCGCCAATGGCTTGTTATGGGGAAGCATCAATAGTGGTGCACAACAAGCCTTAAACCTTGTGTTTGGCATATTTTTGGGGCGTTTGCTTTCGCCAGCCGATTATGGTATGGTGGGCATGCTTACCATCTTTACACTCATAGCATCGGCATTGCAAGAAAGCGGCTTTATATCGGGCTTAAATCGTAAAAAAGTGGTGACTGATGCCGATTATAATGCAGTGTTTTGGTTTAATGTGTTGTGTAGTGTTAGCATTTATGTGGTGCTATTCTTTTCGGCTCCACTCATAGCAACATGGTATAGGCAGCCAGCTTTGATACCCTTGGCTCGCTTGTCTTTTTTGAGCTTTGTTATATCGGCTCTCAACACCTCTCCGCGTGCATGGCTCTTTCGCAATATGCGTGTGCGCGAAACTGCTATTATCACCATGGTGGCGCTTGTTTGTTCGGGTGTAATAGGTGTGGTTTTGGCATGGAAAGGCTTTGCTTATTGGGGCATAGCTATTCAGAACATAGTGTTCTGCCTAATGCTCACGATAGGAAGTTGGTGGTTTGCCGACTGGCATCCCACATGGCACATAGACCTCCGCCCATTGCGTGGAATGATAGGATTTAGTTCAAAACTCCTTGCTACAAACATCTTTACGCACATCAACAACAATATTTTTAGCATATTTTTTGGCCGTTTTTATGGCGAAAAAACAGTAGGATATTACAATCAAGCCAACAAGTGGACAGGTATGGGGTATACAATGCTCACGGGCATGGTGTGGAGTGTTACACAGCCATTGTTTGCTCGCTTGTCTTACGATGAGCCAGAACGTATGCAACGCGTGTTTAGAAAGATGCTCCGACTTACGGCCTTTCTTTCGTGTCCCTGTTTGTTTGGTTTGGCACTTGTAGCTCCCGAGTTTATTACCATCACCATCACTTCGAAGTGGCTTGTGAGTGCTCACCTTATGCAAATACTCTGCGTGGGTGGTGCCTTTGTACCCATAGCCTCGCTCTATTCAAACTTTGTAGTGAGTCAAGGACGCAGCAATATATTTATGTGGAATACTATAGCACAATGTTTGGTACAGATGTTGCTACTACTTGTGTTATATCCATATGGGGTTGAAACAATGGTGGTGGCATACGTAGTTGTCAATACGTTGTGGCTCTTGGTGTGGCACTATTTTGTGTTTCGTCTCATAAAGTTGCCTTTGTATCATGCACTACGCGACATCGTGCCCTTTGTATTGATAGCACTTGTGGCAATGGCAGTGGCATGGTGGGCAGCAAATCCGTTGGCAGGTAATGTTTATTTTAGCATAGTGGTTAAGATAGTAGTAGCCGCCTTGGTATACATGGCATTACTCAGACTGCTTGGTGCACAAATAATGAGCGAGTGCTTGGACTTTGTAATGAGCAAACTTGGAAAGAAAAAGTAGCGATGCTTATTGCTAAAAGCACGTTTTGCCACAACATTTTTTTGTATGTAACAAAAACATAAATCGAAATATATTCCTAACAATCATGTATCTCATTCTCTTTATAGCTATTGCGCTTGTAAGCTACATTGTGCAAGCTAATCTAAACAGTAAATTCAAGAAATTCTCGAATGTGCAATTATCGTCAGGCATGACAGGACGCGAGGTGGCAGAGAAAATGCTTCGCGATAATGGCATCTACAATGTAACGGTGACAAGCACACCTGGTTATCTAACAGATCATTACAATCCAACCAATGCCACGGTGAACCTTTCGCCTGCCGTTTATAATGGTTGTTCGGTGGCTGCAGCCGCAGTTGCAGCCCACGAGTGTGGACATGCAGTGCAACATGCAGTGGCTTATGGTCCGCTCACCATGCGTTCGGCATTGGTTCCAGTAGTATCGTTTGCCTCTAATTGGGTGCAATGGGTGTTGTTGGCAGGTATCTTGCTCGTACATGTTATGCCCTCAATATTGCTATTGGGTATTGTCTTATTTGCTCTGACAACACTATTTAGTTTCATCACTTTACCAGTAGAAATAGACGCTTCTCGACGTGCAACAAAGTGGCTTGAAAGTGCAGGTATCACGTCGAATTATGAACATCCTATGGCTGTTTCTGCCCTTCGGTCGGCTGCTTATACCTATGTGGTGGCAGCACTTAGCTCGTTGGCAACATTGGTATATTATATACTAATATTTATGGGTGGAAACCGTGATAATGATTAATAACAAGGATGGTGGCAGACTAATATAGCCAAGTCAAAAGTTCGTGAATACGATAAACGAAACTCTCATATCAAGGGGTGCTCGTTGCGTGTTCACGAGCTTTTTATATGCTTTCAACTTTAAACATACCTTTTAAAGTTGCACATTCACAAGCATTTATTTATCTTTGCCTATAAACTCACTAATAATTAATACAAAAAAGAAAAACATGAAACATCGTTTACTTTGTTTTTTGATGTTACTTTCGTTGTTGCCGTTTACAACATGGGCACAGTCGTTTGTAAATCTTACGCCACGACCTAAAACAATGACCGTAAAGTCTGGCGTATTACCATTGCCTTCACAGTTTACAATCAGTTACACTTCGCTCGACGAATTGTCGATAAACGAGGTAAATAAATTTGCCAATGACTACCAATATGCCACAGGTAATAGCGTTATTGTAGCTGCTGATGATGCGAATGCCCTTGTGCAAGTATCGTTGTTACCCTCCTCAAACACACTGAAAGAAGGTGGGTATAAAATAAATGTAACAACCACAGGTGTAAGTGTTCAGGCAAAGAGTGCATTAGGTTTTTACTATGCCTTTCAAAGCATCAAAAAAATGCTTCCTGCCAACGTTATGGCTGGAGTGAAAGATGCTAAGATTACTTCACTTTCACTGCCAAGAGTAAGCATAACTGATGAACCTCGCTTTGCTTATCGTGGTTTTATGCTCGATGTTTCACGTCACTTCTTTACAATAGAAGAGGTGAAACGCATGATAGATGTTATGTCGTACTACAAGCTCAATGCGTTTCATTGGCATTTAAGTGACGACCAAGGATGGCGCGTAGAAATCAAAAAATACCCAAAACTCACCTCAGTTGCAAGCATGGCTCCAAACAGTCGTTTCACCGATATGGACGAACGCACACAGTATTGGATTAACAAGCCATATGGTCCTTATTTTTATACTCAAGAGCAAATAAAGGATGTGGTTGCTTATGCAAAGGCTCGCCATATAGAAGTGATACCAGAGATTGATATGCCAGGACACTTCTGTGCTGCACTTGCCGCTTATCCAGAGTTTAGCTGTACACCACAAGAAACACATACAGTGCAGATAGATGGTGGCATCTATCCTGATGTGATGAATGTGGCAAACCCTAATGCGGTGCAATTCACTAAGGATATTTTGAGCGAATTAATTGACATGTTCCCTAGCGAATATATACATATTGGTGGTGATGAGTGCCCTGTTAGTGCATGGAAAAACAATAAGGAATGCCAAGAAATGTATGCCAAACTTGGGCTTACTGACTATCGCCAATTGCAAAGCCACTTTATTAAAGAAATGGCTGATTTTGTAAAATCGAAGGGTCGTAAACTTGCCGTTTGGAACGAAGCTATTACTGCAAGTGGAGCCGACCTTAAACTTATGAAAGCTACGGGTGCTACCGTATTTTGCTGGACAGGTCCTGAGGCAGCTGTAACTAAAGCAAACAAACTTGGTTTGCCAAGCATATATACTCCATGGGGACCTTATTACATCAATCGCAAACAAGGTAATAGTGAACTCGACCCTCCAGGTGCGGGCGATGGCACAGATAATGTGCAAAAAACCTATGAAACAAACCCACCTGCAGCCACAAGTTATGGTGTGCAAGGAACCTTCTGGACAGAGCACGTGTCGGATGCAAAGTATATGGAATGGCTTGCGTTGCCTCGTCTGTTGGCAATAGCTGAAAACGGATGGACACCACAAGCTCGCAAAGATTTTAGCGATTTCCAAAAGCGAATGACGGCTGATACTACATTGCTTAATTATGGCAATTATCGCTACTGTAAGTATAAGATGCTTGGTCAATCTACTAATCCTCCAACCGAAATCAACTACCCTTTTGCCAATACTCCTGATAAAAAATACTACTACCGCATAATCTCTGGTGGTACTGATGCAACGCGCAAAGGCAGATGCATTGAACTCTTGGCAGAAGGCTCATCACTCATCAGCCAAAATAGCAGTAAAGGTGCAAAAGTAGGCGTTATTTGGACGAACACACAGGCAAGCGAAGGCGATGCTAACTACGATAACCAATGGTGGAGCATTGAGGAAGATCCTAACAATAAGGGTCATTTTGCTTTGGTATGTAAAGCGCAACCTAATGGTTCATTAAAGCCTAATCCTTCGGCAACATCAACAACTGGACGCTGGAGCTACGACAACAGTAAAAAATACTATAACTTTCAACTTGGAACAGGTGCCTACGGAACTAAAGGCAGCAATTACTACTACTCTATAGAGAGCGACAAGGTGAGTGGACAATATCTTAACTCTTCAATGTCGGGACAAGGTCTTGCTGTAAATTTGTATGGCAAACCCAATGATGGTGCTGGTGGACAATGGGAGTTCTCTCCACTTGAGGATTACGGTCAGAACACGGGAACAGTTGTTACGTTTGACTATCTAAAAGAGGGTAAGACTTATACATTTAGCAATGCTGTAGACGGATTTGAGGCTACTGCTATTGCAGATAAAGCAAATGCCTCTAACCTCATTCATAGTACGGCAGATGATGCTGCCAATGCATGGATTGTTGAAGAGGCAACAGTTAATGCTGATGGCTCTCAATCGTTGAAACTAAAGAATGCTACTACTGGTCGTTACATAGCAACTGCAGGTAGCTATGTTAGTCAGAAAGGTTATCCTGTATCGCTTGATAAGAGTACATCTGCAACGATCACCTTGAGTTACGTACCTGCTTACAAAGACCTACGTGTAAAGATTGACGGCAAGAGCCTTTTCCCACTCCCCTCTGGCGAAGTGTATGCAGGCTCTACTATTAATGGAGCATCGTATGACGCTGCACGCGGACAAGGCTCAGAATGGACTGCTCAAGAAGTAAAGGTAACAACTTTTAAGTGTGTAGACGACAAGGGCAATAACTTAGGTACAATCCGAAAGAGTGTTCCTGCTTCGGTTGCAGAAATTACGGCTAAAGAGTGCCCAACATTCAAGAACACACAGTTTGTAAGCATAGAGTCTGTTGGCGAAAATATATATAAAGTAACCTACAAACGTGTGGCTTATGCCATTGTTTATCACTGCACAGATGATAAGGGTGCAATCATTGATGATGTAGAAACTGCATGCAATGTTGGCGAACAATATACCGTATCTCTGCCCACACCCAAATATTATGAGTTGAAGAAAGCAGATGCAACCAATGGTGATGTACTTACGCCTACAGCAGACGTAACAATCAATGTTGAGTTTACCACAGATGCCCTTACAGGTGTAAAGAAAGTGGGAGCTATCGTAACCAAAATCGAAAGTGGAAAGAGCTATCTAATTTATGATGCCACTACAGCAAGCGGACGTTCGGGCTACAGATTGGTAGAAGATAACATGAACGTTAATCGTGCCATTAGCAATGTAGATTTGAAACCAAATGCTGTATGGACACTTACTGGAAGTGGAAAAAAATTTAAGGTAGAGAACGAGTATTTAAATGTATATATTCCCGCATTGCAACGCTCACAGCCAACAACTGCAAGCAAAACATCGGGCGAAAGTTTCACCTTTAATCTCAATAGTGATGGCGAAACATGGAACATTAAAGGCTCTAACGGCATGTATTGGGATGGTGCAGAAAATGGCAACCTCGTAGGTTGGAATGGCGGAACAGGTCACCCCATTCGTATTTCAACATTCTACGCACAACCTTACTACACCGTAAAGATTACTTGTGTTGATGATGACGAAAACGTGTTAGATAAGAGCACTACGCTTGTAAAAGCAGGCGATGTTTACACCTTGCTCCTACCATTGTATAGTGGCTATGTGCTCACTGCAACAACGGGTAACGAAGACTTCAATAATATAGTAGAAGGTTATCTGGATATCACGGCAAAATACACTAAAATTACCGAAGGTGTTAATACCGTTATTTCAGATGATAACAATGCAAATCAGAGCATTTACGACCTTCAAGGACGCCGTTTACAACACATAGGTCAGCAAGGCATCTATATTGTAAATGGTAAAAAGATTATCGTGAAATAACAAACGATAATTGCGTAAAATAATAACGAATAAAGCACCATTTGCCCAAGGGCAAATGGTGCTTTTGCTATTAAGTTGGCGCTTAAATAAAGGTTATCATTTGCCTGGCTTAATAAGTATGTTCTACAAACGTTTAATTACTTCGTTCACATCACTGTCGCTCTTATACTTGTTGCGCATAGCGTTAAAGGTGTAATTCAGTTTCAGATAAAAATTGCGTGTGTCGCCATATCCCGATTGAAATATCTGGGTGTTGTCCATGTAAATTCGGTTTTTAGAGTTTGATTTTTTCAGCAAATCGTTGCCTCCGATGGTGAGTGTAAGAGCGTCCTTTAAGAACGACTTACTGAGGTAGCATTCAAGGTAATGTACCACTTTATACATACGTACATTCTGCATCGCGCCCCTTGTTGTCAGACTATAATCTATCGTAAAATCATAGCCCTTAGGTAGACTAAACGTGTTTGTAAAGTCGGCATAGAGTATGGGATTTTGCTTCAATTTATGTCCTAATAAAGGTTCAGAATTAAAGAAGTCTTTGGTTAAATTAAGCACCACTGTAGGGTTCCAAAATTTAATTTTAGGCGACATCATCACGCTTGCATCCAAGTTGGATGTGTTGTGGTTTATAAAAGACACTTTGGTTATGTTAGAGTTTTCAGATAGTTTTTTACCCCAGTAAATAATGTCGTCTTTAGTGTGGTTAAATTTTAAATTAAATTGCACCCAATTATACACGGCAGTTACGCTGATATTGTGCTTTATAGCAGCTTTAAGATTGGGATTTCCCGATGTAAGCAAAAAGCGGTTGCCATATATCATGTTGCTTGATAGACGATTATAGCTAGGCCTATCAGTTTGTGAAGTATAGGCAAGCATCAATTGTAGATTGCCCAACTGCGTAGCTGCATTTAGTGAAGGGAACAGGTTGTTATAAGTAGGTGATTGTTCGTCAATGTACTTACCGTTGTTGTAATATTTCAGTTGTAAATGCTCATAACGCAGGCCTGCAGAAAACTTAACCTTTTTAGCTATCATGGTGGCATATTGCACGTAAGTAGCCTCGGTAGTTTCGAGTAAATGTGTTGATGAACTGCTCACACCATACTGATCGTTATCAACATGGTAGTTATCATGTCTGTTAGTATGGTTAAATTGTCCGCCTATTGTTACCTTGCCTTTTAGCCATGGCCACTCATACTGCATCTTGGCATAAACCAACCTATTGCGTGTGTCGTTAATAGTGGGGAAGTTGCGGCTTTCGTGCGAATCGCTCTTTTCGTCGTAGCGTGTTGTATTGCTTCCTCCGTTGGCAAAAAAGTCGGCATCTATTCTAAACTCGCCCTTTCCCCATTGCCCCACGTAGTAGGCATTCAGTGCATGTTGAGGCTTGTCATCGTCTTCAGTGTATATGGTATTAACCAATCGGTCGTAGTATTCACCATTAGCCATAACATCGCTTTCAACCGTGCATTGTGCGGGATATTTAGCATTAGTTTTCAGTTGATAGCGCATGCCTACAGAGTGTTTATCGCTAAAGTCGTAGTTGATTTCGGCAAACTCTCTAAAGAATCCAAACTTGTTAATGCTGGGATTTACCGTAGGCATTACCCACAATGTGTCGTTGGCTTGCGTTTGCTGTTCAAGTTGTGATATCCAATACGATCTGCCCCTACCATATTCGCCCCCAACAGCAACGTTTAGTCCGTTCTTTTGGTAGTTAATGCGCAGACTGGTGTGGTTATAAGCGTATTTACCTTGCATAAAATTGTTAGATAAGTTCACCCCCCATCCCTCGCCTTTGCGCTTTATGGTTTTTATTTTAACAACGGCTTTAACTGATGCATCGTAGTTAGCACCAGGAGTGTTGATAACTTCCACACACTTGATGTCTTCGCTTGGCAATTGTTTAAGTTCGTTTAGGTCGCGCAGTATTCTGCCGTTTAAGTACACTTGTGGTTCTCCGCTACCAATCACTTCGATAGTTCCGTCTTTATCGTTTTTCTTTATGATGCCAGGCACTTGGCGCAACACGTCCTCGGCATTGCCCACCTTCGAAAGCGTAGTTTCCTGTATGTTGGTCACGATAGCACCATTGTCGATATGCGCCACAGGTCGTTTATACACCACGTTTGCTTCAGCAAGAGCCACCTCTTTTAAAGGTTTCAGCGTAAGTTGCAATAGCTCAATAGGTGTGGTGCAATTGTAGTATAAAGGTTCATAACCTAATGCCGAAACGCGCAGAAGTTCGTACTTAACGTTTGCTTGGGTAGGTATTTTGTAATAACCCTTTTCGTTGCTTACACATGCAGCCACAACCGTAGAATCGGTCTTTGATAGTGCCACAACATTGGCAAATGCAATACCTTCGCCTTGTGCATCAACAATGCGCCCTTTGCTTTGTGCCAATGCATCTGCATAGGAAAATAGCGAGAGTGCACTAAGCGATATGATAAATTGGTTATGTATTTTCATTTTTTGTTTTGTCGTTATTCAGAAAAGTTTTCCACTCCTTTTCCACATCTTCAAACGATATACCTAAGAGTTTCATTTGCCCAAAAATTCTTGGCAGAATGTTGGTAGAGAAGTGTAGCTTTCGCTCTTCTTTAATAAGTTGAGGAGCATTGTCTGCAACATAGTAGCCCAAACCTCTTTTCATAAATATGATGTTCTTTTTAGCTAATAAGTCGTACGACTTTACGGTGGTGTTCACGTTTACTTCGAGCAAGGCAGAATATTCGCGTACGCCCGGTATCCTTTCGCCCACTTTATACGTGTCAGAGAGAATTTCGTCGCACATACGTTCAGCTATTTGTATGTAAATAGGTCTTTCCTCGTCAAATGCCATATAGTTTTGTTCATTATATGCGCCAAAGTTTCTTTTTTATTACAGTAGTGCGTGTAAACTTGCGGTAGCAAAGTAGTAAAATTGCCACGAACAATGTCAAATATATCATACCTCCAAAGTAACCATGCTTGCCATCGTAGTCTACCATACTCATAGGCAGAATGTTGGCGATGATAAATCCAACAAGCATCATGATAGCCGTTGTTTTAAGAAATGCATTCTTTTTGAAATACAAGCTGCCAAGCACATATATCATGCAGTTAAAGAGACAGAAACATGCAAAATAGAGCATATAGTAGTAAAACTTAAATTGGCCAACTTCTGCCACTCCATGTGTATAGAAACTACAAGACTCTAGTATGATATTGCTAATGAATGTGGGAATAGCAGTAAACACAAGTGGCAAATGCACGGGCATAGCTACTAAAGCCACTGCACGTAACACGTCGGCAACGACAAACACCAGCGGATTGATAATAATAAAACCTACAGAGTAAATAAGCAACCTCGATACGAACTTTTCAAGGTTCGATGCCGGTAGCATCAAGTAGCTAATGCGTTTGGGTTTAGTGCTCAACACCGAAAACGTGCGTGCCATCATAGCTACAAGAAGCAGAAATGAAATAGCAAAGTAGGCAGTAATGCAAGTGGAAGTAACAGCGTCTATAGGCAAAGAACTATAGGATGCAGGATTATGATCCCAATAGCGTGTAGAAAAGTAAACAATGCCTAACTGACTGAAGAAATGCCACAGGAAAATGCCTAATATCTGAACGAGATAAAAGCGATAGTTGCTGATAATATCGTATCGCAATAGTTTGCCAAATCGGTGTATGTTAAAGTTGTTCATAATTGTTTAATTGTTTGAGGTGATTACATTGTAAGACTCTTTGGCAACTTGCCTGTTTCGGCACAGTTGAAGAGCATTTCAAGGTTTATAGATGTGTCGTTATTTTCATCGTGGTTTTCCACAATCACGGTGTTACCACGCATAGATGGTTGCACATAGAGTGCATCGTCGAGCGGCTCGCCAATGGTGCGTTCTTCAAATCGAATAGCACTGCAAATATCTGCAATAGTGCGGTTGAGTAGTAGTTTTGAACCTTCGAGCATCACCACATGGTCTATAAGCATCTCCACGTCGCGCACCTGATGAGTAGAGATAACAATAGTGCGCTCGTCGGTCATATTTTTCGATACTACTTTACGGAACAAGCTTTTCGAAGGGATGTCTAACCCATTGGTAGGTTCGTCCATAAGCAAATACTGCGTGCCTGTAGCAAGTGCAAAACTCATAAAAGCCTTCTTTTTTTGTCCCATCGAAAGGCTGCCAAGTCGCAAGTTTGTAGGCAGTTCAAAGTCCTTTAAGCATTCGTATAGCACATCTTCGCTAAAGTTAGGATAAAAGCCAGCATTTATGCTAACGTATCTTTTCATCGTAACGTTAGGAAGGTCGAACTCTTCGGGCACGATGAATATGTTTTCGAGCAATGCTGGTTGGCGTTTCGTTACATCCATTTCGTTGCATTCTATGCACCCTTTGTCTGCACGTAGCAATCCGCTTATCAAGTAAAGCAGTGTGCTTTTGCCAGTTCCGTTTTTGCCCAATAACCCATATATCTTACCAGGCAGAATGTTTAAAGAGAAATCGCTGAATACCATAGGCTGCTTACTGCCATAGCTAAAGTTGATATTTTGAATTTTAATCATGATAACGCTGTTTTGAAATGATGATTGTTTTTATGGTTTAATAGTGTACTACTTAAGTATGACACTGCAAATATATGTAACATATCCATACACTCCAAATAAAAAAGAAGAAAAATAGCTTTTTAGGTGTAATATTTTGCTATTACACCATTTTACCCCCTCAAAAGTAGGTGTTTTAAGAGATTGTATGGTGTCAAGAGCAATTCGCCCTCTGTTGGTATGGCATAGTTGCATGCACTTTTGTAAATAACCGCATTATTGTTTGGCAAGAATGCGCTCAAAGTTGTGTAAAGATGCGCTTATAGTTTGTTCATTCCGACCGCAGTGAATGTTCATTCCGACCGCAGTGAATGCTCATTCCGACCGCAATGAATGCTCATTCCGACCGCAATGAGCAAACAATAAGCGCATTCTTACACAACTTGTGCCCTATTATAGCGTAACAATAATCCCGTTTTGATGCTTTTTAATCAAAGAGATGATGTTGCAAGCACACCTTTTGATGCAACGTTTTTACAAAATTGTATAACGCTTATGCATGGCATCTACACTAACTTTGCACTCAGAATAAAAGACATAAATACTAAACACCTATTACACACGACGAAACATGGAAAAGCATGCAACATTTTACCACAAACGACTGATAAGTGGGGCTTTTCTTTTGCTTTATGCCGCTACAGCCAATGCTCAAAACATTGACACAGACAGTGTGCCAACCAAGGAGAAAGACTTGAACCAAGCACAAGTGGTGGCAAAGCGAAAGCCTGTTTCAAAGCTCACAGGTCCCGAAAATGGTTTTGTACTATCGCGCACCGAACTCTTTAAGGCCGCATGTTGCAACCTTGGCGAAAGTTTTACCACCAACCCATCGGTTGATGTGAGCTATAGCGATGCAGCCACGGGAGCTAAACAAATAAAGCTTTTAGGCTTGGCGGGTAGCTATGTGCAGATGCTCACCGAAAACATACCCGACTTTCGTGGTGCAGCCTCGCCTTATGGCTTAGGCTATGTACCTGGCCCCTGGATGCAGAGCATACAAGTGTCGAAAGGCAGTGCTTCGGTAAAGAATGGTTATGAGAGCATAACGGGACAAATCAATGTGGAATATAAAAAGCCCCAAGCCACTCCTTCGTTCGAACTTAACCTTTATGGCGATAGTAAAAGCCGCATAGAGGCCAACTTTGATGGCAATGTGCATTTCAACAAAAAGCCCCAACTGAGCACTGGCATCTTGGCACACTACGAAGACAATTTTGCCCATCATGACGAAAACCACGACGGCTTTCTTGACAAGCCAAAGGTTAGACAAGTAAATGCCATGAACCGCTGGGCTTGGGTGGGCGATAACTACATCTTTCAGGCAGCCGTGAGCGGTTTGTCTGAGAAAAGAGAGGGTGGACAAACTCAACATGCAGTTACTCACCACGGTGCCAAGCGCTACGATATAGATATGCAGACCACTCGTTTTACAGCATTTGCCAAAAACGCATTTATCTTAAACAAAGAGAAGGGCACAAATTTTGCTTTAATCTTATCGGGCAACTACCACGATGCCGATGCCACTTATGGTGATCGCCTATACAACGTTACGCAGAAAGCGGGATATGCCTCGCTGATGTTTGAAACTAATTTTACCCAATATCATAGCATTTCAACGGGATTGAGCCTCAATCATGATTACTACAACCAAGCATATCGGTTAGTGCATGCTGTTGATGAAACGCCAACACGCAATAAAGAGCGCGAAACAACCCCTGGCATTTATGCGCAATACACCTATAACCTCAACGACAAACTTGTGGCTATGGCAGGCCTACGTGCCGACCACAGTTCGGTGTATGGCACATTTGTTACCCCACGTTTTCACGTAAAGTATGCGCCAAACAATTCCTTTAATATCCGTTTATCGGCTGGCGAGGGTTATCGCACAGTGCATGCGTTGGCAGAGCACAACTACCTATTGGCAAGTAACCGCCAATTGGTTATAAACCCTCTAAAGCAAGAGCGAGCATGGAACTATGGCGCAAGCATGCAATATAAAATGCCCTTAGGTGGACACATACTCGACTTTAACTTAGAGTATTATTTTACAAACTTTAATGAGCAAGTGGTGGTAGATTACGATGCCGACAATGCACACATCTATGTGCACAACTTGAATGGTCATCGCAGCTACTCGCATACGCTCCAAGCCGAAGCCACCTATACGCTCTTTAGAGGCATGACGCTAACTGCCGCTTACAGATACAATTTTGTGCGACAATACACAGGCGGCCGTGTGCAAGAAAAGCCCTTTACCAATCGCTACAAAGGTTTGCTAACAGCCTCTTATAAAACACCGCTCGAACTTTGGCAATTCGATGTAACCGCCCAACTCAATGGCGGTGGACGCCGACTAACTAATGGCGAAGATGTGTCGTCGCGCTTTCCCGCTTATGCACAACTCAATGCGCAAATTACGCGTTGGTTCAGACACTTTAGTATATACGTTGGAGGCGAAAATTTCACCAATTACAAGCAAAAAACGCCTATACTCAATGCGCAAAATCCTTGGAGCGAAAAGTTTGATGCCACACAAGTATGGGGCCCCGTGCATGGAGCCATGGCTTATGCCGGAATAAGAATACAATACTAAAAAAAATACAATGAACGAACAAGCTAATCAACATACAAGTGAGCGTGTAGAAACTCACACTTATCCCGTAAAGGGCATGAGTTGCGCTTCGTGCTCAGCCCATGTAACCAAAGCCTTGAGTAGGGTAGAGGGGGTGAAAGAGGTAAATGTAAATTTGCCAATGAACAATGCGAAAGTTACCTTCAATCCACAAAAATGTTCGCCTCAAAATTTGCAAAAAGCAGTAGACCGTATAGGCTTTGAACTCGTTATTGATGAAGAAATAACAGCCCAACACGAAACAGAAAAAGCGCAATCTGCAGCACCAGCAAACTACGATGAAACCTATGCGACCGCCAAGCACAGAGCCATAGGAGCCACGCTAACAGCCGTGCCTTTATTCCTGCTCAGTGTGTTTCAGCATTTGTTTTCGGGACAAGAAATATTGGTGTTTTTCATAGCCAGTTTTTCGCTCTACAAGTATGGCAGAGCGTTTTATGCCCCCGCATGGAAACTCCTAAAGCACCATACAGCCAATATGGATACGCTTGTAGCCTTGAGCATAAGTGTGTCTTACGCATATAGCTTCTTCAATTTGTTTTTCCCACAATGGTTTGTTAGTCGTGGCATGATGCCCCACTTATACTTCGATAGTGTGGGTGTTATCACCGCATTTATTTTGTTGGGCAGACTGCTCGAAACAAGAGCCAAACATCGCACCAGCCGTGCTATAGAGCAACTTATGCAGTTGCAACCAAAGGAGGTGATGGTGGTGTTTCCCAATGGTGCAGAGCGTGCCAAAAAACTCTCGGCGGTGGCCATAGGTGACGTGATAATGGTGCGTCCTGGCGAGCGTATAGCAGTTGATGGCAGCGTAACATGGGGCACATCAAATGTAGACGAAAGTATGCTTAGTGGCGAACCCGTGGCTATAACCAAAACCATAGGTAGCAAAGTAATGGCAGGAACTATCAACGAGAATGGTGTGCTACATTACAAAGCAGAAAAGGCACCCACCGACACCCTTTTGGCGCAAATCATTCGTATGGTACAAGAGGCTCAAGGCAGCAGAGTGCCCATACAGTCGTTGGTAGACAAAATAGCAGCTTGGTTTGTTCCTACAATTATTGCTATAGCCTTGTTGAGCTTTGTTTGCTGGCTAACGCTCGACCCTCATGCCGGACTAACGCATGGCTTAATCTCAATGGTATCGGTGTTAGTTATAGCCTGCCCTTGCTCGTTGGGTCTTGCCACGCCCACTGCAATCATTGTAGGCATGGGACATGGAGCAAAGAAAGGTATATTAATAAAAGATGCAAGTTGCCTTGAGTCGGCACAAAAGGTTGATGCAGTGGTGCTTGACAAAACAGGCACTATCACCCAAGGTAAACCACAAGTAGAAGACACTTGGTTTGCTGGCGAACAAGAGGCCGAGAACGTGCTATTCTCGCTCGAAAAGCAGTCGCAACACCCATTAGCCAATGCTGTCTGCAAGTATCTGAATTCGGCACATATGGTAGAAATATCCAACTTCCAGTCGGTTGCAGGTAGTGGTGTGCAAGGAGTGTATAATAGCAGCGAATATTTTGTAGGCAACGTAGCGTGGATAAAGCATAATAATATTATCTTTACTCCACAACAGCAGCAATTACTCGACCAATGGATGCAAGCAGCCCATACCATTGTGGTAATGGCTAATAAGCAGCAAGTGCTTGCAATGCTTGCCATCAACGATGAAGTGAAGCCAACATCTGCCAAGGCTATAGCCCAACTGAAAGCAATGGGTATTACCCCCTATATGCTCACAGGAGACAACCAACGTTCTGCATCGGTTATAGCCAATCAAGTGGGTATAACGCACGTTGATGCTCAAATGCTACCCGCTGATAAAGCTACATTTATAAAGCAACTGCAGGCACAAGGAAAGTGTGTGGCAATGGTGGGCGACGGCATTAACGATAGTGCGGCTTTGGCACAAGCCAACTTGAGTGTGGCAATGGGACAGGGCAGCGATATAGCCATTAACACAGCTATGATTACGCTACTTACATCCAACCTTGAAAGACTCCCACAAGCCATTCATCTGTCGCAACGCACCATGCGCACCATTAGGCAAAACCTATTTTGGGCATTTATATACAATGCTATCAGTGTGCCTATAGCAGCGGGTGTGCTTTATCCCTTAACAGGTTGTATGCTCAATCCAATGATAGCAGGTGCAGCTATGGCTATGAGCAGTGTGAGCGTGGTACTCAACTCCTTACGCTCTGCCTACGCAAAGTTGTAACACGTTATTAAAACAACATATTTCATTATGAAAAAGTTATTATCATTCTTCTTAATGATGGGCCTTGGCACCTCTGTAGCACTTGCCAAAGACATCAAAACAACCATTTTTACAACACAACCACAGATGCATTGCATCAACTGTGAGACAAAGATAAAAAAGAACCTTCGCTTTGTAAAGGGCATAAAAGACATCCAAACCAATGTGCCTAACCAAACTGTAACAATCAAATACGATGCTGACAAAACAAGCATTGAAACCATCTTGAAAGCATTCAAAAAGATTGGTTACGACGCACGCACTGTGAAAGAAAACGAAAAGATTGAGGCTGATGGTTCAGCAGCAAAATGCAAAATGTAACACAACTTTAGCATCAAAAAAAGTCGGTAATACGTGTATTATCGACTTTTTTCGTACTTTTGCCAAATATTACAAAACTTTACAAGGAGTAACAAGATTGAAGTGCTTGTTGCTTCATAAATAAGTATAAAATTTATTCCTAAATGGACGACTATCACGCGGATACAGAGGTTTTTGTCCAACACTAAACAAGTTGCAGCAAAGTGCTATGCCATAGGTGCGACTTACTTTATTGTGTTGAAACAAACACATGGTATGCTCTAACATACATGTGCTAATAACCGATGTAATTCACACCTTAGCAACAAAGACTTGTTTTTTATGCGCACTTATTGGAATTATAGCAAAACGCTACAAAACATTGACGAATGGCAACCCGATTGTTGGGTGCAAGTAACATGTCCAACTCCCGAAGATGAGGCATTTTTAATAGACGAACTCAAAATACCTGATTACTTTTTAGACGATATTCGAGATAAAGACGAACGTTCGCGTTATGAATATGACGAAGGTTGGTCGCTTATCATTTTGCGTATTCCCTATGTAAAAGAAGTTGCATCGCGCACTCCTCACACTACAATACCAATGGGTATAATCCTAAACAAGGGCGTGTGCGTAACGGTATGCAATTTCGAAACCAACATGATGATAGATTTTGTGTCGTATCAACAAAAGCGTAATCAAGGTTTTACTGACTCTGTAGACCTTGTGTTTCGCCTATTTCTCTCGTCTGCCGTATGGTACTTGAAACGCCTAAAGCAAATAAACGTTTTGCTCGAAGAAGCCAAGCGCAATCTTGACCGACAAATTGATAATGAAGACTTAATAGGTCTATCAAGACTACAAGATAGCTTAACTTACTTCATTACCTCTATTCGTGGTAACGAAACACTATTGTCGAAGTTGAAGTTTAAACTTCCTGTCGATGAACTCGATGCCGACCTTATTGAAGACGTTACTATTGAAATGAATCAGGCCCGCGAAACTACAAATATATATACCAACATCCTTGACTCGACAATGGAAACCTATGCCAGTATTATCAACAACAACATGGCTGGCGTGATGAAACAAATGACCTCAGTGTCCATCATCTTGATGTTTCCAACGCTCATTGCAAGTATATTTGGTATGAACCTTATCAATGGCATGGAGGCTTCGTGGTGGGGCTTTCCTGTGGTGATAATAGCATCAATAGTCGTTACAGGCATATTTTATGGACTATTCCGTTGGAAAGCATGGATTTAATACCTTTTGGTTCAAAGTTTTCTAACAATTATTTTGTTAAAACGCATTTAATGTGCAAATTTGCAAACCTTGCAAGGGTTTAGCTTTAGGCTTCTTTATGAGCATGAATGCAACAACGCCTTGTAGTAATATATAATGTGCAAACTTAGGTTTGCCAATACGCTTACGACCCTATCCAATTTATTATGGACGAAATCAAGAACACTGCTGAAGCAGAGGTACAAAACACTATTGCTTCTGAAAACAACGAAAATCAAACTTCAGTTGAACACACTGCCGTGGCTACAGAACCAAAGACTAAGGCAGAGGTAATTGAAAAACTCAAGTCAATTGCAGAGAACAACGAAAATGTAGAACGCACAGAACTCGAGCACCTTAAGATGCTTTACTATCGTTTCCACAATGCCGAAGTCGTTGCTGCACGCAACAAGTTTGTTGAAGATGGTGGAAATGCAGATGAGTTTGTTCCTGTTCCCGATGCAGACGAAGAGAACTTTAAGGCGCAACTATCGCTTGTGCGCGAGCTACGCAACCAAGCTGCCGAAAAACTTGAACAGGAAAAACAAAACAACTTGAAGCGTAAGCAAGAAATTATTGAACGTATAAAACAACTTGCTGCTTCGCCCGAGGATGCAGACAAGGGATATAACGAAGTAAAGGATTTGCAAGCCGAATGGAAGGAAATTAAGCAGGTTCCAGCTGAGTTTGCTACCGACTTGTGGAAGAATTATCAACACAATATAGAACAATTCTACGACCAGTTGCGCCTTAACCACGAAATGCGTGCATACGATTTTAAGAAGAATCTCGAACTTAAAACGCACCTTTGTGAGGCTGCTGAAAAATTGGCAGAATGCGACGACCCTGTATCAGCTTTCCATCAATTGCAGAACCTTCACCAAGAATATCGTGAAATAGGACCTGTTGCTAAGGAACTGCGCGAGGAAATTTGGAAACGCTTTAAGGACGCATCAACTGTTATCAACAAGCGTCACCAAGACCACTTTGAGGCTATCAAAGCTAAGGAAGAAGAAAACCTTGAAAAGAAAACAGACCTTTGCCAAAAGGTTGAAGACCTTCAATACGAAGAACTAAAAACCTATGCTCAATGGGAAGAAATGACCAAGCAGGTGTTGGCATACCAAGCCGAATGGAAGACAATTGGCTTTACTCCACGCAAGGTAAACACTGAGATATTTGAACGTTTCCGCGCAGCTTGCGACCGCTTTTTCCAAGCTAAAACTGCTTATTTCAAGGCTAATCGCGAGAAACTAAACGCTAATCTTGCTGCTAAGAACGCTCTTATCGAAAAGGCTGAAGCTTTGAAAGAAAGCACTGATTGGGGAGCAACTACCAACAAGTTTATTGAATTGCAAAAGCAATGGAAGAGCATTGGTCCTGTGGCTCACAAACTTTCGGACGAGATATGGAAGCGTTTTAACGATGCTTGCAACTACTTCTTTGATAAGAAAAACGCGGCAAATGCCGACCAACGAAAGACTGAAGAGGCTAATCTCGAACTAAAGAAAGAGGTAATAGCAAGCCTTGAAAAACTTACTGAAGAACAAGGTGAAAACCTCTTACAAGGTGTTCGCGACCTACAAGCTCGCTGGAATGAGATAGGACATGTGCCCTACAACAAGAAGGAGAAAATGTATCGTCGTTATCGTGAACTATGTGATAAAATATACAATACACTCCATGCGAATGCTGGACGAAAGCGTATGGACAACTTCCGTAAAACAGTTGCTGACAAGGGTGGCTCTGAACTCACCCGCGAACGCAATCGCTTGCAAGGCGCTTTAGAAAGCAAAAAGCAGGAAATTCAAAACTACGAAACAAACCTTACTTTCTTCCGCACAAGTTCAAAGAAAGGAAACTCACTTGTGGCTGACATAGAAAAGAAAGTAAAGCGCCTTAAAGAGGATCTTGCTGAGATTGCAGAGAAGATAAAAACTGTAAATGCTCAGATTAAAGAAGAGAAAGAAAGCAAATAAAAATACGTTTTGATTAGTGCATTTAGTGGCTTGTAAGGTTAATGAATATAAGCCATAAATGTTCAAAAAGACAGAAGCTAACATACATTGATTGTATGTTAGCTTCTGTCTTTTTTGTGCTTATTTTATACAAGCAGTGCAGTGCATATACATGGGTTAGAAAAAAATAATAATAAATTTTTGCAGCAAATTTACGCATAAAGGATAAGAGTGTAACATTAAGAAACTTATCATTGTTTCTGCATTTTATAATTTTGTAACTTTGCATTTTCTCTGTAGAAAAATATATTTGATAATCAAAACATATACCTAAAAATGAAAAGATTATTGCGCACTATTGGTTATTTGTTGAGCATACATATAGTAGCCCTTGTACTGATGACTTTGTTTCGCATAGCGTTTTTCCTTACCATACATTCGCAACTTACTCCCGATGTAGCAAATAAACCATTGCTCGTTTTGCAAGCGTTTTTGCGTGGTTTGTGGTTTGACAATGTAATAGCTTGTTATCTTGTGGCATTGCCATTGGTGCTATCGAGCATAGCTGTTATTGCTGGTTTTTGGCGCAAGTGGATGTATCGTGCTATAAACATTTGGTTTGGTGTGCTTTATGCCCTTGTTTTTATGGCTGAGGCGGGCAACATTCCCTATTTTAGTTATTTCTCAAAGATGCTCAATGCCTCAATATGGAATTGGGCTGAATATGGCGGAACCACGTTGGGCATGATATTTGGAGAGGCATCTTACTATCTTTTTATAGCTCTCTATATTGTGCTAACAGCTTGTTTGGGTGCTTTTTTATATTATCTTCGCAAACGTTTTGTTCTGGCTGATGCGAGCAACAAGTATCATGTAGATATAGCGCACAATGGCTTTATGAACTATGTTGAAATGGTGGGTATCAGCCTTGCACTTTATGGTGCGTGTTTTTTAGGCATACGTGGTAGGTTAGGATATAATCCTATCAAAGTGAGTGCTGCATATTTCTGTACCAGTCCAGTACTAAACAATTTAGGTGTAAATCCTATGTTTGCTCTGCTTAATAGCACACTCGATGAACTACGCCCTGAAAACCATAAGCTTCATCTTATGCCTATGGATGAGGCGGTAAAGAATGTGCAACGGTTTTATAATCGTGAAGGCATAAAGGGTATCTCGCCACTTGCAAGGAGAGTTGAACCTACATTGCCCCCTACACACCAGAATGTAGTGGTAGTGCTTATGGAATCGATGTCGGCTAAGCTAATGACACGTTTTGGTAATGCCAATCATCTCACTCCTAACCTGGATTCGCTCTATTCTCATTCTTTGAGTTTTTCTAATTGCTATTCGGCAGGCAATCACACCAATCACGGGCTTTATGCCACGCTCTATTCTTTTCCCTCTATCATGTTTCGCAATGCGATGAAGGGTACAACGATTCCCACTTATACGGGGCTTCCCTCTGTGCTTAAACAGGCTGGTTATTCTACGATGTTCTTTATGACACACGAGAGCCAATACGACAACATGAATGCCTTCTTCCGTACAAATGGGTACGACGAAATATACTCGCAAGAGAACTATCCACGCTCAAAGGTGGTTAATCACTTCGGTGTACCCGATGATTATCTTTTTAGTTATGCATTGCCCGTATTGCGTAAAAAAGCAATGAGTGGTCGACCATTTTTTGCTACTTTACTCACGATTAGCAATCATCCACCCTATGTGGTTCCAGCACGCTTTCAACAAAAAAACCTTACGGCAGAGCAGCAAATCGTTCGTTATGCCGATGCGTGTATAGGCGACTTTATGCACAGAGTTCGCAAAGAACCATGGGCCAAAAATACAATATTCGTATTCCTTGGCGACCACGGAAAACTTGTTGGAACTGCCGATTGCGAATTACCCGAATCATTCAATCATATCCCACTTATAATCCATGCTGATGGCATAAATGCCAAAGAATGCACCCAATTCGTGGGGCAGGTAGATGTTGCACCAACCATCCTTGGCTTGCTCCGTATCCCTTACGTTCAAAACAATTTAGGACTTGATATTTTGCACGATGCTCCGCGTCCTGCAGCCTTTTACACGGCCGACAAAACCATAGCTGCACGTAACATTAATTACCTTTACGTATATAACGATGAGCAGAAAAAAGAGTACTGTTACAAACTCATAAATGGCAAGCCAATTCTCGATAAATACTCTACAAAATATTCTTCGCTCAAGCAATATGTATTCTCTTTGCTTCAGTGCACAGAGTATATGGTACAAAAAGGTATGACACATTTATAGACGAATGTAATCAATAAGCATACTCAAAATATTTTTAAATACTTAGAAAAATAAAAGTAATAAGTATTAACTTTGCCATCGTATTGACATATATAAAAAGATGGAAGATAATAACAAAAATTCAAATATAGAGGAACTTGACAACAATGAACATCAAGATGTTGGCAAGCAACCTTTACATGCAGACGAAACGCATTTGCGTTCGTATGGTTTTGCTCCAAGTGAGAGCAATACAACCAATATTCCACCTCGTCTGCCAGTGGGTTATGCCTACGCCTCGTCTTCACAATCGCAGGCTGAAACCGATGACCTTGAACCGCAAGAGCCATTAGTAAATACAGACCAACCGCATCCTGACTTACCTAAGGATCGTAACGACCTTCGTTCAATTGACGATATAGAAGCATCGGTTTCTGTAAAGGTAAAGAGACCACGACACAGAGTTGTAAAAGTTAAAAAAGCCATGAAGCGCTATGGCCTATGGGTTTTGCTGATTATTGTCATTGTGGCTGTCGGTGTTACCTATCCGTATTGGCGTAACTATATGGGGAATTGGAATAATGCAGAACCCGAACCTGCAGTGGCAGCAGATACAGTGCCTGTTGTGCCTAAACAACCAATAGATACAACCCCTCCAGGGCTTACTCACGAAGATAGTATGCGCATACAAGATTCGGTTCGCCATGCACGTTGGCTTTATTGGCAACGTCGCAAACGTGCTGAAAAAGCACAGAAGCAAGAGGAGGAAAACCAAGCAGAAACTCCATCTTCTGCTACAAATTCAGAACATAATGCTACTCATTCAGACTCAATAAAATAACATTTGGATGAATGCCAAAAACGAGCAAGCATCAATAGCCAACAAATTTGTATTGTTACTATTGATGCTTGCTCGTTTTGTGTAGATAGAAGTGAAGTTTTGTTTATCAAAAAGGATAACCTATGGCGAAATGGATGCCTATGCCATCTTTAAATCGCTCGATGTTATAGAAACCATGCTTGCTTGTTTGGTAGGGGGCATGTAAGGCGATACCCATGTCAAGACGCAAAACAAGGAAGTCAAGATCGTAACGAATGCCAGCACCTGTGCCGAGTGCAATGTTTTTGAGTGTGCCAAGTGTGAGTTGCGAACCTGGGCGTTGTGCTTCTTGTCGTAAGGTCCACACGTTGCCAGCATCAAGGAATATGGCACCATGCAAGTCGCCAAACAAACGGGCACGTAATTCGGCATTAGCTTCGAGCTTAAAGTCGCCAGTTTGGTCAATATAGGCATATTTACTATTTGCAGGACGATAGCTACCTGGCCCTAAAGAACGCACTGTAAATGCACGTATGCTGTTGGCTCCTCCTACATAAAATTGATCTGAATAGGGCGCAGAAAAGCTATTGCCGTAGCTATAGATAACGCCGCCAAAGAGTCTTGTGGCCAATTGTATACTCTTTGAGAATTTAAAGAGTTTATGCGTCTCGGCAGTGAATTTTATGTATTGTGCAAAGGGATTTCCAAGCAGTTCTTTGTTTTTCTTATTAAGCGACTGACCGCAAATGGCATATATCCCCGATGTGATGTTGCCCGCCTCTTTTACGGATAGTTGAACCCACCAAGGTGCTTTACGCCAACTGCGACTTTGGTAAGTAAAGGTGTAAGAGAGCGAGGGTACAAATTGGTTGCGCATAGACACATAGAGGGCAGGATTGGCCGACATGATAGAGTCGAATGTGTGGGTAGTGTGGTTTAGACGGTCGAAGTCGATACTAAAGAGTGTTAGGTCGTGTTGCGCAGTTTCGCGCTTATACCAATGGTAGTTTGCGCTAAGTCCCAAACTAAGCATATTGAAGAATTTAGAACGATTTCTCCAATCGGCATCAAGTGAAAATTGGGTAGATGCGGGAAAACGAACCTTGCGTCTGCTGATACCAGGAAACACAAATCGTGGAAATTTAAACGACAACTGTGTGCCAAGTTCATAAGAGTTGAGCAATGAGTTGCGTCCTTGTGATCCAGCACCAGTTTGCCATTCGTATGAGCCGAAAATCTTGAACGAAACCTTTTCAGCCCCCCTAAAAGCATTACGTTTAGCAAGTTCGTAGCTAATGCCAGGCCCCACTTGTTGGTTACTTTTCATCGTGGCATTCATCTCAAATGTAGAGTCGTAGAGTTTGTCCATAACGGCAGTTACTATCATATCGAGTGTGTCGCAAGTGGCAGAAGTGTCGCGTGGCACGTAGCTCACGTCCATTTGTCTTAATACACCCATTTGTCCAATTTTTTCGAGTGTAGTTTGCTGTTGTGACAGGCTATAGCGCTCGCCCTTGCGCTGCGTAATAGCGTGAAGCCACATGCTGGCACGTAGGGGCATTTTCTTGCCCGAATAGCTGAATGTGTAGTTTCTGAATGTGCGTTGTTGTTCAAGAGGTTCGTTGTCATAGTTGCGCACACTCACATAGGTATGTCCTATATACCATGGATGACTTGTCTTTTTATCAAGGTTGGCAGTAGGAGTAATGCGCAATTGCACGTAGTTTTTGCGTTGCAATGTATCAGCCTTGTAAGTGGTGTTGTTGGCAGCATAATAATAGTAACCATTGTTGCGCAACAAGGTCTCGATGCGCGACTGCTCGTTGGCAAGTTTCACCACGCTAAATGCCTCGTTCTTTTGTAACAAGCGTTCTTTATCATTGGCTCGCAAAATGCTATCAATAGAGGTGGGATAATTAACGTATGCAATAGAGTCGATCCGGTAGAGCTGGCCTGCATATACGTTATAAGCTACTTTCGCCTTCTTGGGGTTCTTTTCAGATAGGACGTTGTAGCTTACTTTGCCATGAAAGTATCCATAGTTATGCAGTGTGTTAGTGGCAACTTTAGCACGCATTTCGGGACTTACTTGACTTATAAGTACGGGGTCAGTAGCAAACTTTTGATAAATCCATTTGCCCAATTTGCCTTTAGCATCGTACAGTCCATTGTGCAACCAAAGTCCTATCTTCCAAGGCCAACTCATGGATGAAGAGCCAAATATAGCGTTGTTTGGTGGATAAGCTAATACGGCTTCAACCTCCTCGCGTGCGGTTGAAAAATCGGCAAGTGTCTGTGTACGTGCTTGCTTTTGTGCCTTGCGTTCTTCTTTGCTAAGTTGCTTTTTGTCTTTTATCAAGAGCGAATCGATGCTGAGAGTTGATTTTCCCTCAATCACCTTGTTAATTTTGCTCACGGCATTAGCTACGGCTGTGATAACACCAACAGAATCGCGTTTTTTCTTCCACAAGTCAGCTGGATTATCTTGGTAGCTAATATGGTCAATGCCCGTATAGAGTTGTTCGTCATCGGGTATCGATCTGGTGGTAGAGCAAGCTGCAAAAGCAAGTGCAGAGAGCAGTATCGTGATTAATATAAAGAGGTGTTTGCGCATAGAATGCATGGATATGTGTAGCTTTAGTGGGTATAAAGGATTGGATAAAAGTAGGGCAATATTGCAACCTTATTTCTTCTTTTTAAATATAAAAAGCTCGCCTAAGCGGTCTGTTTTGCGTCGCAATACAAGACCTACACCAGTCTTTGTGAGTTGTCCTTCGAGTGGATCTTGTGTGTTGCGATCGTAGAAGCACTTTACGTAGCGGGTAGCACCTTGGTCGAGTCGGTATTCAACAGAGATGTTGTTAATAAAACTCTCGGCAGAGTTGGTTGCGTCAGCACCCGTAGATACTTTGCCACCAATAATAACACTGATACGATTGCCCCAGAAGCGTTTAGCAAACTGAAAAGAATAATCGGTTGTCGAAGTGCCTGTTTGCGAAGTGCCACTTTCAACTCCAAGGTTTATATCAATTGTTTTGAGGGCAGAGCCAGCTATGTTTTGAATTTCGTTTTGGAGGAAGGCATTAAGGGCATTGTTAGCTTTAAAGCCCGAACCAGACATCATGGTTTCATCGGTCATATACATACCAGTAGCCATCATCGTAACGGCTGCTTTGCCTCGTTGTTCGTTAGACATGGCTGCCAATTGATTTTGAACATTAAGGTCTTCGGGAGCCTCGATGGTAAATTCAAGTCCCATGTTGTTGAGTGGTTTGGTTAGTTTCACACCGACATCAAAGGCCACAGAGCGCGGTTTATCATCTTCGCTTACAAGTGCTTTTGTACGCTCTTTAGCTTCGATATTGAGTGTTGGGTTCATCACGTCGCCAGTAAATTCAACATACGAACCTTGCACGATGTTAAACGTTTTGAGTGGGATAACGGGAAGTTGATATTTCATTTCGCCACTATTTGTAGTGAAGCGTCCTGTCATGCGCATATCGCCTTGTTGTGTCATACGCAGTGTGAGGTCTCCTCCTCCTTCAAGGTTCACGTAGCTTTGGCCATCATTGCTAAGTGTGCAGTGGAATAGAGCAGCATCGCTTATAGATATACCCAATGTGAGGTCTATTCCAGTGGGTGAGATACTTTTTACCACCTCGTGGCTTGTAGTGTCTGCAAAGTTGGTGAATTGCACAAGGTCGTGTAGGCGATCGTCTACAGACAAAGGCGAATCTTTAAGAATGTAGGTAACGTCTGTTCTATCAAGAATTTCGAGTTTTCCACGCAATGACAGATTGTCAGTAGTGCCTTTGAGCGTACCAAGATAATTAGCATATACTTTACCAAACAACATAGATTGAGCCTTTTTGCGTGTGTTGATAAGTTCAAAATTGTTGGCTTTCATTGTAAAGTCCATGCGCATGTGCTCAAAGTTCGACATATCAAAAGAGCCGTTAAGCACCAATGGATTTTTACCTGTTGAGTAAAGATTATAGTTGTCGAACACGATTTTACTATTGTTGATATTTACAGCTCTATTGTCTGTAACAAAATCAAAACCATACACATCAGAATAAATATGTGCCGAATCAAGGTTGAGTGTACCATTGATAGATGGTTTATCAAACGTGCCGTTCACGTTAAGGTCGCCTGCGGCAATTCCTTTAAGTGCCACGTCGGTTTCAGCCATAAAACCATTGAGCATTTGTAGTGGAAAGTCGTGGAGTTGTGCATTGCCTTCGAAGTGTCCTCCGTTCTTATCATAGTAAGTTCCGTTGCAAGCCAATACCTCTTCGCCATTTGAACTGATAAAGGCTGATGCATGGTGTTCGCCGCCAGATTTAGGCAAATAAATAGCGTCAATACCCATATTGCCAAGCGGCATATCCTCGTAACTAAAGTTGTTTGCATTAAGCGAAGCCATGGCAGACATCTGCTTATTATGCCAGTTATCAGTGATGTGAACATCGCCACTGAGCATGCCGCTGAGTTTGGGCATATAAGGCAATACAGCCGATAGTTCTCCAAGATTAACTTGGTTAATGCTGAGTGTGATATCATTAACAGAATCGTTAGGCTCACCATATATTTTTAAACCCGTACCATCGTCTGCCAAAAGATTAACATTGGCGCGTATGCTCTTGTCGTTTCCAAGAAATATAAAGTTATCATTATTAACCGTGAAGTTACGATAAGCCAATACAGGATGTTGTGGATAGAAGTGTATGTTAATGCCATTTTCTTGTAGCAGTGCTTGCAAGCCTACGTCTACACCCCGCTCGCCTTCGCTATCAAAGTAGGTGAGTTCGACGCCTGCACCCGATTTCATCAAGTATGATTTAGCTTTTACTTCAAGCGGATTGGGGTTTTTCTTGTTGTTTTTAATAAGTCCTGCAATCTGCACACCAGTGCTATCTTGATATATATGCGTATTGATGGTGTCGAGCAAAAGTGCGCCCATGCTAAGCCCCCCAATACGTGCATCACCATTCACCCCTATTTGTGGATGAGTGTGTAGATGTATCATAGCAGAATTAAAGGCATATCCTTTCATACGAGCAATGTTGTAGAGGGGATTGTCGCGTCCTGCATCAATCATAAACGACATGGATGGCAAGAGCGTTTTGAGCTTTTCTTGGTCAATGTTATATTTTTTAGCTTGCTTAGAGAGTTCGGTAACGAAGCGGTTAAGGTGGCCCGAAAGATAAGGAACATCCCCTTTTGAAGCCATGCGCAAGCGCAAATCGCCTGCCGAGATAAACGCTGTTGTAGTGTCGGCATTGGTACTAAGGTCAAAGAAGATGTCCTTTGCCATAACGCTCATCTTGGGGGTTGTAAAGCGATTGTTAGTGATGCTACCATTAAGTGCAAAGGCTGTAAATGCCTTGTTAGTGCTGCCTTTAAGCTGAATGGTTGTGCCCAATGTAAGCGTGTCAGAAAGCATGCCGAGCTTGCGTAAATCAAGTTCGGGTAGCTCAACATTAAGTGCTATGTCGTATAAGTTTCGGCCCAAGGTAGCGTTCAGATTACCCGTACCTTGTAGCAGAGGATTGTTAGCCACAAAGTGCGCAAGTGCTTTGCCACGATGCAGTTGAGCATGTAGCGAGATGCCGCTTAAGTTGTAGTGCTGATAGGCAAGTTGGTTGATGTGGGCTTGTGCATTAAGCGATGCAGATGGCGATAGTACATTAAAACCATTACCTGATGCCTGCAATCTTCCTGTAAATGGACTCAAAGGTACACCTTTTACAAAGGCAGAGATAGGAAAGTTGCGTGCAATGGCTACAAGTTGATAGCTCTCTTGATTAAGGTTGGTACGTGCCTTAGCAGTGATACCACCTTTACCACAATAGGCTCTAACGAAAGCCTCGTATGCGTTGCCACGAAAGGCTAACCAACCATTTGATGATATGCCATTAGGAATGTTGATAGAATGCTGCAATGACGCTGGAAGCATACGTCGAACGAGCGATAAATTTTGTGTTTGCAGATTGTAGGTAAGTTTTCCACTACGCCAATTTTTCAATATATTGCGCACATATCCATGGGCAGAAAGTTGAGCAACCAAAGGCACTTTAATGCTGAGAGATGAGAGGTTAATGTGGTCGATATTGCCCATTAACTTTCCCTTTACAATCAGTGGTTGCGTGGGCAACATGTTTAGATATTGCTTATCTAAAAAGCCTTGACCTATATTACGGATGTCTTTGTTGCCAATTTGTGCATTTATGTAAGCCTTGCAATGTCCGCCTTTACCAGTCTTGAACGAGCGAAAATCGAATGCCACACGTGCCTCAATATCCGATTGAGAAGTGCGAATGCTAAGAGCGGGCAAACGCAGTTGAGCAGTATCCATGTAGACACCACCTTTGAGTTTAATCACATTCAATCCGCACTTTTCCTTAAACGAGAGTGCGCGTACGCCAGCCCGCAGTGTTCCTTGCTGATTGTAGCTGAGTGTGTCGAGAAGCAACGTAAGATTGCTTAAGCCAATGTGGTTGGCATCAAGTCCGCAAGTAGGCTTAATGTATGGTATATCGTAGTTAATATTACACGAACGGAGTTGCAAAGAATGTATGGCATAATCGTTTCGTCCCGTGTCGAACAAACCGTTTCGCAGAGAGGCTTTGGTTAAGTTAGCGTAGATGCGCATGCTATCGCCAGGCATTGAAAGACGAATTTTAGAGCGTTCAATGTCGGCCTTAGCAACATTAATTTTCCATTTAGCCTTGCTTTCGGTTGTATCTTTTTGTGCGGTATCACTTAGGGCTACAACGAAGTTTGCATCGCGCAAATGAGCATGGTTAATATTAACATATTCTTTTTCCCAATCAATGCCATGACTGGTTGCAGTTAGCTCATCAGCTATACCTTTGATGTGTGTGTCAGATATATAGCTCTTAGTGTCAAGTTTCAATCCATACAGACTAAAACCATCTATATCGGCTCTGCCTTTGAACAAAGGGAGCAACTTAACATCAAGGCGCATGCGATCTACGTTTATCAACGTGTCGCCACCTTCGATGGCAGTCATACGATGAATGGCAAGGTCAAGAGGAAAAGCCAGCCTAACCTTGTCTATGTTTATATTCATTCCCATTCTTTCAGACATATTATCGGCAACTTGGTGTACAATAAAGTTTTGAATGGGGGGGATGTATATCAATATAGCTAATAAAAGGAACAATGCAATAGGTGATACTAAAGCAATAGTGCTCCACTTTAGCACTTTCTTAAGTTTCTTCATATTGCAAAGATAACTCATTTATGTATAGTTTAAAACTAACTATACACATAAATAAGCAATTCGTGTTTTTTTATTGAATAAGGTCTTGAATAAATAAAAACAAGTGTGTAAAGAACCCCAAGGTTTTACCAGTTTCTTTACTCACTTGCTCTTTTATATAGATGTTGCTTATCAACATGTGTTAATATTTCATGTAGTCGGGTAGAGGCTCTTTAATTGCCTCCTCGTACTTATCTCCCAATAGTTGCTTTAAGAGTGGAAGAACATATTTGTGCAAAACCTTATCGTTGAGTTCGTGTCCAGCTTCAATTCGCTCGCCATGCATGTAGTATTTCATAAAAGTGTTGTAAGCATTTGCGGGATTAACAAATGTGTCGTTAATGCCAAATAGCCCATAGCATAGCTCTTTGTCAGAGGCTGAAATGCCTTCAAACTGGTGCCGTTCCATTTGGTTAAAATGCTTAATGATATCAGCTGTTATTTTAAAAGTCTTAGCATTATCCTTGCGGCCATTAAGCCATTTATGCTCGCCTGTACGCAAGGTCTTGCTCATGGTAGACATGCGGAATGCAGGATTAACGCAGATGCGCAGATAGCCATGCATTTGTTGGGCATACATTCCGCCCATGCTTGTGCCGATAATAACATCGGGTTGTTCGGAATCTACCAAGGTTTGCAACATGGGCAATGCCTCGTCTGGATCAACTGGGATATCGGGAGCTATAACTTCAGCCGAGGGCAGAATTTTGCGTAGCAATTGCACAGTTCCCGATGCGCCCGAAGAGGCAAAACCATGTAAAAATATAAGTTTCATAGTCGTTGTATGTGTTGTAAATGTAACTTTATGCACAAAGTTACAATTTTTATACGTATCGTATAGTGATAGCAATAAATGTTATACCTTTGCACTGAAAATAGACAAAAATCAACAATAAAAAATTATGAAGAAGTTACTTTTATGTTGCTTGGCTCTTGTGATGAGCTTGGGCAGTGCACGTGCCGACGAAGGTATGTGGCTATTAAAACTCATGAAGCAACAACACCTTGAAGACTCGCTCCGAAAGGCTGGCTTACAGTTGTCTCCAGAGGCATTGTATAGTGAGACTTCACCCTCGTTGCGCGAGTGTGTAGGTATCTTTGGCGGTGGATGTACGGGCGAGGTGGTTAGTGCCGAAGGTTTGGTACTAACCAATCACCATTGTGGTTTTAGCTATGTACACGATATGAGTGCCATTGGTCATGACTACATGAAGGATGGCTATTTTGCTCATAATAAAGCCGAAGAATTGCGTACACCAGAGAGCTTGACATTTACTTTTATACTGCGCATTGTAGATGTTACAAAAGAGGTAAATGCAGAGGCTAAAAAGAAAAAGGCTGACGAATACACCATGCAGAGTATAGGCTTCCTTGCACCATTGGCTGAGAAGATGCTCAAGAAGAGCGACCTTGCTAAAAAGAAAGGTGTAACTGCACTTATCGTGCCTTATTTTGGTGGCAATCAGTTCTACTTGTTCTATCAACAAACGTATCAAGACATCCGTTTGGTAGCCAATCCACCCTATAACATCGGGCAGTTTGGTGGCAATTCAGACAACTGGATGTGGCCTCGCCAAAACGCCGACTTTGCTATGTTTCGTATATATGCAGACAAAAATGGCAACCCTGCTCCATATAGCAAGGACAATGTACCTTTAAAGGTTAAGAAGTATCTTCCTATCTCGCTCAAAGGCATTGACAAGGGCGATTACACCATGATAATGGGTTTCCCCGGACGAACCACACGCTATCTCACTGCAGGTGAGGTAGAATTTCGCTGCAATAGTCAGAATGCTCCAATTGTGCTTGCAGGCAACCCACTCCTTGCATATTACAAAGGTTTGATGGACCAAAGCGACTCCCTACGCTTGTTGCTTGAAGATACATACTTCTCTTATGGCAATGCAGTGAAGAACTTTGGCGGTATGAACGAAAGTGTAGAGAAAACACACTTGCTCGACTTTAAAAAGGCCGAAGAAAACGAGTTCCGTCGCTTCATTAAGCAAACAGGCAAGACCGAGTATGAGGGTGTAATCGAGGCTATCGACTCACTTTGTACAAATTATGCAGACGTTAGTCACGATGCTAATTTATTTAATATAGCACTTGGTACACAGCAACTTTCAGCTCCGACAAAACTTATTGATGGCTACAAGCAAGCACTCAAAGATGGTAAGAATAAGGACATAGAAAGTGCAAAAACAGCGCTTGTAACTTATTACAACACTCATGTTAAGCCTTTACATTTAGATATCGATAAGGGCAAGGTAGAGCTACTTACACCTTACTACATCAAAGGTCATAAATTGGCAACAGTACCTTCTTACTTAAAAGATGGTAAAAGCTGGGAGGCACTTGTTGATAGTGCATACAACAATAGCGTGTTTACTGATAGCACCCGTTTGGCTGAGGCTTTGAGTAAGAACGATGCAGCGCTATTAGAGAACGACCCATTGGTAAAACAGCAAGAGTCGCTCAGCAATTATGCAAAAGCTAACTTTGCAGGATTGCATGAGTTGAACGTAAAACGCCATGCACTCGACAAAAAATATGTTCGCGGTTTGTGCGAGATGTACAACTGGAGCAAAGCCCCCGATGCCAACTTTACATTGCGTATGACCTATGGCCATATTACAGATCTCAAACCACGCGATGCCGTTTATTACGATTGGCGCACAGTGCTCGATGGTATGTTTGAGAAAGAGAGCCACACCGAAAGCGACTACTTTATCAACGAAAAGCTTCGCAAGTTGTACGAGGCTAAAGACTTTGGTCGTTATGCTCGCGAAGATGGTAAATTGCCCACTTGTTTCTTGTCAAACAACGACATTACAGGTGGCAACTCAGGCTCTCCCGTGATGAATGCTAAGGGCGAGTTAATAGGTTTGGCTTTCGATGGTAATATCGAGAGTTTGAGCTCCGACCTCAAGTTTAATCCCCAACTCCAACGTTGTATCAATGTTGATATTCGTTACGTAATGTTCATCATCGACAAGTTTGGTGGTTCTACTTACGTGCTCGACGAACTCGACTTGAAATAATTATCGTTGAAGCATAACATCGTGGTGCTCAAAATGCACGTCAAGGCTTAATGTCTTGCTCTTGCATTTTGAGCACCATTGTTTTGTAGCACTTATGACTGTATCCCAAAAGTTTATGAAAAATTGTTCTATTTTTCCTATAATGCTAAAATATTATGCGTCATAATTTGTTTGTTTTTAACGAGCAGTTGTGTTGTGACCAAACAACGCAATTTTGAGAAAAGATTGTAAGTTGCTGATAATCAATGGAAATATAATTTGGGGCGAATATTTTTCAAACAGAAAAGGCATAAGGATACGTATTCTTATGGCATAAGAATGCGTGTTCTTAGGGTATGAGGATACGCATTCTTACACTCTAATGATACGTATCCTTAGAGTATAAGCATACGTATATTGGCATTTCTCGACCGAAAAGTGGCTTACAAATAGCCTTTTTTGCCCCTAAAAAGCAGTATTTTCGTTCTATTTGAATGAAAAATCTGTACAAAAATTATTGTTCTATTTTTCCCTTTTTAGCTACTGCAAATTGTTGATAAAATTCCGCCTAAAATTTTATTTCTTGACCATATATTCACAAAAGCTCCGAAAAAAATAGTGCTCAGATTTGGTTCGTATCATAAAAAGCACTAATTTTGCAGTCGTATTTCAGAGAAATACAAGATTTTTTTAGTTTTATTTGGGGTATGGTGTAATGGTAACACTGCAGATTCTGGTCCTGCCTTTCCTGGTTCGAATCCGGGTACCCCAACCCTTTTATGAGTGGCTTGACATACCTATGTTAAGCCGCTTTTTTTGATGCTTTGTGCTCTTTATACATTACCAAATGTTAAATAATAAAGGCCCAAAGTGTGTGCGAAATGCTTTTTATATAAATAGTTACAAAATATGCTATTTATTATGTAACTTTGCCGCAATATAGAATTACTCTATAATTGTACATACAGAATAAAAACAATTACCACATATTACTTATGAAAAAAACTCAGCAAAAGAAGCAAAGTAGTGCAAAGGTAACCTTTGTAATGGCTCTTCCGTTAGCCATTGCGGGTTTAACCTTTAGCGCTCAAGGCGTAAGTGCGTTGCCTTTGGCTTCGGGGTTAGTGCCCAACATCTCTGCTTCGGCTACAAGCAAAGTGGCTGCCAACAATCCAATAAAGAGTGTTGCAAAGATTAATCCAACAACAATTGAATTAACTTATGCCGATGGCAAACAGCTTACCATAGACTTTTATGGTGAAAACATATTCCGCCTTTTCCGCGACGACAATGGTGGCATAGTACGCGACCCACAGGCTTCTCCTGCTGCAAAAATATTGGTAGACAATGCACGTCGCGCAGCACAAGCTGTTGATGTACGCGAAGAAAACAATGCCGTTGTAATTTCTACTTCAAGAGTAAGCATACGCTTTGATAAACAAACAGGTTTGATGTCTGTTACTAACCTACAATCGGGCGAGGTAGTGGCAGAGAGCGTAGCTCCAGTGAACTTCGATAAAAACAGCACAACTTTAACTCTTAAGGCTCACAACGGCGAATATTTCTATGGTGGTGGTGTTCAGAACGGACGCTTTAGCCATAAGGGTAAAAGCATTGCTATCGAAAACACCAATAACTGGGTAGATGGTGGTGTGGCTTCGCCAACACCTTTCTATTGGAGTACAAAGGGGTATGGTGTGATGTGGGATACCTTTAAGCCCGGACGTTACGATTTTGGAGCTACCGAAGAAGACAAGGTTATACTTACACATCAAGAGGACTATCTCGACGCTTTCTTGATGGTAGACCAACAACCAGTAGATCTACTTAACGACTTCTATCAACTTACAGGTAATCCTATCTTATTGCCTAAATTTGGCTTTTACGAAGGACATCTTAATGCCTACAACCGCGACTATTGGAAAGAGGCAAAAGATGGCTTTATGCTCTACGAAGATGGTAAACGTTACAACGAAAGCCAAAAGGACAATGGCGGTGTAAAAGAGAGTCTTAATGGTGAAAAAAACAACTATCAATTCTCTGCACGTGCAGCTATCGACCGCTATCTTAACAACGATATGCCTTTAGGCTGGTTCTTGCCCAACGATGGTTATGGCGCTGGTTATGGCCAAACTAACTCGTTAGATGGCAACATTGCTAATCTGAAATCATTTGGTGATTATGCACGCTCAAAAGGCGTTGAAATAGGCTTGTGGACACAAAGCGACCTTCACCCTAAAGAGGGCATAGAACCCTTGCTTCAGCGCGACATCGTGAAGGAGGTTCGCGATGCAGGTGTACGTGTGTTGAAAACAGACGTGGCTTGGGTAGGTGCTGGTTACTCGTTTGGCTTGAATGGCGTGAGCGATGTAGGCGAAATTATGCCTTACTATGGATCGAATGCACGCCCATTTATCATTTCACTCGACGGCTGGGCTGGTACGCAACGTTATGCAGGTATCTGGAGTGGCGACCAAACAGGTGGCGACTGGGAGTATATCCGCTTCCATATCCCAACATTTATTGGCTCAGGACTTTCAGGACAACCTAACATCACATCGGATGTTGATGGTATCTTTGGCGGTAAAAACATGCCTGTAAATATACGTGAGTTCCAGTGGAAAACATTTACTCCGATGGAACTGAATATGGATGGTTGGGGCTCAAATCCTAAGTATCCAGAGGTACTTGGCGAACCTGCAACAAGCATTAACCGCTCTTATCTCAAACTCAAGAGCGAACTAATGCCCTATACCTACACCATAGCTCGTCAAGCTGTAGACGGCAAGCCAATGATACGTGCTATGTTCCTTGACTACCCCAACGATTACACATTGGGCAGCGATACACAATATCAGTTTATGTATGGTCCCTCATTCCTTGTGGCACCTATTTACACAAACACTCAAATGGACGAAAAGGGTAATGACATACGTAATGGCATTTACCTTCCAGAGGGACGTTGGGTAGACTACTACAACGGTGATGTATACGAGGGCGGACGCATTATCAACAATTTTGATGCTCCTATTTGGAAACTTCCTGTATTTGTAAAGGCAGATGCCATTATCCCAATGGCTAACCCCAACAATAATCCCTCGCAAATACGCAAGGACTATCGTGCTTACGAAATATATGCAACAGCACAAGGCTCAAATGCTTTCAGCCAATATGATGATGATGGCAAAACACAAGCATACTTAGGTGGTCAATGTTCACGCACAGAAATTTCAACTGCAACTAATGGCAAGGGTAAACTCGTTGTTACGATTAACCCCACATACGGCACGTTTGATGGCTTTGAACCTCAAAAGGAAACTGAACTCCGTATCAATGTGAGCAAGGCTCCTAAGAGTGTAACTGCAAAGCTTGGCAAGAAGAGCATAAAACTCACTGCAGTAAACTCAGAAGCAGACTTTAACAAGGGCGTAAATGTTTACTTCTATAACGAGAAACCTAATCTTAACCGCTTCTCTACTCCAGGTTCAGAAGCTGCTAAGAAGGTAGTTGAAAAGAATGCTCAACTCCTTGTGAAACTTGAAAAAACAAACGTTGCAGACAACGCTACAGAGGTGAAGATTGAAGGATTTGAATTCAACCCAACCGACCGCTTACGCACACACACAGGTGCACTCAAGGCACCACAAGTGTCGTTTACAGACAAGGGTATTGGTGTGTTTAGTCTTACTCCATCATGGAACAAGGTTGACAATGCCGACTTCTATGAAATAGAGTATAACGGCATGCTTTATTCAACTATCCGCAACAACAACTTTACGATAGACGGCCTTATACCCGAAACGAGCTATGCCTTTAAGGTGCGTTCGGTTAATAAGGACGGCTACTCTGATTGGGCAACAGCCAGTGCAACCACTAAGAGCAATCCTCTTGAGTTTGCTATTAAAGACATCAAGGCTACCACAACATGCGAGAACCAACCAGGCAATGGTATACAAAAACTCTTCGACTTCGATGAAAAGAGCATGTGGCATAGCAAATGGGGCAAGGGCGAAGCTATCCCAAGCGATATGACAATCGACTTGCGTTCGGTTAATAAACTCGACCGCTTTGAATATATACCTCGCGAAGATGGTGGCAATGGCACATTGCTTTCTGGTACAGTGTCTGTAAGCACCGATCGTCAGCAATGGTCGGCTCCTGTTAAGTTTGAATGGAAACAAGACGGAACAACCAAGACATTTAAGTTCGATAGTAACCCCGAAGCACGCTACGTGAAACTTCATCTTGATAAGGCTGTAGGTAACTTTGCCTCAGGACGTGAGATGTACATCTTCAAGGTGGCAGGCTCTGAAAGCTACTTGCAAGGCGATATTAATCATGACAAGCGTATCGACGAAAACGATTTGACCTCTTATATGAACTATACTGGTTTGCGTAAGGGCGATGCCGATTTCGACTACGTAAGTTCTGGCGATATCAACAAGAATGGCTTGATTGATGCTTATGACATTTCATGTGTATCAATTGAACTTGATGGCGGTGTTCGTAACTCAAATGACAAGGTGGCTGGCAAACTTGTTCTTTCGCCCAACAAAACAACTTTTGCTGCTGGTGATATGGTTGAAATCACTGTTAAAGGCAAAGGTTTGCACTATGTAAATGGTTTGAGCTTTGCACTTCCATACAGCACAAGCGAATTTGAATATGTAGGAACCGAACTCCTTAACATGAAGGATATGGTAAATCTTACATACGACCGCTTACACACCAACGGACAGAAAGAATTGTTGCCTACGTTCGTAAATAAGGGCAACAACTTCTTACTCGACGAAGGTGATCACAACTTGTTTGTTATTAAACTAAAGGCTAAAAAGTCTGGCAAGTTCACACTTAAAGCAAAGGATGGTATCTTAGTTGATCGCAATTTAGGTTCCGTGAAATTCTGATACTAAAATATACAAAAGGGTTCTGCTGGGCACGTATGTGTGTGGCAGGACCTTTATCATTTTATATATTGCAAGAATAAGGAAAACCTGTAGTTGATTTTCATATTTTTGAAATATTATAAACCCAATTTTACGGCGTAAAAAGTTACGAATACAATGCGTAAATTTTTTTTAATTATTTCATTGTTATGCTTACTTCCTATATCGGGAATAGCAAAACATTACACAGTGATGGTGTCGCTTGATGGCTTCCGCGAAGAGTATACACGAGCCTATAACACACCATTCTTAAACCAAATGGCAACGATGGGAGTGAGCGCTACAATGCAACCTTCGTTTCCTTCAAAAACATTCCCCAATCACTATACAATAGTGACTGGATTGGTGCCTTCGCATCATGGTATCATTGCCAACACCTTTACTGATAAAAAGACTGGAAGAGTGTTCTCGCTCGGAAACAATGAAACGCGTAGCGATCCATACTTTTGGCATGGGGAGCCTATATGGAATACTGCAGCCCGACAAGGTGTTCAGACAGGTGTAGTTTATTGGCCTGGTTCGGATGTAAAGATAGGAGGTCATTATCCCACTTACTATCATGATTATGCTCAAAAACCTCTTCTAACCTTTGCCGAACGTATTGCTGAGGTAACGCGCTATCTTCGTTTGCCCGAGGCAGAACGCCCACAGTTGGTACTGGCATATTTCGAAGAACCAGACCATAGCGGACATACTTATGGCCCATTTTCTCCGCAGACACGACATGCCGTAGAACGTATGGACTATCTTCTTGAATCACTTTATGAAAGTTTGCAAACGCTTTCCAATCGCGATAGTATCAATCTCATAGTATTGGCAGATCATGGTATGGCACGTATAGACAATGATCATCTTCTCAACCCATACGACTATGTAAAGAAAGAATGGATTGAGCGTATCCAATGCGATATTCCTACACACGTGTGGCCTAAACGAGGATATGAAAAGAAAGTGTATGAGGCATTACAAAATATGCCTCACGTTCATGTGTGGCACAAAAATGAAGTGCCTTCATATTTGCGATATGGCGATAATGAAAATATAGGCGACATTGTGGTTAATCCTGAAAGTGGATGGGTGATTGGCGACAAACCTTACCGCCCATCGGGTATGCACGGCTTCGACCCTACTGGCTTTGAAATGCAAGTGCCGTTTAGAGCCGTCGGACCTGACTTTAAGGAAGGTTATCAAAAGGCACATGTATTTAGCAACACCTGTATTTATAGTTTGTTGTGTAAGTTGCTCAACATACAACCATCTGCTAATGACGGTAGTTTGGAAGCAGTTTCAGACTTCTTGAAATAAAAAAGCATTTATCATCTATATACATTATACTTTATAACGTATGTCACATTTCAAAAAACTTATGCTCGCAGCACTCACTGCACCAGCTTTTGCAGTGGTTGCTAATGCGCAAGTAACAACCTCATCGGTTAATGGTATTGTTACTGACGAAAACAACGAACCCGTTATTGGTGCGTCTATCGTGGCAGTGCACACTCCTTCTGGAACACGTTACCGTGCAACAACCAACAACAATGGTCGCTACACCATTCAAGGTATGCGTACGGGTGGCCCTTACACCATTTCGATTTCGTACATTGGCTATGCGTCTAAAACATTTAGCAAGCTTTACCTTGAATTGGGTAGCTCGCTCCCAGTAAATGTTACACTTAGTCCTAAAGACAATTCGCTGAACGAGGCTGTTGTAACTGGTGCACGTAAGCAAAAGGGCGGTGCAGCCAAAAACTTCTCACTCTCGCAGATTGAGAATGTACCAACAGTAGACCGCGACATCTACGATTTGGTAAAGAACTCGCCAATGGCTATGACCAACAAAGATGGTGGTATTAGCTTTGCAGGTTCAAACAACCGCTTCAATAGTTTTCAAATCGATGGTGTTGTAAGTAACGATGTGTTCGGTCTTACGTCAACAGGCACAAATGGTGGCCAGTCGAAAGCTACACCTATCTCGATGGATGCTATCGAAGAAATACAAGTAGCTGTAGCACCTTTTGATGTGCGACAAAGCGGTTTCACAGGTGGTGCTATTAATGTTGTTACAAAGCAAGGTACCAACACTACGCATGCTTCGGCTTATACCTATTTCAATAATCAAAACATGTATGGCAAGTATAGTGCTATACACGATTACGAAAAGGTGCCTATGAGCACACAGTTTGAGCGCACGTATGGTGGTACGCTCGGTGGTGCTATCATCAAGGATAAGTTATTCTATTTTGTAAGTGCTGAAGGCAAGAAACAGTCTTACCCAACAAGCATATACCCAGGCTATGCTCCTACGTATATTACTGAAGCAACAGCTAAACAGATAGTAGGCAGATACCAAGAACTAACGGGCTTTAGCGATGGTTACGGCCAGCGTAATGTTGATAAAAAATCGTTCGGACTTTTGGCTCGTGTTGATTGGAATATCAACGATGATAACAAACTTAGCGTGCGCTACCAACACAACAATGGTTACGATGACAAGTATGGAGCAAGTGTAAAGTCATACACTTTTAACAACTCAAGTTATCGCATGAACAACAAAACTAACTCTGTTGTAGCAGAATTGACTTCGCACATCTCGCCGTCTATCTACAACGAGTTGCGTGCTTCTGCAGTTGTTGTACGCGACCATCGTGATGTTCCATATCAAGGTCCTACAGTGCAGATTTACAACTTGGTAAGTGCTGACGAAAGTGTTAAAGCCATAACTGGTAACATCGGTACTGACTATTCTTCAAGTGCCAACTACCTTGACCAAAATATCTACACCTTTGAAGATAACCTCTCTTGGTACAAAGGCAACCATACACTCATTTTTGGTACTCACAACGAATTTTATCGCACAAAGAACCTCTTTATTCAAGCATCAAATGGTTCGTGGTATTACGATTCGCTCAATGATTTCTTGAACGATAATCCAAGTAAATTTACTTATAAATACACCGACCCTGCTCTAACAGGTGGCGATACCAAATGGGCACCAGTGCTCAAGGCTGCACAATTTGGATTCTATGTTCAAGATAAATGGGTGGTTAATCGCAACTTCAATGCAACATTAGGTTTGCGCTTCGACATTCCTGTTATTTGGAATAATCCTACTGAAAACCCAGAGTTTAACAAATGGGCTGCAAGTAAAAACCTAAATGCAACTGTAGGTAGCACACCAAGTACTAAGTTGCTCGTATCTCCTCGTTTGGGCTTCAACTGGTATCTCAACGATGACCATTCAACACTTATTCGTGGTGGTGTAGGTATGTTCACTGGTCGTGTACCTCTTGTATGGATTTCGAATGCATTTACCAACACTGGTATGGAGGCTAAGGGTACTACTATATATGCTCCTAAAACAGGCGAAAACACAACGCCTAAATTGGGACAATATGCACATAACCCATTGCAAGCAATCGAAGACCAACAAGGTGCAGGTAGTGCTGCTAAACCCGATATTGTTACGATTAACAAAAACTACAAGTTCCCACAAGCTTTGCGTGCAAACTTGGCTGTTGAACAAACATTGCCAGGTAACGTAAAACTTACATTGGAGGGTGTTTATACAAAAACTCTTAACAATGTGTTCTTCGAGAACCTTGCTCTCAATCGTACCGGAACTACTTATGCCGTTCCTGGTGTAGAGGCTTCTGCAGCCCCTTATTATTCAATAAACAAGGGCAACTACAACTCTATTATCAACCTACGCAACACCAACAAGGGCTACACTTATGCGTTTACAGCACAATTGCAAAAATCGTTCGACTTTGGTCTTGACCTTAATGCAAGTTACACCTTTAGTCGTGCCAAGTCGGTTAATGATGGTAAGTCTTCTGTAGCTTATTCTAACTGGCAAAAGAACTTCTCTGTAGACTCAAACTCAGGTAATGAGTTAGGTTTCTCTAAGTTTGATATTCCACATCGTGTACTCTTTACTTTGTCTTACACCACACCTAAGTACCTCAATGGTTGGACAAGTACCACTGTTGCACTTACTTATAACGGCTTCAGCGGCTCACGTTATAACCTAACATATTACGATGCAACACGTACAGATTTCAATGGTGATGGTGCAACTGCAAACTCATTACTCTACATCCCAACAGCAGATGAGTTGGCTAAGATGAACTTCAAAACAGAGGATGACCGTGCTAAGTTTGGCCAATGGATTGAACATGATAGCTATGCAAAGAACCACCGTGGACAATATGCAGAGCGCAATTCAAATCTCTCTGATTGGGAACACGAAATAGACGTTCACTTGGCACAGTCTATCTATAACATCAATGGTATAGGTAAACTTGAATTTACATTCGATATTATCAACTTTGCCAACATGCTTAATAAGAAGTGGGGCGCAAGTTATTCTGTAAGTTGGAACTATTCTCCTCTAAAGATTGAGAGTTTAGCCTCTTCAACTCAAGGCGACTCAAAGGTTTATACTCCTACCTACTCTTATAACTCATCAAATGCTCCAACAAAGAGCGATGTAAGTTCACGTTGGCACTGCCAAGTAGGTTTGCGTTTAACATTCTAATATAACGCTCAATCTATCTCATTTGATAAAACAAAAAGAACTCTCCCTCGTAGTTGTTCTTTTATAATATTTTTGTTCCCAACTGATTGTTTTTATGCAATTAGTTGGGATTTTTTTTGCGACTTTTTCCTCTTATATATTATATACCCTACAAAGTTCAACGAAAACTTTGCAGATCTGTTTTTATTACATATATTTGCAAGTAATAACTAATAACAACTTTTATTTAACAGCTTAACAAGCTATTGAAAGTAAAATAGATATGTGTGATATTATGTATCATCAATCTGTTTTACTATTATATTTTCTTTCCTTAGCCTATGAAAACTTTTACGAAGTACATTATACCCTTAAAATTAAAAGATGGAACATGTGTATTGTTTAATACGCGTAATCAGGCTTTGGTAAAAGTACAGGCTAACGAATATGAAGCAATAAGGCATATAGCCCATAACAAAAACTTGAATAATGTGATAAATAATATCCGTCCAGAATTGGTAAAGATATTAATAGAACAGAAGTTTATTGTTACAGAAGATGATGATAAAGATTACCTGGCAAACGAAATATTGCGAAATAAAATAATGTCATTTGCTTCTGATACGCTTTCACTTACTATTGCTCCTACAAGCGATTGCAATTTTGCGTGTCCTTATTGCTATGAAAAGCATAAAAGCCAATGTTCTATGAGTGATGAGGTGATAGAACGTTTGGTAAGTTATGTAAAAGATTATCAACCATGCAAAAAGTTTAAAGTAACGTGGTATGGAGGTGAGCCTCTGTTGGCTTTTGATGTAATAAAGAAAGTTTCTGAGAAATTAATAGCAATACAAGATAAAGAGTGGGTAGGGCATAGTATTGTTACAAATGCTTCGTTAATCACAGACGAAGTTATTCAATATTTTAAACAATACAAGTTACGTTCTATACAAATTTCCTTAGATGGAATTAAAGAGCATCATGATGTTACTCGACGTTATAAATATAACAAAAGTGGTAGCTTTGATGTAATTATCAACAATATTGAAAGGTTGTTGCAAAACTTGCCTAATACAGATGTTGTTGTGCGTGTTAATATCGATAAAAACAATATAGACGATTATGGTAAAATAGCTCAGTTCTTTGCAGATAGGTTTGGCGAACAGCTAACTCATCTAAGAATATACCCTGGCTATATTCGTGTAGAAGACGAAGAAAGAGGGTGTTGGAATTGCAATTCAATCTTAAATCAAGACAAATATCTATTCTTTGATAAAATGGCTGATACATACGGAGTTCCTGTTAATTGGATGCCGCAAAGAGCTGCAAAAGGTTGCGGTGCAACTTCATTGCATAGTTACATCATTGGTCCTAAGGGAGATATGTATAAATGCTGGAATGATTTTGGTGACAAAGCATGTTGTATCGGAAATGTTGCTGATGATCAATTAAAAGGTAATACTCGCCTAATGATGCGTTATTTGGCTATAGGTACCGGACTTGATACGCCAGAATGTTGCGAATGTAAACTACTGCCTGTATGCAGCACGGGATGTCCATGGGAAAGACTATCTAATGTTTATGATAATAAGCATTTTGATTTGTGTACAATGGCTAAAAATGAAGAAATATTAGCTCGTTGCATGGATGGCTTTTTAGCAGGAAAAAGCATTTAGTATGCGTACATAAAATTATTGCCATATTGTATATAGTGTTTCGAAAAAATATAAACACTTTTGCCTTGGCTAAGATAATTTATGAACTTAATCCTTTATTTTATATTCTCTTTTATAAGAGAAAAATTTTACAATAAATAAAGCATTCTCAAAAGCATAGTTTTTTAATATTATACCTAATGAATACACTAAAACGAAACTGAAATGACCCCAAAAAGTTGGACAGGTTATTAACTATCCGATTTGAGAAAGAGTTCGGTATTGCACCGGACTCTT
>CAKQOG010000004.1 GCA_934255485.1 uncultured Prevotellamassilia sp. | reverse complement strand
GTGACTCCTATAGGATTCAAACCTATAACCTTTTGATCCGTAGTCAAATGCTCTATTCAGTTGAGCTAAGGAGCCGTGTCTCTTTCTGTTTTGCGTGTGCAAAGGTACTACTATTTTTGATAGCAGCAAAACTTTTTGCCGAATTTCTTTTTATTTATTGTTATTTTTTTGTTTTTCTTGCTCTTTTTCCCAATCATTCCATTCTTTTAGTGCCTTTTGCCAATCAGAACTTTCGTTTGCCTCGGTAGATTGTTCTTGTTGGGCGGCCATGTCGCGTGCTTTGTCGCGTGCACGTTTTTCGAGCATATTAGCGATAGTTGCATCGTCTAATATGTAGATGGCTTTTCGCTTGATGGCTTCTGTAAGTTCTTCAGGTCCAAAAGCTTGTCCTTGCACATTGAAGTCTGAAATGTTGAACTCATATTTTGTACGTAGCTCATGACGTATTTCTTTTTGTTTAGCTCTGTTTGATTTATTCTTAAGATGTAAGAGCTTGCTGATAGCTGTTATCTCTTTTTCAGAGAATTTGTTACGCCCCATAGTTGGTAAATATAGTTGTTTATAAAGTAGGGTTGTTAATAAATAATTATAATCCAAGTTCTTTAACGAAGTGTTCTGCCTCGTGTAAGGTGTTAAGTTTGCCTACATCCATGAGCTTAAGGTTGGGGCATACCATGCCTTTGATGTTAGCCTTGCAGCACATTTCAAGGTAAAAGTCCATGATGGGAAATGCCTCTGGTTTGTCGTCCATTAGTCTGAACATTCGTGGCGAAAAGAGGTGTATGCCCGAAAAAGCATATTTGTGAAGGTTGTTTATATTGAGATTGGGGTAGGGGCTTTTTATTTCTCCTGTAGCGATGTTGGTCCATCCTTTTAGCGTCATACTATCGTCAAATAGTAAGTAGCGTTGTGTGACACGATTGCTAACTAATAAGGTTGCATCAGCATCTTGGTTATTAATATAAAAAGTTCTCAAGTCAGCATTACTCAGGATGTCTACGTTGTGTATGAGTATGGGTGAATCGGTAGCGCTGAAGCATGTTTCAGCATGTCGTAGACCGCCACCAGTGTTGAGTAGCTCCTGAGTTTCATCGGATATGGTGATAGGGATGGGCCATTGATTATGGTTGATGTAGTCTATGATCTGCTGTGCAAAATGGTGTACATTCACTACTACCTCTGTTGCACCTTGTTCTATAAGATGCTTTAGCACAATGTCTATGAGAGGTCGATTGTTTATAGGTACCATAGCTTTGGGCATGGTGTTTGTAAGAGGACGCAAGCGTGTGCCTAACCCTGCAGCAAAAAGCATTACTTTCATTGTGGCTAACTATGTATTTAAGTGCTATGTTTAGACTATAGAATTTGTAAAGTTATATGTAACTTACAAAGTGATGATGAAATATTAATGAGGGTGGTTTTGACAAATAAATTATCAAAACCACCCTTTTACTTCTCTGTTTTAAGCATTTATTGGTTATATCTGTTATAGATTACTTGCATTCTCAGAGGGTTGTTTTTGCCGCCCTCAAGTTCAACAACCGATATGCCTAATTGATTTTTTACACTTCTGAGTATAGAAGTTGTTGTACCCAACGATGAGGTAACGGTTGTATAACTAGCTTCAACTGGTACTAATACAATTTTGTTCCAATCGGGGTGTTGAGCCTCATAATCAGCATATTTTTGTCTGCGTGTTTCGATTGGTGTAAGCACATTAACCTTTAGTGTGCTGTCACGCTCTGTTTTAAGATATGAGATGAGCGACGCAATATTGGTGAAACTATAGTAGTTTTTGGCGTTAGTAGTTATAGAACTTAGATACGAAGTTTTACTATCGGGTAGCTTGTTGTCTGTGAAAAATTTATTTACTTCGCTTTTGCGCAAAAGCAATAGCTGACTGGGGTAAGTAATGTTATGACTACCTACGGCAGCTGCTTGTTTGCGGCGGATAATGAGTTGAGCCAAGTTTATGCTATCATTATAATGCTCGCCATTCAAATATTTGCCATCAACAACTTCGTCTACCGGAAGCGTTATTTCTGTAAAATAGCTTGAAGGCGATTTTACATAGGTGCAAGAGTTGTTCTCTATTTGCTCGTCAGATAAACTATTTGAGAAGCGGTTGTTTGTGTGTGTAGTTTGCAAAACTTCTTCGGTGCCACCAAAAACTTGCATACCGCCAATGATGGTATCTTTCTGTTCAGCTGTCTTAGAGTTGTAACTAAAATAGACGTTTAGCGACATCATGGCCATTTTTACCATAGAGTTCATGCCTCCTGTACATTCAAAACTGAAACCTGGGCAAACGTTACGGATAAATTTATAGCTATTAGAGAAGTTCTCTTTGTTGTCATAATAGGCTTGCATCAACTTTGTGCCATACTCTTCGGGTAGTTTCACAACGATTTGCCTATAATAGGTTTTTCCGTCGGTTTCACTGTTGGGGCGTGTAAGGTCTTTTACGGTATATGCTATCGATTTGTCGATGCCGTTATTGTTGATATAGTCGTTGATGTTGAGATTTGAATAATAATTTTTCTCTTCATCAAGAACATTGTTTTTGCTTAGTTCGCGTACGCGCAGTTTCATTGTGGCAAGTGAGTCACCATAAAAGTCGTCTATGTATAGACGTAGGTCGCACGAGTCGGCTTTGATTCCATAAGCTAATTTGCTTGTGCTGGGTAGTTTAAAGTCGGGCTGCACATGATATTGTGCCATAAATCCAGCGGTAGTTTGAATTTTCATCACAGGATCTGTTATGTTGCCCAAATAGCAAGTGCTTGTGTTAGCCAAAACAGAATCAACTTTAATCGTACGACTTGTTACATTAAATATTGTATCAATAGCACGTATGTCGTCGCCTTTAGGCATTACGTCTTGTCCGATGATTGAGGTGCTATCATCGCATGATGAAAGTGTTATGGCACCTATAGCTAAAGCTAAAGCTAATTTTCTCATACTTAACAATGGTTGTACAATTTGTGGTTTTGATTGTATGTTGCAGTAGTCATCTGTGTTTTGCAGCAATCTTCTTATATAAAAATACACACACATGAAGCCGAACTTGCTTATGTGAGATGCATAGAAAGCGCAGAAAACTACAATAGGTAAAAAGTAAAAGTATGAATATTGCAATATAGGAATAGTGTATTACAATGACCAGTCTTTTACTTTTTACCTATTTCTTTCTTATTATTGTTGTATATAACGAGGAAAGTGGTTGTTTATTGTTGTTTCAGAGATATATTTGTATCGTTTAACCTCTTCTTCAACCTCTTCTTCGTTACTAACCCATTTGGGTTTGTTACTCCTCTGTGCCTGCTATTTGATCAATAAAGGCCTTATATGCGTCGGCTTTTTCCTCGTCGGTTGGAGTTTTTAAAATTGGTTTACCTAGGCTTTCGGCGTATGCAAGTAGCTCTTCGGCCTTATTAGCTTCGCCTTCAATCACACCATCGCTAAATGCTATAGCTAAGTGGCCTAAACTATCCTTAAGCTTGAGGTCAATGTTTGCTTTTTCAATTTCTTGGGCGTTTGCTCCACGGAACTCAAGGCTCTCGGCAAAGCGTTCAACAAGGCTTGCATCAGGCATTTCGCCATAGATAGAACTTACAATTTTAGTGTTAGCAAACGAAGGTTCATCTGCATATGCTTTGCGGATATAGAAAGGTACAACAGCCGAAATCCATCCTTGACAATAGATTACGTCGGGGCACCAACGGAGTTTCTTAACAGTTTCGAGCACACCTCGAGCGTAAAATATGGCACGTTCTATATTGTCGTCATACTCTTTGCCGCTTTCGTCAGCAAACATAGCACGCTTGTGGAAGTAGTCATCATTGTCGATGAAATACACTTGCATGCGAGCAGCTTGGATAGAAGCCACTTTAATGATGAGTGGGTGATCCGTATCGTCAATGATAATGTTCATTCCCGAAAGGCGGATTACCTCATGTAGCTGATTGCGTCGTTCATTGATAATTCCCCATCGAGGCATAAACGTACGGATTTCGCATCCTTTCTCTTGTAAGGCTTGCGGTAATTTACGTCCGTCAAGTGCCATTGCGCTTTCTGGAACATAAGGAATCATTTCTTGAGTAATGAACAATACTTTCTTCGAATTCATTCTTATCTGTCTTTATTTACGATCTCCCTTACAGCAATATGTAATGTTTTAAAAAACAAGCATTTGCAGAGTAGGGTGAGTTATGCTTTTTCAATGCAAAGTTAGCAAAAAAATAATGATTGTGTGCTTTGTGTAAGAGCTTTTAGCATTTAAAAACAAAAAAATGCGCATTTATCTGCTTTTAATGCAACATAATTGGTAATAAATGTGTTATTTTGCACTTCCAAACAGAATAAGGCTGTTAAGGCCATATAAAAAGTTTAAACAACGATATTTGCTTTTCACTACACAAAATCAGCGTATGCTCTTAGTTTTAGAATGAATATACATGCTGATATAGAAGTGAAAATGCGTTTATAAGTACTCTATAGTAATGAAAGTCTTCAACACTAAAAAAGAGCTCGAAGCTGCACTAAGCACAGTGCGTGCCGAAGGCAAGAAGATTGGTTTAGTGCCCACAATGGGTGCATTGCATGCAGGTCATGCATCGTTAGTTAAGCGTTCTGTCAGCGAAAACGATGTGACGGTGGTGAGTGTTTTCGTAAATCCAACACAGTTTAATGACAAGAATGATTTAAAGAATTATCCTCGCACACTCGATGCCGATTGCAAGTTGCTCGAGTCTCTGGGGGCCACTTATGTGTTTGCTCCAAGTGTAGATGAGGTTTATCCCGAACCCGATACTCGTCATTTCTCATATCCTCCTATCGATAGTGTGATGGAAGGACCACGTCGCCCTGGACACTTCAATGGCGTGTGCCAAATTGTGAGCAAGTTATTCTATATGGTTCAGCCAGATCGTGCTTATTTCGGTGAGAAAGATTTTCAGCAGATAGCCGTAATACGCGCCATGGTAAAAGACCTTCAGATCCCTGTAGAAATACGTCCTTGCCCCATAGTTCGCGAAGAAAGTGGCTTAGCTCTCAGTTCTCGTAATGCATTGCTCACTGCCGATGAGCGTCGCACAGCTGTATGTATCTCTCAAGCATTGAAAACAAGTGTAGAGTTTGCTAGATCACATAGCGTAAAAGAAACTCACGACCTTGTAGTAGGTGCACTCAATGCAACCAACGGACTAGAGGTTGAATATTTTGAAATTGTTAATGGCAATACGTTGCAACCAGTTTCATCGTGGGACGATGCCGATTACATTGTAGGCTGCATAACCGTCTATTGTGGAAGTCGTCCAGTTCGTTTAATAGATAACATTAAATACAAAGGATAATGCTGCTTACTCTTTTAAAATCAAAGATACACTGCGCCGTTGTAACCGAGGCTAATCTGCACTATATGGGTAGTATTACGATAGACCAAGATTTGATGGATGCGTGTGGCATGGTAGCTGGCGAGCAAGTGCAAGTAGTCAATAATATGAATGGCGAACGCGTGGTAACATACATCATTGCAGGCCCTCGCAAATCGGGCTGTATCTGCCTAAATGGTGCTGCAGCACGTCTTTTCCAAGTAGGCGATGAGGTAATCATTATGTCGTTTGCACAGATGACTCCCGACGAAGCAAAAACATTTAAAGCTCAAGTAATATTTCCCGAAGGAAAGAACAATTCACTCTAAAGTTACTACTTTGAAAAGATAATGCAGAAAGTAGGCTTTGGCTTGACTTCTGTTTTTAATAAAGGCTGAATATTCATGTTGAAAATGAATGTTCAGCCTTTATTTGTGATATTATATGAGGTTGGTAAATAGGCTATTTTTTCATAGCACGTTGAGTCTTAATAATGTTTTTGGATGCAATATCATAATATTGTTTCATCTTTTCAATGCCAATAAATCTTCTGTTTAGATGTATTGCAGCAATGGCAGTTGTTCCACTCCCAAGGAAAGGGTCTAAGACAATATCTCCTTCGTCGGTATATAGCTTAATAACTCTCGAAGCTAATTCAGTAGGAAACATTGCAGGGTGTATATTATTAGATCTTACGCTTGGTATTTCCCATATTTGTCGATATCCCCAATCTTTCCATTCTTGTGGTGTAAGTCTATTTCTATTAACTACGTATTCACCAGCCTTCCAAAATACATATAAATCTTCAGTCTCACTTACCGCTTTTAACGTGTTTGTAGTCCATTTGCAATTAGCCCATGCTGGATCTTTTTTCCAAATACGTTTATCATAAAGAAACAATCCAGCATCATATGCATATTGTTCCAAATTACCACCAACTAATTTTACGTGAGTGCCTGGGGTGTAGCGCCCTCCACGTATGTTATTTCCATTGAGTCTTCTGTCTATTGTTTGCTCGCTGCATTTAAGTAAAGTTGCAAGTTGATATCTGTTAAAATCAGGGTGTTCTTCTTTGGCCTTTAGTATCATTTCTTTTGTAACACTGCATTTTCTATTTGCTGGGTTTAGTCCCATAATTCTTGGCATATTGTGATCTTCAAATGAAAGAATATCTGCAATATTAATTACCAAAAAACCTCCAGGCTTGAGTATTCTGTAATGTTCGGTAATAATGGTTTTAAGCATACTTTGCCAAGAGTCGTAAGACTCTCCTTTTTCGTATTCTTTTCCGAGAAAATAAGGCGGAGACCAAAATGATAATGAAACGCTATTCGTTTCAATTTCTTTCAAAAGTTTGCAAGAGTCTCCATGGTATATATTGTTGCTTTCAACACTTGTCATGTCAAATCAGTATTTCTTTAACTCTCCAACTATCAATTTCTTTAAGTTTGTCAAATGACACTCGTGCACGGATTTTTCTTGGATCTTTTGACTTGTCATCTTTGCCTGGGAAAAATAGGTGTGGATATTTATTTATATAATTAGGATTTTGTGTAAGCAGAATACCATTGGGAATACTTGCAACTTTAATTTTGTTAAGAGGTTGCCCAATGTTTGCATCATTATCGTAACACATTTCATAAACAGGCTTTATGGCAAATGTAACCAACGGGACAATTGTTCCGTCGCTTAGTATATAAATAGGCGATAAGGAACAAAGGAAATCGTGTGAAGCCTTTTTTCCAGATGCTTTGATAGGAGTATTTGTTATACCATCGTTCAGATTGTTCCAAATGCCCGAGCCAGAGATTTGATACGGAGACATTACGGCATGATTAAAATCGTCTCGTGGTCCAGCTGATTTTATATCTATAAATACCCAAACAGAGTTCGTAATGCCAAGAATTTGTTTAATTCTTTCACTTGATATTATGCATCTGTCGTCAGCTCCAGAGGGTAGTCCTGTATCTTTAACACTAAAGTTTGCGGCAAAATATCGGGATAGTTTATTACCAAATACCTGTTCGCCAACTTCAATCCATGGATATTGGTCGCCTATAGGGGAGCGCCCTCTGTCTAATGGAGGATAGTTTTTCCAAAATGAGTATAGGTATGATGCTTCGTTGTAATCTCGTATAATATCAGGGAGATTTAAATCTATAAAATGAATAATTTCGTTCTGTACAAACTTCTCAATTTCAATGAGCTTATTATAATTTGATAGGTAATATCTTACAGCTTTATTATATTCTGTAAACTGCATCTCCTTATATTGATTGAACATGGGCTCTTGTATATGCTTGGGATAACGATGTCTATTTATTTTTGCTCTGAATGCAATGTAAAAGTATAGAAATATTATTAAATATCCAAATGATTGTTTGCTATATAATTGAGATAGGGTAAAGATAGGGCAATAAGATGTGTGTTAGTTGGAAGGCTACAGATTAATGCTATCTAAAAATAAGCTCTCTTTGGTAACATTTGGTTACATTCAGAACTTTCAAAATAGAAGTGGAGTGTTAATAATTTTAACAGAATAAGGGATGAGTGTATAAATACAGTGTACTGTTTTTGAGGGAAAATATTAGTGCGTGGCATAAGAATACGTATTCTTATGTGCTTAGAACACGTTGCTAAGCGTGTAAGGATACGTATTCTTTTGGTGTAAGGATACGTATCCTTGTGAGTTTATAACACGTTTGTAAGGGATTTTAAGATGGCTATAGTTATAGTATGTAAACGTAATGTGCTGATTATCAATTGATAGCAATATGTGCGCTAAAAATCGCGAAAAATGAACTTATTTGAAATCAGTTTCATTTTTCGCGATTTTTGAGCGTTTGATATTCTATGTCAGCGATATTTAAAAGAAAAAATATGGTAGCAATTCTATGCAAATGCAAGGGGTTGCTACCATATTTTTTTTAAACTATAAATTGCTATGCAAGAGGATGCTGAGGCTTAACGCATGAAGCCATCAGCATTTGGTTGCACCTTAGGCCTTAGCTTGCTCCTCTTCGTGTTCTTCAATCAACTTCTTTTGCAAGTCGCTAGGTACGAGTTCGTAGCTTGCAAATTTCATGATGAATGAGGCGCGACCGCCTGTGAGCGAACTTAAAGAGGTTGAGTAGTTCGACATTTCTTTTAAGGGAACTTTAGCTTGTAGCTTTTCGTAACCATTTTCGCTGCTCATACCCACAATCAAGCCTCGGCGTCCTTGTAGATCGCTCATAACGTCGCCCATTTTGTCGGCAGGTACAAACACTTCGACATCGTAAATGGGTTCGAGAATTTTAGGACCAGCCTCCTTGAATGCTTGGCTGAAAGCTGCACGACCTGCAAGCATAAACGAGAGTTCGTTAGAGTCTACGGGGTGCATTTTTCCGTCGTAAACAACTACACGTACATCGCGTGCGTAGCTACCCGTCAGTGGGCCTTGTTCCATTCGGCTCATGATGCCTTTAAGTATAGCGGGCATGAAACGAGCATCGATGGCACCACCTACAACAGAATTGATAAACACCAATTTTCCGCCCCATTCCAATGGAATTTCTTCTTTTCCTTTCATTGTAACGCGAATCTCTTGACCGCCAAATTTATAGACTGTGGGGTCGGGCATGCCGTCGCTATATGGCTCAATTACAAGATGTACTTCGCCAAATTGTCCGGCACCTCCGCTCTGTTTTTTGTGTCGGTAGTCGGCACGTGCTGCCTTGGTGATGGTTTCGCGATAAGGAATGCGTTGTTCGTAGAATTCAACTGGAATTTTGTCGATATTCTCCAATCGCCATTTTAATGTGCGAAGGTGAAATTCACCTTGACCATGTACCAAAATCTGTCGCAACTCTTTGCTTTGCTCTACCACCCACGTGGGGTCTTCTTGGCGCATACGATTGAGTGCAACCATCATTTTCTCGGTATCTGCCTCGTTTGTAGCACGGATGGCGCGAGTGTATTTGGGGTTTGGATATTTTATGAAATTGAAACGATACTCGCAGTTCTTGTCGTTGAGCGTGTTGCCAGTACGAACGTCTTTAAGCTTTACTGTGCAACCTATGTCGCCTGCTTGTAATTGTTCTACTTTTTCGCGTGTGGCACCTGAGCATACAAATATTTGTGCCATGCGCTCTTTTGAACCTCTATCTGCATTTGTCAGGTCGTCGCCCTCATGTAAGGTTCCGCTCATCACCTTAAAGTATTGAACTTCGCCAATATGGGGTTCTACACCAGTCTTAAAGAAGTATACGGAGGTAGGACCATCGGGATCGAGTGTTACTTCTTCGCCACGAGTGTTGTGTACGGCGGGCATTTCATCGACAAATGGAACAACATTGCCCAAAAATTCCATTAATCTGCCTACGCCCATGTTTTTGGATGCGCAAACGCAAAATACGGGAAAAATACTGCGTGTAACCATGCCCTTGCGAATGCCCTCGCGCATTTCGTCTTCGGTAAGGTGGTCGGTTTCAAAAAACTTTTCCATTAGTCCCTCATCATTCTCGGCAGCAGCTTCAACAAGCGCTTTGTGCATGGCTTCGGCCTTTTCTTTTTCCTCTGTTGGAATATCCTCTAAGGTTGGTTCGCCACCTTCCTCACTCCATGTGAGTTTCTTCATCAAAATCACATCGATAAGCGAGTTGAAACCAGCACCCGTTGTGGTAGGGTATTGCACGGGAACAACTTTTTTCCCGTAAATGCTTTGTAAATCGTCTACAACAGCATCATAGTCGCATCCATCAGCGTCAAGCTGATTTATAAGGAAAATTACGGGTTTATGAAGCTTTTCGGTATAGCGAAAGTGATTTTGTGTACCCACTTCAGGACCGAATAGCCCATTGATAAGTAGTAGGGCAGTGTCTGTAACGTTAAGTGCTGTGAGGGCTGCACCTACAAAGTCGTCAGAGCCTGGGCAGTCAATAATATTGAGTTTTTTGCCCTTCCACTCTGTGTGGAAAACAGTAGAGAAAACGGAATAACCATAGTCTTGCTCAACAGGAAAATAGTCCGACACCGTGTTTTTTGCCGTAATGCGTCCGCGACGTTTAATTTGACCACTTTCAAAAAGCAAAGCTTCTGTGAGCGTGGTCTTGCCTGAGCCATCGTTGCCTAAGAGGGCAATGTTTTTAATCTCGTGCGAATTGTAAACTTTCATGGTTGTGTTTCAGGATTTAAAGTGAATAAATTAAGCACTTTGCATATGGGCTTATCCTTTGCATTTTTTTGCTATAAAAGCATCAATAGGTTGCCAATGCTCAATGCCCTGTTTGTTTCTCAAAGAAAGTTTTATGCTTTTCGGCCGCAAATTACATCTTATTTTTGAATAAAACAAAGTTTTTATTAAAAAGTTGCTTGATGAAGTTTACAAAAAAAGCAGTAATATTTACGCAAGTTCGTAAAAACATTATTTAATCATTTAATTGAAAAAAATACAACTCAAAATTTGTTTGTAAAAAAAATAAATACTAACTTTGCATTCGAAAATAAGAAAATAAGCAATCATGCTTGTTGAAATATTAATATCGCGGAGTGGAGCAGTTGGTAGCTCGCCAGGCTCATAACCTGGAGGTCGTTCGTTCGAGTCGAGCCTCCGCAACTAAAAATCGGTACAACAATTGACATGTCAATAAGTTGTACCGATTTTTTTTTAGTTTAAGAAAACAAGACAATAAATGTGTTTAGAGCTAATTTGTGTCAGATAGAAATTTCAGTATTTGTTCAGTGTTTGTTGTTTTTCTTATGTTTTTTAAAATACCATTTGCAGTCGTTATACAATATCCACAACCCTCCTCCTCCAAAAAAAATAATGCCTGCTAAAAGTATAGCATGATTGAATTCAGAATTAGGATATCGTCGTGTTGTGGCATCAGGATGGAGTATGCATAAATAAGCACAGAAAGCAGTTAAGACCAAACAAGCCGTATAGAATTTAACTCTTATAGAAGCAGATTTTCTGAAATAACAGAATACGAACCCTATAATTCCAATGGCAGAGGAAAGCAAAATACATTCAATGGCTTTCATTGAAAGCTCACGATGCCCCCATAGGATTAAGGCCATCTGCCATAAGGCATTGGCCATGCATATTGAACTGATGGCATACCCTCCCCATATTGTTTTCTTGTTGTCAAATAGAAACGTTTGTTCTGCAAGTTCCCAAAAGCTATCCATATTCTTCATACATTGTAGTCTTAAATATATAAGTAGGTGTTCAAAATTAATAGATTATAATCTAATATAATTTTGCTCACCTACTTATTATAATATTCATATTTTTTCAATCAGCGCTACTGCATAAGCTGAGATACCTTCTTCTCTACCCGTAAAGCCTAAGCGTTCAGTTGTGGTGGCTTTGATGCTGACGTCATCTACTGATACGTTCATAATAGGGGCAAGGCATTGCTGCATGGCTGAAATGTGTGGATTGATTTTTGGTTTTTCGGCACAGATGGTGGCATCAATGTTGCCAACTTTCCAACCTTTCACGGCTAATAGTTTTATGGTCTTTTCGAGTAGTATTTTGCTATCTATACCAGCGAAGTCGGCAGATGTATCGGGAAAATGATAACCTATGTCGCGCATATTGGCTGCTCCTAAAAGGGCATCGCATATGGCATGTATTAGCACATCGGCATCACTATGTCCTAACAAACCTAAGGTGTGTTCTATTTTTATACCGCCCAACCAAAGGGGACGATTGGCAACGAGTTTGTGAACATCGTAGCCCATTCCTACTCTTATATTCATCTGCGTTTTCCAAATAAATCGCGTATACCATCCATATCGAATGACAGAGATACACGAAGGGTTTGATCAAGTGGGTTGGATGCTGAGGTGGCAATAACATATCCTGCATCAATAGCCAATACGTTCATACGAAATCCAGCACCAACGGTTGCATATTTTCGATTGCCTTGCATGGCACTTTCGTGGTGATAACCAGCACGGAGTGTGAACTTGTCGTTGTAGGTATATTCTGTACCAATGCTCCACTGAATTTCTTCGAGTTCGCCTTTGAATCCTCTTTCAGAATCGCCAAACGAAGAGAATATGCCTGAGATAGACGATTTGTTGTAATACTCTTTGTCGAGTCGTTCTTGATAGTCTTCGTTAGTCTCGTCTGCTTTTTGGAGTGGCATAGAGGGAACAAGAAGTTTGTTGGCATCAGCAGAGAAGGTTATTTTGTTATATTCATTGATAGGCATCATATAGCTTAATCCCAAACGAAGATTGGTTGGGATGAAATAAGAACGGTCATCGCCATAAGAGATTTTGCTACCAATATTGTTGATGTTTAATCCCCACGCCAATTGGCATTCTCGCTGTCCCATCATTACGTAGGTATTATAGTAGAGAGCAATGTCAGCTGCAAAAGCAGAACCTGCTGTGCTATTGTCATCGTAGTGTCCTGTGATATCAGAGTACATATAACGCAGTGCTACTGCAGCAGAGAATTTTTCGCTCAACATACGCGAATATGCAGCATCAACACTCATCTCGTATGGTTTAACGGTAATGATGTTGCCGTTTTCGCCTCCTTGTACTTCGCCCAATGTGAAGTATCTTACAGATGCACTCAATGCTTGATAGTCGCCCAAGCGCACGTAACCCGTAGCATTAAGAAGGGCAATGCCCGTGGTGAGCTTGCGGAGCCATGGGGTGTAGTTGATGGCAAATCCTGCGCGTGAGATGGTGAATGGATATTTGGCCGGATTCCAATATTGCGAGTGTATATCGGGGTCTGTTGCTACACCAACATCGCCCATACCACCAGCGCGAGCATCTGGTGCAATGCTTTGTGAGTTTACGGCAGTTCGTACGGGGTTGAACTGATCACGCACTTTGTCGTCGGCCATGACTTTGTTGCTTAGCGATGCAATGGTAAACATGCATAGGCATGTTACGACCTTGCAATGCGTGTAATTAAGTGAGAAAGAGTTATGTCTCTTTTTATTAGTTATAATATGAGAGAGGTTTGTCATTTTGTTTAGTGATTTTGTGTTACCTAATAATCATCTTTTTGGTTGGGGTATGTTTCTTGCCAACGATGCTACGATAGAGATAAACACCTGAAGGGAGTTTGTTGCCAGCATAATCAGTCATGTCCCAATTGAATGATGCGTATTGAGCGCCTTTATCTACCCATGCGCTCTGATGCCAAACGCGCATGCCTTGAACATTGTACACTTCGGTAGTTACTTCTGTCTCGCTTTCATCGTTTGCATATCCAACGAAAGAGGTGATAAGACGTGTACTGCCTGCAGATGTAGGCGTAGATATTGTTACATCAAAGTTTGAGGCAATGCCAGATGTCAATGTAAATGTAAGTTTCGACGTAGTGCAATTGTCATATACATCCCAAATGCGTAGGGTGGCAGTGTGCTGTCCCTCACTTAGATTTGACAGAGGATATTCAAGTAAACCTTGGTTGTAAGAGCCGTAGTTAAAGCTAAAGTAGTCATTAACTACAATACTTTCATTGATTTTATTGTCGAACCAAAGTTCCATGTCATGGCCAAGGTTGCCACTCATCATTGAAATGCCTGTAGAGTCGGCTATCGATGCGTAGAGTGTGGCTCCTTTGCTTGCCGTTCCGCCATTAGGAAAGTCAGGTGTGCCAATATACATGTAGATGTTAGGTCCAATGGTGTCGGTTATTTCCTCAGACGCACTATGATTGATGCAGAAACCATTAAACTTTCCATTATATTCTTGCGTATTCTCGTTGTTTACTGCATAGAGTGAAAGCAGAGAAGCTGCGTTTGAGAAACTAATGCCTTGTGGAATGATAGTTTGCAAGGTAAATCTGCCGTTTATAACTTCCACACAACCTTCGAATAAGGTTTGCGTATAGTCTGAATAGGTTAGATCTTTAGCAGATGTATTGTCGTGTCCCTTACAAGTAATGCTTTTTATAGGAGCATATATGGTGGCATAAAGTATGCCGTTGAATGAGTTGTCGGCGCTACCTTGAGCTGTATTGCCATTGATGTGTCCGGAGAATGTTGTCTTCTCGCCAACAGCGAGTTTCTCCATGTTATTGTCTATTTTTTTGCCGTTGATGCTATCTATGTATACGCCTTGATCGGCATATGACAAACTAACAGCAGGATCGCCAAAATAAACGTATTTGAGTTTGTTTTCTGTTTTGTCAGACCCAATAGTGTTTCCGTCTTTAGAAGACATGTTAAGCTCTATCTTAGTCAATCGCAAAGCTTCGGCAATAGAATTGCGTTGTTGTTTGCTATCTTTGGTAAAAGCATATTTTACTACACCTTTATTAAGATTACAATTGTAGTTCGCGTAGACAGAACGTGAAGCACATATTACACCGATAGATCCGCCTTTGCTATTAAACAATGCGTTGCGACCAATATCAGTCATGCTTTGGTCGTACGGAGTGATTTCGCATGATGCAAAAATCCAAAGCGGAAGGGCAGAACTTACGTTGTTGCTTATATCATCCTTATTGATCAAGAAAGTGCGTGATAATCTGTCGGGACTGCCGTGACCATTATAGTTGAATATGAGTGCACCAGTTTGCATAGCACGTATTATTTTGCTTGTAGCCTCAGGGTAGGTGATACCCTTTGCTTCGTGAGTAGCCTCGTAAGCATCGGGATAAATTTTTCGCAACATAAAGCCTTCGTTAGCAGATGTTTTAACCTGTGTGCTTACTCCTTCAGCATCATTCATGTGCAAGTTGTTGTCTCCAACATCGCCAATGGCCCACATGCGGTTTTTCCATGCACCAACATACTCGTTGTTAAGATATGCAAGTGTATTGTTTGTTAAAGTGTTGGCTTCATTCTCGTCTGTACATGGAAAGCGACCAATAGCAAGATCTAATTTTTCTGTAAGAATGTTATTGCCTTCATTGTCGTCGAGGTAGCCGTAGTAATCGTCTGTAACATAGTCATTGAGCGTTCCGATGCCATAAGAACCTACTATATTATCAGTTCTGCTTTTTTCGTATGCCAAGAGGTAGTCATTGGGGTTTTGCCTTTTCCATTCGCTGGTAATCATGCGATTGTCGTATGTACACGGACCAAATAATAATAGATAGCGTGGCATGTCGTCGGTGCTTGAAGCTCTGTCGTAAAGCATTTTTATGTAGCGACGGTAAGCAGTTGCATCTGGTGTTCCTGATGAAAATTCATTGAAAATCTGATCGGCACGTACAACCTTTACACGCAGCCCATTTTTTTGCTTATGGTAGGCAGCAAGTTTATGGGCTTGTTCTGCATATTTACCCGATGCAGGAATGATAATAACGTAGTCAATGTCTTTATCTGCATGTAAATTCTGATTTTCAATAGAGCCTACTATTTCTGGTGAACTGTAGTTCTGAGCTATGTCTACAAGCATAAATCTGTTACTTGCATCATCTGTTTGTGCTTTGTAAACACCATTCTCGAATGTGCCATAAAGCTCAGCTACACATTCTTCGGCATTGCCTAACCGCCAAACACGTGTATTCTCTGTTGCATCATTTACATCAAGAATAGCAGTACCATTTACGTTGGTTGTAAATGAGGCAGTGGTGTTAATAGTAGAAAGTTTCTGGTTGTATGTTGTGTACAGATAATGTAATCTACCTGTTTGCGAGGTAGCTACATTGAATTTAGCTTCAGTACCTAATGAGGCAGTGAAAGTCCCCGAATATCCGCGTGCAGTTGTTCCTTCGCCAAGTTTGTCAAAATAGTGCTTAGCAGATTTATTGTCGTTTGTGCAAGTGACATTGAAGTAGGTGGTTGAGCCTACAGGAACGGCTGAAATGTCGTAAGCAACACTGCATTCAGACGATGTATTGCCAGGAAGTTGCATCTTGTAGGTAACTCCGCTTTGCAGGTCTTTACTATCAAAAAATCTGCGTCCACCACCATACCATGTTGTTTCTTCGTTATGGATAAGGGCGTGAGCAGACACTTCACTGATTGAACTTGTTGGTGTACTTGCCAATTTGTTCAATGTGGTAAATGTTGCAGGCTTATCCTCTTCGCTTTCGGCTTCTGTCAAGAAGTAGTAGCTATATTTTGAGTAGGTGTTAGTTGCAAATTTAGTGCTACTTGTCCATGTATTGAGGCCTTCGGCATAAAAGAGAACAGAGCCAGAACGACGATAGAGTGGAACCTCGTTTAAATCGTCGATAAGCGCATCCTTCCCCGTAAAACTGAATACTTCTGGTAGCAGTTTACCGCCATAGCCATAGAGTTTAACCTTGCTTGGATCGTTAAATCCAGCCTTCTTTAGTTGAGCATCGGTGAGTTGATAAATGCCTTCTTTGCTAACACGTATTTTAACCCATTTACCTTTTGATAGTACGGATGTTTCGGCATATCGTTGTTGTTTGGCTATGGTTTCTGTAGCAAGCACAATCTTCTTGACAGAAGCTGTGTGGCAGGTTTCTTTAATAACGGGGCGTACGATGTAGTTTTTTACTTCATACCATTGAGAACCTTTTTTTACAATGGGAACGAAAGAAATATCGTAGATTGTTTCGCCACGGCTAATAGAGCGTGTGGCTGTTATTTGTATGTGGTCTTGTGGTATAAAACCTTCTTTTTGTAGCCTATGTATTTCGGTCTTATTAAGTTTTGAATATTCTGGATATTCAATGGCAAAACTAACCGAATCTGTAGGTAGTAAATTGCCCATATTATATTGGCACACTTGCGTATAGTTCTGTGCGTGCAAGGATGTAGCCAAAATGGTTGCCAATATGAATGTTTTTTTTCTCATGTATGGTATACGGAAAGCAATGTAGTACAATTAAAGAATACTTAGCTCAGAAGTTTCTTCTATGAATAGTCACTATCTGCAGATTATTTTATATTAAACTGAAGAATTGTTTCATTGTTTATAGATAATGCAACATGTTCGTCAATATACACTTGTTGTTCTTGCAACTTAAGAGGAAATATTAAGATATCGCCTTGCTTAAGTGTGTAAAACAAACTGATATGTGCAATTTGATGATTGATGATGGGTAGCAATTCATTTTTAGAAATGGTGGTCTTGTAGGTCCTATCTCCAATTGTCATGCATGTTTCGTTTTCGCCTTCTGTCATGTTGCAAGGGCTTTCAGCAACAACAACTGCATTATCAAACCCTACAGCTTTATCCCATGGAAAATGTTGTTCTACTAACTTGTTGAGCAAATCTCTTGCAACAAAATGAGTGCCGATTGCAATTTTGTTTGCATCGTAATAGCGTTCAGCAAAGTGTTCATGTATACTACGTCCCAATCGGTTAATTCTAACACAAGCACATAGTTGAACCATGCAATGGTTCGTAAAGTCGGGGATGAAGAAAGGCCGTTTTTGTATGAGCAAAGCAGTATCTGGTATAGTCACAATGCTCATATTATTATAAAACGTAGATTGGTCTTTTATATTGTTTGAAAAGAATCTAAAAATCTTCATAACTTTAAAAAAAGCTTTTATTATGGCTCTTTAGCGTGGTTCGTTTAAGAGCGTGTTTTTATCTGTTAAGAACAAATTTGATGCTTACGCCAAAGTCTTGTGTTGTAGTAGGATAAGAACTTGATGTGAGCAATGGCTTGTTCATTTGTCTGTCGTAGTATGCAGTAAGTGTGAGCAATTTGCTCAGAGCATAGTCGGCAGAGAATGATATCTGTACTGCCTTGTTTCCGCTAGTAGCTTGACTAAGTTGTGTCAGAATATCACGATTGAGTGCACTCTGATTACGAAGCGTAAAGTCGAGTCGAAGGTTTAAATCATTGGCAAAGCCACGATTGTTTGTTGTAGTTTGTTTGTTTGAACCGCTGCCCTTTGTTTTGCTGCGAACAGTCTTTTTAGGAGCAAATAAGTTGAGGTCAGCAATCTTGTATCCAAGCCCTACAACAAAATCGTTAGAGCGAGTTTCAGATAATTGTTGCGAAGTCATGCTTAATGTGAGCACACGTGTCTTTCTCATTTCAACTTTGGCTGTTAAGTTGTTTTGGAAAGTCATATTAACGCCAACTAATGGTGAGAAACTCTCGTTGATACTAACAGTCGAAATGTCGTACATGCAACCAGGAATAGGATTGCCTGTGGCTACATCGTTTACGAAACCGAATCCATTCATGTATTCCATGTAGCTATTGAACGTGTTGTAAGAGCCAACAGAATATACACTCTTGTAGGCGTGGTTGATGTTGAAACTCTTAAACACCTTTTTCATTTTCGGAAGTTTTGATAATCCGCCATAGGTTATGCTCCAATTAGGTAGCAATTTCAGTAAAGACGGAAAAATATCAAGACCAGAATGCCCCATGGTGTATGTATTTAAGAATGCAGGTATCATCACCTCGGGTGAGTAAGCACTTACAGTTCCGTTAGCAGGGTCGAATGTTGCGCCAGCCAGCGAAGAGTTGGCAGGGTAGGGAGCATTTGTAAAGATGTTTTCAACTCTTTGGCGGTAGCTTTCGAGTGAGTTTACAAATTTAGTAAAAGTCTTGCTTTTATATCCCTTATCGGGTGAACCAATTTTCTCAAAAGCGCTACTAATAGATATAGTAGTCATAGTAAACGAACCTGTTTGAGTAGTTGGCATACCATCAAACATATATTGAATGCTACGGTTGCGTGTTGTGTTTCGTGAGGCGTTGAGGTCGATTTTAACGTCTCTAAATGGTTCAAGAGTTGCACGCAGTTGGAACGATTCTGTAAGGTTTGAGGTTGCGGGGGTTGTCACACTATCTGCCATTAATAACCATCCTCTTTCAGCAGCTTTGCGGATATATCCCTCATCAGTAGCACCAAATGCAAAGTTCAGTCCAGGTGCAAGCATACTGCCACTCTTCTTTTGTCCAAAGTAGTCGCCAACTTCAGGCAGAAATCCAGGAACATTCAAGTTGTAGCGGTTTGTATAGTTGATGCTCACATTGCGCACCATCATTAGGAAGCGTGTGCCCATTTGCATAGCTTTATACCATCCTTGGTCTTCTTTTCTCTTTTTAGGAGTAACAGTTATTTTTAGTCGTGCTGTATCTTTAGATAGCACTAATATTTTGTTATTGTCTATCACCTTAAAGCGAATAGGGTATCTGCTACCATTGGGGCGAATGGCAGTAACTCTGATGTTCTTTGCACGTTGATTATGTTGTATGGTGAGGGTTGTGTCGGTTTTTAGTTGAATTTCTTTTTGGAAGTTCTTCTTTTCAGCTTCTTTGCTTTTGTCCTTAGGTGTTTGAGCATATTTTCTGTTCACCTTTTTCAAGAAGGGTACATGGTTATAGAGAGTCTCAAGGTTGAGGCGCACATTACCAGTTATGTTGCGGCTATTGCTAATGGTGTTGCCAAGAGTACTACCATTTTCAAGTTCAGAACCGCGAGCCCAATTGTAGGTAGCATTATATGCAACGTCAGATGTTAGCCAATCAAACAAAGGCAGTTTGTTGAGTGGTAACTTCCACGAAAGATCAAAATTCTGTTGGTAGGTCAAAGGACGTCCCATGTGCTTGATACTTTGCCAAACAGAATCTTTCCAAGCCTTGTAACGATCGGGGTATAGGTCTTTATTAACCGCTGTATAAGGTTGTTCAATCTCTGCATTCGTACCAGAAGAGAAATTTGCATGTATACTTCTTGTTAAGTCCCAACGCAATTGGAAAGACCTATTCCATAGGAAATCGCTTGACCACGAAAGTGGTAGCGTATTGTTGTTTAAGTTTTCCATATCACGCTCTTGCAGTTCATAGTAAGAGCGGCTAATATCAGAATTAAAGCCAATGTTTTGTGGCAAATAACTGATACTTTGTTCTTTTAAAATCTTAAACCATTTTGATTTGCTCTTATTCTTTTTAAAAGGCTCGAATGCCTTAAAGTTGGGCGACCAACTATAGTTAAAGCTATACTTCCAATTTTGGTCTTTCTCCCAAGCAGTAGTTTCTCCAGTGGTGTTGCGCGAAGAGTAAGCATATCCAAAGGTAAAGTTTGCAGGGTCGTAAGGCATAGAATGGCTCTTGGTCACGATGTTAAACCTTGCACCACTAATGCTGAAGTTTTTGTTTATTACAACTTTATCGGCAATGTTCTTAAGAGAGTCCTTTTCTGCCTTCGTATTCAGTGCATTAAGAGCTTCGTCGAGTTCCATATCAGTGTCAAGAGGATTGTATCTTGGCGAAGTCTTTTGTTTAGAGTAAGAATAGTAGATAGGTGCATTCAGTTTAACCTTTTCGGGCAATATTTTACCTGCATCAACATTTGTAGTTACCGAATATTCGTATAGGTTTTCATTACGTCTTTGGCTAACGGTCTCTTCAAGTCCACCAAACCCTTCAGTCTCAATATGTCCTGAAAGATTAACAGAAGCAAGGTCAGACAACTGAAGGTTGAGTTGTGATTGCGCAGCCCAACCACCTTTATTAGTGAATTGTTGCAAGCGCAGTTCGTTAGCCCAAACCTCAACATATTGTGTGGTTCGAGAATTATTGCGTACGCCAATCATAATGGTTCGTACATCGCCCAACGAAGGGTTACCCATCACGCTCACTTTGTTTGCAGGTCGCGAAGCATCGTATTCAGAGTAGAGTTTAGCAAACGATGCAAGGCCTAAAGCCTTCTGTTTGTTACGATTGTTCTTAGCTTTTGTGAGTATGCTAAGGTCTATATCCAGCATATTGTCTTGTGGCCAAACAATGCGCGCGTTGGCTGTATTGTCAGCATAATGGGCGGCGGGAGTTATTTTAAGAGGAATTTCGTATTCATAGAAGTTGCTTTTGTAGTCAGATCCCAAGCGTATGAAGATAGAGGTTTGTCCATCTTCAACAGCATTTTGTCCAATCAACGAATTGGCATGGGTAAACATTTGTAAGTGTTTATATCTGCGCAAATCGAGGTTGGTGTTCTTATATACAGCACGTGCGTCGCCGCTTGCCAGTTGTTTTACAACAAGCGAGAGAGCTTGTTCGTTGTTTTGCAAAATTTGTGTTTGTCCGGGGTCTTGTACACGGCTGATACCAGGAGGCATAATGTAGTTTACAGGTTCCTTTTCGTTGTTCTCTTCAAAGTTCACTGCACTCACCTCTAACGTGCCGCTAGCCTCAGGTGCTTTACCTTGATAAAGCGCTTGTTCATACGAGCGCCATTCGCCATGAACAAGATTCAACGTTGCAAAACGAAGTACAACAGGTTCTGCAAATCCAGTCATATACATACGCATAAAACGGATAGAGGAGAAGTCGGATATACCACCTTCTCTTTTCTCATATTGTTCCACGGGTATACGGAAGAGATACCAAGTATATTCGCGTGTGTTGCCATCGCGTGTCTTTTGTTTAGAGGTGCGCTTGTCTACAATATAGTTTTGTCCTACTTGCAAAGCATCCTCTGCAATTTTAACGTGATATTGATAGTACTTTTCGTATTCGTTGAGTGTGAAGTCTTGGTTAATGTCTTCAACATCGGGCTGCGTTTTGTAGGCAGTACTATATTTTTCTGGAGAGTTTTCTGCATCAACAGCATTTCCGTTCGGGTTGTTGATGTATTTGTATCTATCGAGGATAGAACGTTGCTCGCGGTCATAGTCAGAACCTCTAAAGTAGTGATACTTGTCGGCTGATGGTGATGAAAGTATAGAGTCGTATACAGTTGGACTTACCTTTGACTGTATGGCCGACAGAAAGGCAGCGTATGCGGGATAAGTTTTTTCTTGTTCAGAGGTCAAACCATTATATCCCACATCTTGTTTAGCTCTTGAGCCGCTTGATGTGTTAAAGGCATAGGTTACGGTGTTTTGATTTGGCACACGTCCCCACACAGTTTCAGTATACTGGGTAGGGTCATCGTCAATAGGTAAGCCGCTTTCGTAAAACTTCTTACCATCCTTCAAAATATCCTCGCTTATTTCGCCTAAGTTAAAATAAAGGTCGCCATTAAATGTTTTTCCTGCTTCGCGAGCTTTGATAAAGGGGTCTTGCATCCAAAACTCAATATACTCGATGTTAGAGGTTTCAAAGTCAGAGGTTTCGAGTTTACGCATCATGCCACCCCATCTCTTTTCAGGATAGAGCAGATGACCATTTACGTCGAGCGATGGGTCGAGGTTATACGGACCGCGTTCATTAGGATAGTAGGCAAGGTTTAGCACATTGAGCGTGTTAGATTCTTGCATATTAACGCTTTTGTTTGGGAACAATTCGCTTTTGTAAATCTCACGTACATTAGGGTCAGAAAGTTGAGCCAAATCGTTTTTTATGTGGCTTGGAGTTAGACTTGAAGAACGACGAGTAAACAATGGGTCGATGTAATACCATGCCAATAATGCACGATTGTAGCCATAGCGTACATCGTTTGTATACTTCGATTCTGGGAATACAGAGGGTACACTCGATATGGTCCATTCTTTAGGATTAGAGATATCAATATCGCTCTTAGTGTTCTCAAAGTCATCTATATACGAGGCATTTCCTTGTGCCCCTCTGCTTTTACCTGCAAAGAGTTGAGCAAATTCACCTGTAAAGTTTATGCTCGATGGCGCTGTGCAATGAATAAGCGGTAGTTTGTTAATCCAATCGGTCAGTCGCTGACTTTGTTTCTTCCATGAAAGGTTGAGTCCCCACAAAGTGTTATTTAAAGGCTCCGATCCCATAGCCACTTTCGTGGTAAGAGGTTTCTCACCTAAGTGCATAAACGTACCGCCCATTTTGAAATCCTTTGAAAAGTTATATTCAAAGTTCATTCCGAACATGGTTTTACGTTGCATGCCATAGTCGCTGTTGCTCTCAAGGCTTACATTAATATTTGTGCCCGCATCGAGTATGCTCTTGTTCAAAATTCTAACCACGCCAGAGTTATAGTCTACTGTATAGTCCGACCCCTCCATAAGCGTTTGACCACCAGCTGTAACAATCACCGAACCACGGGGTATATTCATAGCTCCCAACACGATTTCATCGTTTCGGGTAGCCTTATATTGTCCGGTAATGAGAAACTTATTTCTTTCGGCTATTTGCTTAGCAACGGTGCGTGTAGAGTCATAAAGTTCTTGAAAAACATATTTGTCTGCAACGGCATCATTGCCGATAGCCTTTCTTAATGAAGAGCCAAAGGGTTCAATAACAGGGAAGAACACTCTACCGCTCGACGCATTAATGGTGTAGCCCTCAACAAAGTCAAATGTACCATTTGGTCCAATCTTATTGTTGTTGTCTAAGCGATCAAGTCCCACCAATGTCAGTATTTTTTTGTCTTTTATAGATGGGTCTGGCAAGTAGCTAAGATAAACACCCGATGTGTCAGAAAGCAGTTTAATGTCAAGTCTGAACTTATCTTTCTGTACCGACGAGGCACCTAAGGCATAAACATTCTTCATCTCCAAATTCCAGTTACCCACAGCGGGAGTGCAAGCAGTGTTCTTTAGTGTCTTAACGTAGAGCACCTCTTTATTATCCTTATGGTCGGAGGCAAATTCGCCTACTTGATAAGTTTGTCCTTTGTAAGTATACTCATACGCCACGGCAAGCACTTGGTCTGTTTGCAGCGTTTGTTTAAGCGAAATATAGCCTAAGGAACTATTCAAGTTATATTCTGATGAAGAAAGTTTGCGTGCCGATTCAAGTTTTTCATAATCGATACCTCCCACAAGACCAGCCCCATCAAGCGTAGAAGTAGCCGATGATATATTGCGTGCCCCATCAAGTGTAGCATTCAGTATTGAGTAAAGATTATTCGAGGTGTTGCTTGGGTTTATGCTACCAGTTCCGTTCCAACGATTGTTGGCAATATGGTCGTGCTCTGCAAGGTCGGTAAATCCCACAATGTTACGTGTGTCTGTAGTAGCCCCCGTTTTGTTTGTCACCCACACCTCGATGCGGTTAATGGTTATACCCGATGTTATGTTGGGCAATTGGCGCATATTCTCATCGTAGTGATCGCGAAAGAAGTGAGACAGAAAGTAGTGTCTGTTCTCGTCGTATGCATCGGCAGAGAACTCAAAACTAGAAAGTTGCGAACCACCTTTTGAACTAACACTTGATGAAGTAGACTTTTTTTGTGCTACAACGGTAGAGAGTTTAAGTTTACCAAATTGCATGTCGGTTCTAACGCCAAAAAGCGATGTGGCACCTTTAACCAACGATGAATTGGTTGGCATACTCACGTTGCCCGCCTCAATAAGTTTGATAATTTCGTCTTCCTTACCTTCGTAGTGTAGTTTGAGGTTTTGTGTATCAAAGTCAAAAGTGGCTTCAGAGTTATAGTTGAAGTCCATGTTTACTTTGTCGCCAACTTTACCATTCAGACTAAGGTTAATCTTTTCGTCAAAGTCAAAGCCAAAAACCTTTCTGTTGCGTTCAGAAAGGCTTGGGTTGTCAGTAAAGCGCGTGTTAGCGCCAATTTTTAATTCGGCAGAACCTTGTGTTTTAATGCGCACACCCCCAGGACCAAATATTTTGTTCATTGGTCCAAGGTCGAAGTGCATATCTGTAAAGTCGAATTTATCTTTCCCCTTGTTTTTAAACTCTTCAGCGTTTTTAGCGCGATAGTAGTTGGCAATAGAACGTTGCATCATCAGTTTTTGATACTCTTGCCAGGTCATAGAGAAAGGAGTATCAAGAAAGTCCTTACCCAGTTTTGTACCAAAGAGATACGTTCCTGTTTTTTCGTCAAACTCACCCTCTGTTTTCAGATTGTCGGGGTCGCGTAGGTCAACCATTCCATGAGTGGTATCGGCCAAAGTAACAAGCGTTGTTTTTTTTACCTTAGGCAACGAATCACTTGCTGTTACAACGTTTTTTTGTGTAACAGATGTTTCTTTTGCTTCGGGCCGACTGCTATGTGCCGTCTGTCTATCAGATTGCATAAATGCTGCTTGTCCCACCCCTATACCGATAGAGGCTAATACAAACAGCAGTATGTAGAACGTATGTTTCAAGGATAATCAGATTAGTTATTTAGCTTATGTGTGCGGAGAGAGCGGATAAGACTTTTTATTTTATTAGGGCAATGTAGAGCATACAACTATTAGCAACGCAAACCCATCTTTACAAATAGCAAGTTTCCCCAAATTATAGCATTTTAAGTGCTTTTTTTATAATTCCTTCTACAGGGATTGATGGTTCTTCTTTCACTATTTGAATGACAATCTTTTGTGTTGGTGCAGGTGCAAAGCCAAGCACTGTAAGTGCCTGAACAGCCTCTTCGATGATTGGCGAATTAGCCTTAACCTCATGGCTTGTGTTGCCACTACTTTCGCTGCTACCGATAAAGTTGGTCATCTTGTCCTTAAGGTCCACAATAATGCGTTGTGCAGCTTTGGGGCCGATACCTTTTACGCTTTTAAGTGAGCGCACATCTTCTGTTTGAACAATGTTAGCTAAGTCGGCAGGTGTAAAGGCAGATAGTATCATTCGGGCCGTTTGTCCGCCAACTCCCGACACACTGATTAGTAACTCAAACAAGTCGCGCTCTAAGTGTGTGGCAAAGCCAAAGAGGGTGTATGCATCTTCTCTAATCACTTCAAACACATAGAGTTTAGCATCCTTATTGTTTTGGATGGCCGTATAGGTGTTAAGCGAAATGTTGAGTGCATATCCCACACCATTTGCTTCGATAACAGCTTTTGTGGGAGTGATATCGTCTATGTTGCCTCTAATAAATTCAATCATGGCTCTTGTTAATATTAACGGAAAGAATGGCTTTTTATTATATGATAAACACAAAAAATGTTGTGAGTGGGCCTATCAATCTGCATCGCAAGTATGCTGAAATAGAAATGATAATACCTACAAACAGCGTTAAAAAGTATTATCCCTTTATGCTTATCGTTTCTCAATGAGTCGCATAAACTCGGCACGTGCTTCGGCCTGTTCAAACGCTCCGCTATAGTCGGATGTAACGGTTGTTGAGTCGTCTTTTTCAACACCTCTCATTTGCATGCACATGTGATGTGCTTCGGCTACAACCATTACGCCCTTGGGCGAGAGTGCGTTCTCTATACATTCTTTAATTTGTGTAGTCATGCGCTCTTGCACTTGTAGGCGGTGTGAGAAGATATCTACAATGCGTGCAATCTTAGATAGTCCTGTGATGTAACCATTGGGTATGTAGGCCACATGCACCTTGCCGTAGAAAGGCAACATGTGGTGTTCGCAACGCGAGTAAAACTTGATGTCCTTAACGATAACCATTTGCTTATAAGGCTCTTTAAACTTGGCAGAGTTAAGCACATCTTCGGGCTTCATGTTATATCCCTTTGTAAGGGTTTGCATGGCTTTAGCCACTCGCAATGGCGTTTTTAAAAGTCCCTCGCGTTCAGCATCTTCGCCCAATAGTTTCAGTATCTCGTGATAGTGGTGTTGTAGTTGTTCGAGTTTATCTGTTTCCATTTTTGATATGTAAAAAATCAGTAAATGAACAGGCTTTTTTCTGTTGCTTGCTGTTGTTGTTTTAGTAGGGTATGTTCACTTCGCTTGCCACGATGCGCACTTCGTATGATATACGTGCACGACGAATGCGTACAACATATTTTTGGGCCTCTTGACGTGTTTTAAAATCGCCTACATGAGTTACCCAACGTGGAGGTTCAAAACTGGTGTATGCGGCAAGTTCGCCAAATTTTCTACGGCATTTGTTGCCCATTTGTATAGCTTTTATCTTGTCAGCGCGTGAGTTTCCGCCTGTGAAAATGCATATTCTGTAACCGCGTGCTTTGTGACGTGCGCGGCTGATGTACGCCGAAGTTGTAGGGTTGTTTGTTTCGTGTTTGGTTTGATTGGGTTTTGCATCACCTTGTTTGGTGTTGTGCTTGTTTTCGCCTTTAACTTCGTTTTTGCTTTTGTTCTCGTGCTTAGCTTTTTCGTTTTTGTTAGCAACGATATTGGTAATAGTGCTTGGGTGTATTGTAGTGCTCTTTGCTTCTGTTTGTGTTTGTGTTTGCGCTTTGCTGGCTGTGTTGTTGCTCGTTTTGCTCTTGTTTACAGACTGATGAATACCATTAACAATGCGGTCTATTTCGGCAGAATGGTTAATAATTACAGTGCCCTTACCTACTTCGTTTTGGCGTAGTTTCTCGGTGTATGTGTTTTGTGCTTTAAGCGTTTGGCATGCAAATAGTGTGGCACAAATAATGAAGAGAAAATGTTTCATTGAGCGAATGTTGCGGTATGTTTTTTAATGATTTGAAATTGAACCCTTTTGAAAATAGAAGCCCTTGTTTTTAAACATAGTAATGCGTAAGAAGCTATTCAAAAAGAGTTATTTCAAAAAGTGGTAAATGTGCAAATATGAAAACAAGGCAACCTATAATTTAAGTTGAGAGTCTTGCTTTCTTATTTGCACATTAAAGAGCTATTGTTTATTATTAGCTCTTAGAGTTTGCTTAATTAAGCTTTCCAAGCATCGATGATACCCTTGAAGTCGGCAGCCTTAAGAGCAGCACCACCAATCAAGCCACCATCAACGTCCACCTTAGAGAAGATTTCCTTAGCGTTAGTTGGTTTGCAGCTACCACCATAGAGGATTGAAACGTTTTCAGCAGCTTCAGCACCAAACTTGTCAGCGATAGTAGAGCGGATAAATGCGTGCATCTCTTCAGCCTGGTCAGCAGTAGCAGTTTTACCTGTACCAATAGCCCATACTGGTTCGTAAGCCAAGATGATGTGTGAGAACTCTTCAGCAGTAAGGTCGAAGAGTGAGCCTTCGAGTTGAGCCTTAACAACTTCGTTTTGCTTGCCTGCTTCGCGATCTTCGAGAACCTCGCCAATGCAGAAGATAACATCGAGGTTGTTAGCAAGAGCCAACTTAACCTTCTCCTTCAAGATTTCGGGAGTTTCATGATAGTATGCGCGGCGTTCGCTGTGACCAAGAATTACGTAGTTAGCACCTGTGCTCTTAACCATTTCGGCAGAAACCTCGCCAGTGTAGGCACCGCTCACCTTGTCTGCGCAGTTTTCTGCACCAAGACCGATGATGTTAGAGTCGATGATGTTAGCTACAGAAGCCAAGTGGATGAAAGGAGTGCAGATGATTACACCGCAGTTGGGCTTGTCAGCTGTAAGCACTTCGTTCAGTTCCTTAGCGAGAGCTACGCCCTCTTGCAGGTTCTTGTTCATTTTCCAGTTACCTGCAACGATTTTCTTTCTCATGATTTTTTTGAGTTTAAAACGTTTAACGTAGATATGTTGTTTGTAAAATTGATGTCCTGTCCAAAGCGTATCGAGCAATACAATGATAATGAATGGAACTACAAACCATAACAATAGCGTGGTTGTGGGGTTCTTATCAGGGTTGCTACCAACGAGTTGTGTAACGCTATGCGTGTTGTCGTCGATTTCGGGTAGGTTGTTGTTGCTCCATTTACCCTCAATCACCCCATTGTTAAGCAACATGAGACCAGGATTAGAGCGCACCATGGTGCTCAGCTCTGTGTCTTCGGCAAGTAGGGTAGGATAGGCTGCCCCCGTTTCGTCTATCCATTTGTTGAGGTCTTTGCCTGTTGATGACGTAACCATATAAAAGGGCACATGGTGGTCAAGACAAAAGTCGTAAAGGTCGTTGATGCGGTCGCAACAACCATCGTCGGCCGTGATAGTTGAAGGAACGGTGAGCAAAAACGTATATCCTTTGTGGTTAAGCACATCGAGGGTAGCATCGTAGCCAGTTTGCGCATTGATAAGGCAGAAGTTGGCCAACTTTTCGGTAGTAGCTTCGTCGGCCTCGCCCATTACGGCTTGCTTAATGTTTGCTCCCCTCACATATCCCGAAAAGTCGATAATGGGCAGATAGTGGAGCGTGTAGAGTGCTAATCCGATGGCATAACACCACGAATAAATGGAGAGTATCCATGCATTTCGCTCTGACATGAGCCGCAGACCAGAGAATGGACGTATCAGCATAACCGCTGAGGCAAGCAGCAAAACAATGTTCTTAGCAAAGGTTTGCCCATTGGTTAGTTTGATGGCTTCGCCAAAGCATCCGCAGTCGGGCACGGGGTCGGTTGCATAAATCCATGCAGTGACAAGGGTGAATGCAAGCATAAATAGGGCTATGGTGCGTGTGGTGAATTTGCGCCTAAACCCCAAAAGCAAATACATGCCCAACACAAACTCAATGGTGCCTAAAGCCGTAGCAGCAACTTCGAGCAGCAGTGAATTTTCGGCTACCGAAAGGTTGAGAGCCACCGTATAGGCATGCAATTTGTGTACCATGCCCATAGGGTCTGCCACTTTAACAAACCCCGAAAAGATGAAAGTGGTACACAGCAACAAGCGGCATAACCATGTAAAGCCGATGCCTGTATATATGATAAACTTATTTTTCAATTGTAAGTTTTATTAAGCCGAACACGGCGTAGTTCATCATGTCCATGTAGTTGGCTGCCACACCCTCGCTTACAAGTGTTTGTCCCTTAAGTTCCTCAATCTGCTTGGTTCTAAAGAGCTTCATAAATATGAGGTCGGCATACGAACTCACTCTCATTCCGCGCCAAGCCTCGTCGTAATCGTGATTTTTTTTCAGCATAAGATCGAGCGATTGTTGGGCGTGTTTGTCGTAGAGGGCTAAAGCTTCCTCTTGTGTTATGTCTTCTTCGTTAGCTACACCTTTTTCGAGCTGGATAAGAGCAATGATGCTATAGTTTACGATGCCCACAAACTCAGGTGCAATGCCTTCGTCTACCATTGCGCACTTTTTCATTTGTAACGAACGGATGCGTGCAGCCTTGATAAATATTTGGTCTGTCATGGTTTCGGGTCGCATTACGCGCCATGCAGCTCCGTAGTCGTGAAGCTTCTTAACAAATAGCTCGCGACAGTTGCGCATCACTTGCTCAAATTCTTCTTTTGTGTTAGGTTGTGGCATGATGATAGCTATAATTCTCTAATGTAGTATTTCAGTGTGTAATGTTTATTGCCTATTTTAGGGCAAAATATCGTTGCAAATTTACTAATAAAAATTGGTAATTGCTTTTTTCCTCTTCTTTTCGTTTCCTTTTGGATGAAATTTACCGCGTAAATGGTAACAAATATTGACATTGGGATTGTCTGAAATAGTAGTTAATGAATGTATATGAATGTGATAAAGGTTTAAAAACTGCTTAATTTGTACTTGACTAACCTATTGTTGTTTGCCTATAAACGTGTTATAAGGTGCTAAGGATACGTATCCTTAGGTGCTTAGCATACGTATCCTTGCAGTATAAGCATACGTATCCTTGTGCTATAATAACGCGTTTATAACGAAAAAAGAGCTGTTTTTTGAAGGTAAAAGAGCCTGTAAAATTACTTAACTTGTTGATAATCAGTTGTTTGGTGAGAATTGCTCAGAACTCGCTTAAAATAGAGTGTGGAAGGTGTTCGTGGATTTCGTTTGAATTATGAGAAACAGAAAATTCATCTTTCGTAATAACCAACTATTGTTTAGAATAACAATTAGCGTTTAGCCTTTTGTTTAAAAAGTGTTTCGAAACAACGAAAAAGAGCATAGCTATTGTGAACTATCTTAGAACTAATTACGATATTTGCCAAAAGAAAGACAATGATGTAAAAAATCAAAATTGAATAAAAACTAAGAAACGCAATAACTATGAAACGATACATCTTAACTTTGCTCTTTGTTTTGAGCGCATTTGCAGCCAAAGCTATGAGCTACGAAGAGGCTCGCCGGCAAGCATGGTTCTTGACCGATAAAATGGCATACGAACTCAATCTAACCCCCGAACAGTGCGATCGCGCTTATCAGATTAACCTTGATTACTTGATGAATGTGCGCACTGCATCAGATTGCAATGGATATTATTGGCAATATCGTGATGCCGACTTGCGTTGCGTATTGTTCGATTGGCAGTACAATCTATATCGCACACTCAACTACTTTTTCCGTCCTGTGCGTTGGCATCAGTCGGCATGGTATTTCCCTGTGTTCGACCATTATCGCTATGGTTATTATTACTTTGAACGCCCAATGGTTTACATTACTTATCGTGGCGGAATATGGCATCGCCGTGGACACGGTGCCCCAAGTCCGTATATAGGATTACGCCCTCATCGCGGTTCGGGCATGCGCGATTTGTATCAAAACCGCAATTGGTTTGGCTCAAATCATGGCGGTAATCGTCTGCCCAATCGTCCGGGTGATAGGCATCCAGGGCGTAACGATGGTTTCTCATTTAAGAATGGTAAACCTATTGACAATCATCGTCCACCAATGCAAAATGGTCGCAATGATGGTTGGCGTAACGACAATCGCAATAACGTTCCTAATTCGTCAAGAAACGATCGTCCATGGCAAAACGAACGTCCAAGTAAAGAGCAAGGCTCTTCATCGCATCCCATCTTTAACGACCCTTACACCAATTATAGTCAAACAGGTAATAGCCAGCCACAAACCAATCGAGGTGGTGCACAAGGCGTGGGACGAGTAACTTTGCCATCTACTTATAGGCGCAATGGCAATGTAATGCCCGCCGTACAACGCTCGCAAAATGGCTCAACAAATAGTAGAAACTCTTCGCTCAAACGTGGTAATACCAGGACGTTTGGAGGCAGATGAAAACAATATCTCATATCATATATAATATATATAATATGAGAAGCATACTAACTATCTTGTGCTGATTGTTGCATATGCCAATTTGTGGAGTGGTGATAAAAGACAATGGAATAAAGATTGTGTGGTAGCATGAGTCACACTATTTATTAAGCAGATGCTCGAGATTTATCTATTTTCAAGCATCTGCTTAATTAAGTTTTGTAATTTGATAAGAAATGCTTATTTACGAGGATTATATTGTGATTTCATTCGTTTGCTTTCGGCAATATCCTATGCAAAAACAAGCAACTTTATAAAGTCTTCACAAAAATGTAAAGATAGAATGCTAATTGTACGTTAAAAATTGTACCTTTGCAGTCAAAATTGGGAGATACATTATGAAACTGATATTAATGACCACTCCGTATTTCTTTGTAGAAGAGCACCAAATCATAAATGCGCTCTTTGATGAAGGCTTGGAAATATTGCATTTGCGCAAGCCAGGCACAGAACCTGTATATTCAGAGCGGTTGCTTACTTTGATATCAGAGAGCTATCGCAAGAAAATAGTGGTACACGATCATTTTTATTTAAAAAATGAATATGGATTACGAGGCATACACCTCAATCATCGCAATCCAGAACTACCACCTAAATATAAAGGACATATCTCGTGCTCATGTCATACGGCCGATGAAGTATTGACACATAAGCGAAGTTGCGACTATGTGTTCTTATCGCCCATATTTAACAATGCTAACACCGAGAGCGAAAGTTCTCATCTGAGCCAAACCATGCTACGCGATTTAGCACAACGTAAAGTGATAGATCGTAAGGTAATGGCCTTTGGGGGCATAAACCTCGACAATATCCAACGGGTGAAAGACCTCGGATTTGGTGGAGCAGTGGTGCTCGGTGATATATGGAATCGCTTCAGTGTGTATTCAGCTCAAGACTATAAAAGCCTTATCATGCAGTTTAGAAAACTGCGTAAGGCTGCAGAATGAGATGATATACACATTGCCAACAAGAAACACCTTTAATAACATTTCATATTATAACAAAATGAACAACAACTCTTTTATGGTCTTTTCGGGAACTGCATCTCGTTATTTGGCTGAAAAGATTTGTGAGGAACTTGGCTGTCCGCTGGGAAACCTCACGGTAACAAAATTCGCAGATGGTGAGTTTGAGGTATGCTACGAAGAGAGCATCCGTGGTCGTGATGTATTCTTGGTACAGAGTACTTTCCCTAACTCAGACAACCTAATGGAGCTCCTCCTTATGATTGATGCTGCAAAGCGTGCTTCGGCTCGTAGCATTTGTGCAGTGGTGCCTTACTTTGGCTGGGCTCGTCAAGATCGCAAGAGTAAACCACGTGTGAGCATAGGTGCTAAACTTGTAGCAGACCTTCTTAGTGTGGCTGGCATCGATCGCTTGATGACGATGGACTTGCATGCTGATCAAGAACAAGGCTTCTTTGATGTGCCTGTAGACCACTTGTATGCTTCTACTGTAATGCTTCCATACGTAAAGAGCTTGAACTTAAAGAACCTTTGTATTGCTTCTCCTGATGTAGGTGGTTCAAAGCGTGCAGCTTCTTATGCTAAGTATCTTGATTGTCCTATGGTGCTTTGTAACAAGAGCCGTAAAAAGGCAAACGAAGTGGCTGATATGCAAATCATTGGCGATGTTAAGGGTATGGATGTTGTGCTCGTAGACGATATCGTTGATACAGCTGGTACCATTACAAAGGCAGCCGATTTGATTATGTCGTGTGGAGCAAATAGCGTTCGTGCTATTGCAAGTCATTGCATTATGTCGGGTCCTGCTGACGATCGCGTTCAGGCTTCAGCTCTTAAGGAAATGGTATTTACCGATAGCATTCCTTATCGTGGAAAATGCGACAAGGTAAAGGAACTTACCGTAAGTGGTATGTTGGCTGAAACTATTCGTCGTGTGATGGAGAACGAAAGTATATCTTCTCAATATCTTATCAAATAAATGCATTCTTGTTAATGCATTAGTTTAATTAAAGCGTCCTTTCTGAAACCAAAATAAGAAAGGACGCTTTGTATGTAGCACTATATGCCGTAAGATGTCAAGAAATGAATTGGATAATTAGCGGTAGAAGTATTGCATATATTGATAAACACTGATTATCTACTCAGATTTTACTACTTAAGCAGTTATGAAAAAGAAAGAATGGTGTTACATAGTGATTGTAGCTGTATTGGGCATATCGTTGTTGGCGGGGTTCGCAGTAGAAGTTTTTGGTCTTGATTTAGGTAAAATGGCATGGCTGGCACGTTGGGTGTCGTCTCCCATTGCATTGGCCATAGGCTTCGTATTTGCTTTATTGTTTGGAAAGGTTTTTCCAGATTTTAATAAAATGATGTCAAAGAAATTGCTCCAGTATTCTGTTATAGGTCTCGGCTTTGGAATGAATGTTAATAAAGCAATAGCATCTGGAGCCGAAGGCATGATGTTTACCATTATCAGTGTGTTTGGTACGCTTCTTCTTGGTTGGTTGTTCGGCAGGAAACTGCTTAAGGTGGACTGGCAGACAAGCTATCTTTTATCGTCGGGAACGGCTATATGTGGAGGTTCTGCCATTGCTGCGGTGGGTCCTGTGATAAAAGCAAAAGCAGAGAGTATGTCGGTGGCTTTGGGAGTAGTATTTATACTAAATGCTGTTGCGTTATTCTTGTTTCCGATAATAGGCGATGCTCTGGGCATGACGATGAAACAGTTTGGCATGTGGGCAGCTATTGCCATACACGACACATCGTCGGTTGTTGGTGCAGGAGCAGCTTACGACCAAATGCACCCCGATCTTGTGGCATCACAGGGCGTGAGTGCTCTCGAAGTGGCTACGACAATTAAATTAACACGCGCCTTATGGATTGTTGTCATTACGCTTATCACTCCATTCTTATTCCGTAGACGCTTGGCTATCGATGGGGACGAAACTGTAAAACCTTGGTATAAATGTGTGCCACGTTTTATTGTGTGGTTTATCGTGGCTATTCTCTTTAATACTTATATCCTCAGTAATGAAGCACTTATTGGCGAAACTGTGGCAACAATAGGTGACGATTTTAGCGGAGCTATCAATAAATTGGCGAAGCATCTGATTATGCTTTCGCTCTTCTTTATAGGAGCTTCTCTTACAAAAGAAACCTTGCACAACGTGGGCATAAAGCCGCTTATTCAAGGCATACTATTGTGGATTAGTATAAGCGTTATTAGTTTGATATACATCCTATAAAAGGGTGCAGATATAAGCTGTAAAAGGGTATAGGGGAGAGCTTGCCCCTATATCATATATTTAAACAGCCTGTTGTAAAAAGTTTGTTGCAATCAACTTTTATATGATAAAAAATATCTATATTTGCAGTGAAATGCGGTAGTAGCTCAGTTGGTAGAGCATGAGCTTCCCAAGCTCAGGGTCGCGGGTTCGAACCCCGTTTACCGCTCACGTAAAATTCATTAAATTTGTTATTGACGCTATGGCTGTAGTTTTGTTGTCTATCATGCTTATCGGCCTTTTGTTGATAGCAACAGAGCCTTTACACAGAGTGAATAAGGCCGCTGTTGCTATGTTTTTCGGCGTTACGTGTTGGCTGCTATACATAGCTTATAGCAATACATTCGTTAGTGGAGAATATACTACTGATTATCAGAATTTTTTATCTCAGTGTGCTGATAGTCGTTTGTCTACAAAGCAGTTTGTTGCATCAAACATATTCTTTAAATACGTGGTGCAGAGCGCCAATATTGTATTGTTCTTGCTTTCAACCACTTGTATCGTAGAGGTGCTGAACAATAATGGGTGCTTTGACTTCTTAGCAGAATGGATAAAGACGCGCAAGCCGCGCAAAATGCTATGGCTTTTGGCTTTCTTTACTTTTATAATATCAGCTAATCTCGACAATTTGGCAACAGTAGTATTGTTGTTTTCAATCATACATCCGTTGTTGCAAAGCGCAAAGCAACGGCGCATTTATGGAGCCGTTATCATATTGGCAGCGAATTGTGGTGGAGCTATTACGGTGATTGGTGATATGACAAGCCTAAAGTTATGGACGGATGGATTGGTTACGCCATCAACCTTCTTCTTGACGCTTGTGCTGCCTGTGTGTGCTGCTTTATGTACCATATTATGGTTGCTTATGCGCGATTTGCCAAGTAGGGTAGAGTTGTCGATGGAACGCCTACCTTATCGCGGCGACGATACATTGCTATCGCGTCCTCAGCGCATGCTCATGCTATTTGTTGGTATAGGCGGTTTATGGTTTATACCGAGCTTTCACCGCATCACGTTGTTGCCACCTTTTGTAGGAGCATTATGCGTGCTTGCCTTGTTGTGGATTGTAAACGAACTATGCAACCGACAATTGTTGGGGAGCGACAAAATGGTACTTCGCCGTTTACCAATGGCATTGCAATATGCAAATTTGCAAAATATGCTATTCTTTATTGGCTTGATATTGATGTTTGGTGCTGTAGACGAAACAGGCATAATACGTCAGCTATATGAAAGATTCGATTTGCAAGAGAGCAACGTTTATGTAGTGGGCATAGTATCGACTATCTTATCCTCTCTTTTGGGACATGTACCCACATTGATAGGCAGTATTGATTTGTTTGCTCATACCACCTCGGGGAGCCTGTCAGCCTTAGTAGGAATAGATGGCTACTTGTGGCCAATGATAAGTTATGCCACAGTAATGGGAGGTTCAATGCTACTTACAGGTAGTATATCTGGCATATTGTTTATGCGTATGGAAGAGGTAAACTTCGGTTGGTACTTGCGCCATATTGTGCCTAAGGTAATAATAGGTTTTGCCGTAGGCTTTGTGCTATTAGCACTTATTATTCAAGGAGTAATTTATTTTAATAATTAATACAAAAGACGTATACAATAAGCATAAAATACAATGAGTAAGATTAGATGTGTGGGCGTTCTTACATCAGGTGGTGACGCTCCAGGTATGAACGCTGCAATCCGTGCAGTAACGCGTAGTGGCATTTGTAATGGATATAAGATAAAAGGTATTTATCGTGGTTATGATGGTTTGATAAACGATGAGGTTAAGCCTTTTACTACTGAAGATGTGAGTAACATTATACAAACAGGTGGCACGATATTGCGTACAGCTCGTTCAAAAGAATTTCAAACACCAGCAGGCAGAAAAAAAGCGTATGAAACACTGAAAAAGGAATCGATAGATGCGCTGATAGTAATAGGTGGTAATGGTTCGCTCACGGGTGCAATGCGTTTGGCTGAAGAATACGACTTCCCTTGTATTGGTCTGCCAGGTACAATCGATAACGACTTGTATGGCACTGATAGTACAATTGGTTACGATACCACATTGAACACCATTACAGAGTGTGTAGACAAAATTCGTGATACAGCAACATCACACGAGCGTATTTTCTTTGTTGAAGTGATGGGACGCGATGCAGGCTTCTTGGCGCAAAATAGTGCCATTGCAGCAGGTGCCGAGGCAGCTATCATTCCCGAAGATACCACAGGTAGCGACCAGTTGATAGAGTTCATGGAGCGTGGTATTCGCAAAAGTAAGAAGAGTTGTATCGTAATTGTGAGTGAGAGTCCTAAGTGTGGAGCCATGTACTATGCAGACCGTGTAACAAAGGAATATCCAAATTTTGATGTACGTGTTTCTATCCTTGGACACTTGCAACGTGGTGGTAGTCCGTCAGCTCGCGACCGCATATTGGCATCGCAAGTAGGTGTTGGTGCTATTGAGGCTTTGGTGCAAGGCCAACGCAATGTAATGGTTGGCGTACGCAACAACGAAGTTGTCTATGTGCCATTTATCGATGCAGTAGGCAAACGCAAAATTATGGATAAGAAACTCATTAAAGTGTTGGATGAACTCAGTATATAATACTTATATACCACAAAACTGCAAGCAATGAACCTGTTGCTTGCAGTTTTTTTTGTCCTTCAAATTCAATATTTGTATGTTTGTTCCGTTTATATGTTAGTTGGTACTTATTAAACAATAAAATCTTTGTATCTTTGCATTTGCCTTGCATTGTATTTTACATGAAGTAAGCATTGTACTTGTGCAAATAACAATAACTTCAAATCATCGATAAGAAACATATAAACGACATGATATTAAAGAGAATATTTCTTGTTTTAGTCTTATTGTTCAGCTTTGCATTTCAAACTATGGCCCAGTCATCGGGTATGACAGATAGTCAAGTAATGCAATTTATAATACGAGAAAACGAACGTGGTACTTCTCGCTCTGAAATTGTAACAAAACTTATACAACGCGGTGTAAAGATCGACCAAATCCGTCGTATACGCGATACGTATGAGAAGCAAAAGAAGGGTAGTGTAATGGGTGCAAGGAATATTACGGGTGCAAAAGATGCTGAATCTTCTGCTACGCGTTTGCGCAAAAATAATGGTGAAAACCAACGCACAACGTCCAATATGTCCGACGAAAGCAAGATGACTTCTTCTCAAAAGCAACGTTATGATCATGATCGTCAAAATGAATATTTAGACCAAATAGACGAAATTTTACCAGACACTCTTGATACTGATAAAGATGATAATAAAAGCCAAAAGAAGGTGTTTGGTAGAAATATATTCAACAATCGCAAACTTAGTTTTGAACCTAATATGAATATTGCCACTCCGCAGGATTATCGCCTTGGAGCAGGTGATGCTGTATACGTAGATGTGTGGGGAGCTTCGCAGCAAAGATACGAAAGCACTGTTTCGCCAGATGGTACAATTAATATAGATAATTATGGTCCTGTCAATGTAGACGGACTAACTGTTGCGCAAGCTAACCAACGTTTGCGCTCTACCTTGGGGCGACGTTTTAGCGGGTCGAACATACGCTTGACTGTAGGACAAACTAAAACCATCACTGTAGACGTGATGGGTGAGGTAAAAGTGCCTGGTACTTATACACTCTCTGCTTTCTCTACAGTGTTCAATGCTCTTTACATGGCAGGTGGTACAAATGAAATAGGTACATTGCGTAACATAAAAGTTTATCGTAAGGGCAGACAAATCTCTACATGTGATATTTACGACTATATTTTGAATGGTAACATGAAGGGTAATGTACGTCTTACGTCGGGTGATGTAATCATTGTTGGTCCTTATGAATGCTTGGTAAATGTTACAGGTAAGGTAAAGCGCCCAATGTATTATGAAATGAAGTCGAAAGAAAGTGTAGGCACACTTATCAAATATGCAGGTGGGTTTACAGGCGATGCCTATCAAGGCAACGTTCGCTTAATGCGTAAGTCAGGAGGCGAACTTTCGGTATACTCGATTGATGACTTTGAGCGCAACTCATTCCAGTTAGCAGATGGCGACTCTGTAAGTGTTGATAGCACTTTGCAGCGTTATCGCAATATGGTAGAGATAAAAGGTGCAGTAATGCGTCCGGGCAAGTATCAGATGGATGGTAACATCACCACCATACGCCAACTCATCGAAGCTGCGGGTGGAGTGAGCGAAGATGCTTTCCTAAATAGAGGCTTCATACATCGTATGAAAGCTGATAGAACACTTGAGGTTGTAGATGTAGATGTAAAAGGATTGCTCGATCATACGATAGCCGATGTAGCATTGAAAAATGAAGATGTATTCTACATACCTTCAAAGAAAGTGATGCAAGAAGAAAGAACCCTTACCATTCAAGGCGAGGTAAACTATCCAGGTGTATACAATTATGCTGAAAATACCTCATTAGAGACGCTTATTCTTCAGGCTGGTGGCTTAAAGGATGCAGCCTCGTTGGTAAAGGTAGATGTGTCACGACGTATGCGCGATAACAAGTCGCATACAGAGCAGTCGCAAATAGCTCAATCGTTCTCTTTTTCTCTCAAAGAAGGGTTTGTAGTAGATGGTACACCAGGCTTTATCCTACAACCATTTGACGAGGTTTATGTTCGTCGTTCGCCAGGATATGTAGAGCAACAACACGTGAAGATTGAGGGTGAAATAAGCTTCTCTGGTACTTATGTGCTCAATAATAAAGGAATGCGTTTAAGCGATTTAGTAAAGAAAGCTGGTGGACTTACCAAAGAGGCTTATGCTCTTGGTGCACATTTGGAGCGCACACTCACTCCAGAGGAGAAAATCAAGCAACAATCCATGCTAAAGTTTGCATTTAGTGGTGATTCAATAGACGTGCGCAAACTTGACTTGGGCGATACACAAAATGTAGGTATCAATTTGAAACAGGCACTCGAACATCCGGGTTCCGACCAATGGGATATTGTGTTGCGCGATGGTGACAAACTCATTATCCCACAATATAACAACACCGTTTCAATTAGTGGACAAGTGATGTTGCCTAATACCGTTTCTTACAAAGAAGGTGAGAAACTCTCATATTACATCAATCAAGCTGGTGGTTATGGCTTGAGAGCCAAAACAAAACGCGTATTTGCAGTGAATATGAATGGTACGGTTAATCGTGTACGTTCGGTAAAAGACATTACACCAGGGTGTTCTATCATAGTACCTGCCAAGTTGAGTAGACGTAGAATGTCGTTTGGCGAGATTATGTCATTAGGCTCAATTACAGCGTCAATGGGTAGTGTGATTGCTGCTTTATTGAAGTAAAATTGATTACAAGAACAAGTAGTATATACATATTTTTACATAGGAACAATACAATGGCTAATATATCATTTGGATCTATAATAAAAACGATTGGGAAGTATAAAAAACTCCTAATTATAAATGTAGTCATCGCCTTAGCCTTGGGCATTATGGTTTCGTTTAGTATGCCACCAACTTATGAGTCTTCATCAAGTTTGGCTTCAGAGTCAAAGGATGAAAGTCAGTTTGGTAACATGGGATCATTGGCATCGTTGGCGGGAGTAAATTTGTCTGGTTCAAATGATGCAATTGTACCAGAACTCTATCCGAGTGTGGTTGTAACAAACGATTTCTTGGTAAACTTGTTAAAAACCAAGGTACGCCCAAAAGGTTTAAAAAAAGACATTACCTATTTAGATTACCTGCAACATTACACCAAATCGCCATGGTGGTCCAATGTTGCTAAAGGTCTTGTAGGCTTGCTTTCAAAGAAGAAGCCAGAGAACCTAAGTGCGAAAGCAATCAACCCCGAAGAGCTTACAAAGCCACAAGATGCTTTGGTCGAAGCATTAAAAGGACAGGTTATATGTACGCTCGATAAGTCGGAAGGCGTAATCAATATCAAAGTATATTCGCAAGATCCCTACGTGTCAAAGCAACTTGTAGAAACTGTAACAAAGCAATTGCAATCGTTTATTACAGATTATCGAACAAGCAAATCGCGTGTAGATTTGCTTTACTATCAACGTTTAAAAAAAGAGGCTTACGACAAGTATATGAAAGCTCAAAGGAAGTATGCGGTGTATAGTGATAGCCACATGGATTTGACTTTAAAATCATATCAATTGGAGTCGGATGCTTTAGAAAACGACTTGCAGTTGGCCTATAACACCTACTCGCAGGCTTGTCAGCAAGTAACCATGGCAGAGGCTAAGGTGCAAGAACGTACCCCAGCTTTTACGGTGTTAGAGCGTGCAACTGTAGCTCCTTATGCAAGTTCTCCAAAAAAGAAATTGATAGTTTTAGCCTATCTTTTTGTTTTTGTGGCAGGTACGGCATGCTATGCCATCATACGTGAGCAGTTAAAGAAAAAAAGTGGTGAGGTCTCTTCCAATAATGGGTGATAATAAAACGATAAATGTTATTTGGTCAGAACAACGCAAACAAATGGGTAAAGTGGGGTGGTAATGCCCTTTTCTTCATATTGATACTTGTGTCAATGATAGACCCTTCAAACAGCATCCTTCATCTGAAGAATGTTGCATTTGTGTTGCTTTTGGGTTATAACATTGTGATGTTTAAGCCAGATTTCCGTTATCTCACTTGCATATTAATGCCTTTTGTTGCATTGATGTGTGGTTATATTTCTTCGCAGATACTCGGAGTGGTTATAAACGATGAATTTCTTGTTGGCACATTTAAGGGCTTTTCAATGCTTGTGTTGCTATTATGGATACCCTATTACGATGTCATAAAACTGAGTAAACTTGCGGCGTTGATATTTGGTATATGCGGTACAATTCTTTTTATAGCAGCAGCATCAGACGATTTGCTTAAAGCTGCTATATGGAACTTTCAAGACAATGGTCATGAGGGCGCATTCTTATTGTCAGAGCGTTATTTCTTAGGTATAAAAGTGTTGGGTATCAATTACAACTCTACTATATGCACAGCATTGCCCCTTTTAGCAAGTAGCTACTCATTCTTTTCAAAAGGGAAGCATAAGATTTTCAACTTCTTTTGCATGTTGTTTATCATCTTCTTGTTTATAACAAGTGGGTCGCGTTCAACCATGTTGTTGCCATTTTGCCTTGTAGGACTTTCGCTCTATATAGTATATCGCAAGTCGCATTATGTAAGGATGTTTATATATCCAACTCTCGTTGTTTTGGGTGTAGCCTTGGCAGTATTAATCATAAAGTTAGCGGGCGAAAAAAACGAAACATCCAACATTGTAAAGTATGCCCACCTCTATTCGTATGGCCGTTTGTTACACTACAATCCAGAGTATTTCATTTTGGGTCAAGGCCCAGGTTCAATGTTCTACTCTATAGGTTTCAGAGAGATGGTGCCCCAAACAGAGTGGAGTTATTTAGAGATACTTCGCATGTGTGGCGTGTATAGTGTTGGCATATTTTATTTGCTGCTTTACCCTGTTTTGTATATAAAAAAGTTTTTTAAGTACGATAGTTCAATGGGTATAATCATAGCATATATATTCTATTTGGTTGTGGCAGGCACCAATCCTATGCTTATCAACTCCTCAGGTATGTGTGTAATGATGATGATATATAGTTATCTTAGTATAGTTCTGAATAGAGACGAAACAAAAGCATTATGCAACTATAAGATTGTAAATGATTAGCGTATAGGCCAGATGATAAAAACAAAAATAGAGAGTTTGTTTAAGAGCAACAACAAACGTACAGGGTTGATAAAGAAAAACATCTTTGCCTCTTTCTTCATAAAAGGTTGGCTTATTGTTGTGCAACTATTGATGGTTCCATTAACGTTGCACTGCTTGGGTGTTTACGAAAATGGCATTTGGCTCACCATAAGTTCAATGCTTGTGTGGATAGATAATTTAGACGTAGGTTTGGGCAATGGCTTGCGCAACAAGTTGGCCGAATACATAGCAAAAGACGACTATGAGAGTGCTCGTCGGTCTGTATCCTCTACGCTCTTTATGTTGATAGCCTTTATAGTTCCCGTATCTATCATCATTAATTTATGGATATGGAATGCCGATACCTATGCTTTTTTTAATGTAGATGCACACGTAGTGGGCAATCTTAACAAAATATTGTCGTGCTCAGCCATATTTGTGTGCTCAACGTTTATCTTCAAGTTTATAGGCAACTTTTACATGGGGCTTCAGATGCCGGCTGTAAACAATTTATTAGGATGCTTAGGACAGACATTAGCACTTATCGGAACGGTGATTGTGTATCTTAGCAACACGCATTCACTTTTTTACATAGCCATAGCCAATACCATGGCTCCCTTATTAGTTTATCTCATAAGCTATCCCATAACGTTTTGCAAACGCTATCCTCGCTTACGTCCATCGCTTAAGTATGTTGATACTAAAAGTGCTATTTCGCTCTTTAAGATGGGCATAAAATTCTTTGTATTACAGATATCAGGCGTTGTATTGTTTATGACTACCAACATACTCATATCTCGATACTACACCCCCGAGATGGTAACACCTTACCAAATAGCCTATCGCTATTTCAGTGTGGTACAACTGCTATTTTTCATTATCTGTGTGCCCTATTGGTCGGCTACAACCGATGCTTATAGCAAGAGAGACTTTGCTTGGATAAAGGCAGCAGGACGCTCGCTCGACCGCATTATCATGTGCATTATGTTGGTAGCTGTCATTATGATAGTAGCTTCAAAGTGGGTTTATCAGATATGGATAGGCGATGCTTCAATCGTGTCGTTAGAGATGACGATTATGGTGGCAGTTTATGTAATGATTCTCACGTTGAGCATGCGTTACTCGTATATTCTCAATGGTTTTGGCACACTCAAACTTCAGCTAATAACCACCGTAATAGCAGCAGTGTGCTACATACCTTTGGCAATATTCTTTTGCAAGGGCAGTGACAACGTGCTTTATCTGTTGGCAGTGATGAGTGCAGTAAATCTGCCAGGATTAGTGATAAATGCTTGGCAATATCACAAAATAATTAAAGGAACAGCCAAGGGCATTTGGCTCGAATAAAATAAGAAAGGTATGAACGCTATATACGTAATAATCGTGTTGTATAAGATAAGCCTATTCGAGGCAGAGTCTTACAAAACACTGATAAAGCCTAATCATTTAACCAACTTCTTGGTTTACGACAACTCGCCACAAGAGGGGTATACCGACTTGTCGCAGTTGCCAGAGGGAGCAACTTATGTACACGACGAGCGCAATAGTGGCTTGTCGGTAGCCTATAATCGCGGTGCACAAATAGCTTACGAGCAAGGCTACAAAAGAGTGTTGCTACTCGACCAAGACACACTTTTTATGCCAGGCACATGGCAGGCGTATATAAACAATCTCGACTACAACGGCATCACGTCGCCCATGATTGTTACCAAAAACGGGCTTCCTTTCTCGCCAGTACGCATAGACAAGTTCTTCTTAAAACCAATTGATGGACTACAAAGTGGCGAGTATTCGCTCCACAAATATGCGGTGGTTAATAGTGGAACTTGCGTGCCAACAAACCTGTTTAAGCAGTGTGGAGGTTACGACGAAAAGGTAACGCTCGATTTCTCCGACTTCCAGTTTCAGGTGCGTTTGCGTAAGCTACAGCCCAAGTTTATGCTGTTAGATGCCAAGGCAATTCAAGATTTTTCAAACGATTGTAGCGACTTAGAAAAGATAAAAAAACGTTTCGAGTTGTACTTGAAAAGTGCCGTGCATTTTAAAACAGACAACGCAGCTTTGCAAGGCAAACACTTCTGCGAGGTAATGAAACACACCCTTTCGCTAACAGTGCGTACCCGCAGCATTTATTTCATTGGTAAGTACATAAAAGAATTTATAAAAAGAGGATAAGCATTATGATATCTGTTTGTATAGCAACATATAATGGCGAAGATGTAATCTTAACGCAACTCAAAAGTATTTTGCCACAGTTGGGCAATGACGATGAAATAGTTATCTCTGATGATAACTCAACCGACAGAACAGTAGAGTTGATACAAAGCCTAAACGATGATCGCATACGCATAGTAAAGGGGCCATGTAAAGGTTCGCCCATACCCAATTTTGAGCATGTGCTGATGCAGGCAAAAGGCGATTATATTTTCCTTTCCGACCAAGATGACCAATGGATGCCCAACAAGGTGGCTATATGCATGAAAAAGCTTAAGAGTGGATGCGCCTGTGTGGTGACCGACTGCGTGGTTACGGATATGGACTTTAATGTGATCTATCCTTCGTTTTATGCATGCAACCACATGCGCAAAGGTCGCTACTATAATTTGTTCCGCAAAAACAACTATCTTGGCGGTTCGATGGCCTTTACAAAGAAAGTAAAAGACCGCAGTCTTCCATTCCCTAAGGACATTCCTATGCACGATATTTGGATAGGCAATGTAGCTGCATTCTACTATAATGTTACTTTCATTCCCCAAAAGTGTAGCTACTTGCGTCGTGGCGATCACAATGCTTCGTCTACAGCCAAGAAAAGCGAAAGTTCGGTTTGGCAAAAGTTTATTTACAGATGGAGCATCGTTAAAAATTTGATTTTGCTCAAGTAAATTTCACGGCATAATGTGCCATAGCGAGGCATTAGAAAATCGTCGAAAGTGTGAACATTTATTTACATTCAGCAAGTCTGAAATAGAAATGAAATGTTAATTATTTTAACCAAAAAACTGCTTTTATGTAAGTAAACTGTTTACAGCTGTTGCTGTAATGCGCTTGTAAACATACAAGGATACGTATCCTTAGCACACAAGAATACGAATCTTTAGCATGCAAGGATACGTATTCTTAGGTCATAAGGATACGTATCCTTGTTACTTTATAACACGTTAGTAGGGTATAAAAGGATATAAAATATAGTTGATATAGTGTATAACTAATTGATAATCAACAATATACGAGCAAACGCTCATAATTCGCGAAAAATCGACCAAAACAATAGTTGGTGATTTTTTCTTGAATTATGAGCGTTTGGTTTTTCAACTTATGATAAAAAGCAGATGCTTATTGCTTTTGTTTTTTCTTATTACCTTTCCGTTTAAAAAGGCTTGCAATAGTGCCAAATCTGTGCATAAGTTTATACATCATCATAAATCCATCGTATACCGCAAATGCCTTTTCAGCCTGGTTCACCCATTGTTGCATTTGATTGTCGGTCTTAGTGGGGGTAGTTAGCTTTTGCCAATGATGGTTGATGATGCCCTTGCTCAGCCTAAGTTCCTTGTCAATGTTTTTGCGTTTGGCCTGTAGGCTTTCCTGTGTATAGTATGCGTTGTTCATTGTCTGTGATAAATATAAAGTTGGGATGATAAGTAAGTGAACAAATTTAAATCAGAAAAAAAATAAGTATTTAAGTACGTACAGAAAGCCCCAAAAACTTTGCAGCCCGTGCCTTTCTAAATAAAATTTGTCTACTTACTTAAAAGCAAAAGCAAACAAGGGCTTTATGCCCTTTGTGGTTGGTTATGCCTTTAAGTAAAAGGGGGGAGTAAATCCCTATTTCTTGCTCTCACTATCCTTGTATTGCTCGTTTTCCATTTGATTTTCAATAAACAAATGTGCTAAGAAATTAGTTATAGGGCTTTCAATCCATTTCGTTCGGTTGCAGTAAATTATCCATGCTATGAGGACATAGGCACACACAATGAGGGCATAAGCTATTGTGGCATTTCCGATAAGGGAGGTAAGTGCTGCTGCTATCATCATAGAGACAAATATCAAGGCCAATCCCACAATCATAAAGATAATTGCTCCGATGATAAGGGCAGACAAAAGTTTAGATAGTTTGCTCACAATGTCGATTTGCAAACCATCAGTCTTGAGTTCAACATAACGCTTCAACTCCTCAATGAGTTGGCAAATAGTGTCGATATTTCGATTGGATGATAACACAGAATGAGAGAGTTTTAAAAGGTTGGTTCGTATTAAAACAAAATTGCCAAAGAGCATGTGCATCGGTGCATAGTTTTGCATAGTGTGCGCCTGCTCTTTGGCTTGTAATGAGGTTTGATATTAGTCGTTTGCAGGTTGCAATTCGTCTGCAATGTCATCAACAAGGCTTTCCATTTCCTTGCTGTTGAGCTTAATGCCACGCTTACGGATGGCAGCTGCAATCTTTTCGCGAGTATCTGTACCTTTTTCTGGGGCAAACAAAATGCCACATGCAGCACCTACTGCTGCACCACCAAGAAATGCTGCTAAAATGCTAAGTCCTTTCATGATAATCTGTTGTTTAAAAGTTAATACATAGGTTTTATTATTGCCAAATGTACGTAAAAACCATATAATAAACCAAAAAATAACGAAGTTTTTTTATCGTATGTACTGATTTTATCAAAAATAAGTAGGTTTTGGGTAACATTGTTTGTTAATTCAATAGCCTTTTGTACCTTTGCCGTAAGGTTTGTGCTATCTGTTAGAACATAATGGGGTGTTTGTTTTTAGCATCGAACATCTGTTTAAGCCAATATATGCTTTGGTGTGGCATACAGAGAGTAAAGCACAAATCGTTACTTAAGAACGAAAAAAACGAAATGAAGACAATGAAGAAAAATTTGGTATTGGCAATTGGTTTGTGCACAGTAGCATTGTTTACAAGTTGTAAGTCGCGCGAGAGTGCATATCGTCAAGCATGGGAACAAGCTATGGCTCAAGATAAAAACCAAAATGAACAAGAAGTTACAACAGACAACAACAAGGAGCAAGAAACAGTTGTTACACCAGTAACTCCAGTACAACCCACAACTACCACGGTTACTACTGACCATAGCGATGTACGCGAGATTGATGGTAATATGTCAGTGGTAAGCGGTAGCGCACTAAAGACGTATAGTGTGGTAGTTGGTAGCTTCGTAACTCGCGCCAATGCCGAAGGCTTAAAAACTCGTTTGGAGCAGCAAGGATACGATGCACGCGTAATCCAAACCGACGAACAAATTAAAGGCATCACCCCTTGGTTTAGAGTGATTGCTTCGTCTTACGACGACAAAGCTTCTGCAGTACAGTCGCGCAAGGCTTTAAGTTCTAAATTTGCTGGAGCGTGGTTGCTTTTCCGTAAATAAATCATACTAAATAGCTGAGTAGTTGGGCGGTTGGTTTATCAGTCGTCCAACTCTTTGCATTATGGTGTAAGTGCATACATCGTAAAGATTGCTCGTATTGTTATATAAGTAAAGTGTAATATAAAATCGTAGTGAGTACGCAAACAAGTTTATTAGGACTCAGCGTTGCTGAGCTGAAAGAGGTGGCTCAAAAAGTAGGGTTAAAGCCTTTTGTTGGTAAGCAAATGGCCGATTGGATATATGGTAAGCACGTAACCGATATAGACCAAATGGCCAATATATCGAAAGATGCACGTGCCAAACTCAAGGCACTCTATACCATTGGTTGCTCAACACCAATTGATGAACAGCGCTCGGTTGATGGCACGGTGAAGTACTTGTATACTACGGCAAAGGGCGACTTTATTGAGACTGTGTACATACCCGATGGCAATCGTGCCACATTGTGCGTAAGCTCGCAAGTAGGATGCAAAATGGGGTGTGCTTTCTGCATGACAGGGCGCCAAGGCTATGTGGCTTCGCTCTCAGCTACCGACATCCTAAACCAAATCTATTCGTTGCCCGAACGCGACACGCTAACCAATGTAGTGTTTATGGGGCAAGGCGAACCATTCGACAATCTCGACAATGTGCTCAGAGCCACTCAAGTGCTAACAGCCGATTGGGGCTGGGCATGGAGTCCTAAGCGCATCACGGTGTCGAGCGTAGGCTTAGCCAAAGGGTTGGCTCGTTTTCTCGAAGAAAGTTCTTGTCATCTCGCCATAAGTTTACACAATCCCATACCCACAGAACGTGCTGCATTGATGCCTGCAGAAAGGGCGTTTAGCATTGAAAATGTGGTTTCGCTACTGAAACAATATGAATTTTGTCGCAAAGACACACGCAATTCGGTTGGCACAGAGGGGGCGCATCAACGTCGATTATCCTTTGAATACATCGTATTTAAAGGCATCAACGATAGTAAAAAACACGCCGATGCACTGCTTGCGCTCTTGCAAGGAGTGGATTGTCGCATCAACTTGATACGCTTTCACGACATACCCGATACCCCATTAAAAGGCGTATCGGACGACAAAATGGTAGCCTTTAGAGATTACCTAACATCGCACGGATTGTTTACAACCATAAGAGCTTCGCGTGGGCAAGACATATTTGCAGCATGTGGCTTGCTGAGCACAGCCAAGCAAGAAGAAATGAAGAATAGCTCATTCTCAAAAACTAAAGATTAACCCATAAAGAAGGGTGCAAATATGGCATTTTAAATTGCATCTGCATCCACTTTAATCTAAGAATAAAGATATGGCAGAAAATGAAATAAACAATGCATCTCAACCTGCAACAAATAACCAAAAGCCACGCCTTGTACGTGTAGGCATAAGCCAAGGTGATACCAATGGGGTGGGATATGAATTGATATTTAAAACCTTCTCAGACATGATGATGTTTGAGATGTGTACGCCTATCATATATGGTCATATCAAGGTGGCTAACTACCACAAAAAGGTGCTCAACATAAATGCACCGCTCAACATTATAGCCTCTGCAGACGAGGCTATAGAGGGCAAACTAAACTTTGTAAATTGCTCTGACGATGACGTTAAAGTAGACTTTGGCGCACAAAGTGCAGAGGCTGGTCATGCTGCATTTATGGCTTTGGAACAGGCTGTAGCCGACTACAAAGAGGGACTTATAGATACGCTTGTTACGGCTCCAATCAACAAAGCAAGCATACAAAGTAGTAACTTTCGCTTTGTTGGTCACACAGAGTATTTACAAGACAGAGTGGGTAATGAAGATAGCGAACCCTTGATGATTTTGTGCAATAGCGTAATGCGTGTGGCATTGGTAACAACCCATTTGCCAGTTGCCGACATTGCAGCGGCAATTACGCAAGAGACTATAGTTAAAAAGGCAAGTTTATTGTATGATTCATTGCAAAGAGACTTTAATATTTCGGCACCACGCATAGCTGTGCTTGCACTTAACCCTCATGCTGGCGATGGCGGAGTGTTGGGGCACGAAGAAGAAAATGTTATAATACCAGCCGTTAAGCAACTATCTGACGAGGGAATGGCATGCTATGGACCTTATGCCGCAGACGGCTTTTTTGGGGCAGGAATGTTTAAGCATTTTGATGGTATATTGGCTATGTATCACGACCAAGGGCTTGTAGCCTTTAAAGCTTTGTCGATGAATGAGGGCGTGAACTTTACGGCGGGATTACCATTAGTAAGAACCTCGCCCGACCACGGAACTGCTTACGATATTGCGGGTAAAGGCATTGCACAACCCGACTCGTTCCGCCAAGCTATTTATGCGGCAATAGACATTTACAAAAAACGAAGCACATACATCGAAAGCCACAAAAATCCGCTCCCTAAAATATATCAAGATAGAAAAGAACATTAAGCAGCAAGCGGGTGTTTAAAAATAATCTTTGAACATCCGCTTGTTGATTACATTAATATAGAAAGAACAATAAATGAAATACGCTATTATAGCAGCAGGTGAGGGTTCGCGCCTACAACAAGAAGGGGTGAGTTTGCCTAAACCATTGGTTCATATTCATGGTGAAGCCATGATAGACCGTTTGATGCGCATTTTTCGTGAGAATGGTGCACACGAGATAGTTGTTATTGTTAATACACTCAATCCCCAAACAGAGCAACACATTTTGCAATTAAAGAAGGAAGGAAAGGCTGATGATGTAACAATGGTTGTAAAGAGTACACCTAGTTCAATGCATAGCTTTGCCGAATTAGCACCTTATCTCAAGGACGATATATTCTGTTTGACAACGGTTGATACTATTTTTAAAGAAGAGGACTTTAAGGCTTATATCAATTATTTTAAGCAATGCAACTATGATGGTTGTATGGCTGTTACTGACTATATTGATGACGAAAAACCCCTATATGTTTCCACGGATGATGACATGAATATCAAGGGATTTCATGACAAAAATGAAGGTGATAAATATATATCGGGGGGTATATATTGCTTGCATCCAAACGCACTGCAAACACTCAATAAATGTCTGAAAGAGGGTAAAAGTCGCATGCGTAATTTTCAGCGTGCTCTTGTCGAAGATGGTTTAAAACTCAAGGCTTATGATTTTACAAAGATTTTAGACGTAGACCATGCTGAGGACATAGTAAAAGCTGAGCAATTTTTAAGCAAAAAGTAAGGGATTGCTATGAAACGTTGTATATTGGGCATTAGCCGTTCTACACAGTTTAGTCCGCATTCAGAGGATAGAGATGCTGCTATCTTTGCTGCTGTTGCAAGCCGACTTAATAGAGGACAAAACGACGTGTCTGTAATCAGTGAAGACCTCTTTATAGCTGTTGATTTAACAGAATTCGACTTTGTGTTTTCTATGGCAAGAGGATGCAATGTGCTTGAAAGTTTGGCACTTGCCGAAAAAGAGCAATCGCTCAAGGTAATTAATTCACCAAGCAAGTTGCTCTGTATGTCGAGAGCAAATATTGCTAAGATACTACAAGATAATGCACTACCTGTTCCGCAAATAAAGGTTGGTGCACCTGCAGAATTGATGCATACAGATTTTGCTTATCCCTGCTGGATAAAGCGAGCTGATGCATGTGCACAAGGCAAAAATGACGTGGTATTTGTGGAGAATGCTGAACAGATGCAAACCAATATGGACACGCTATCGGCGCAAGGTGTGAAGCAATTAGTGGTTGAACAACACTTAACTGGCGACTTAGTAAAGTTCTATGGAGTTGAAGGTACAGACTTCTTTAGCGTTGCCTATCCTACGGAAAATGGCGGATTCTCAAAGTTTGGTTTAGAGAAAGTAAATGGCACCCCCAACCATTTTGCATATAGCAAAGAGGCTATGAAAGAGGTAGCCGATAAGGTTGCTACCCTAACAGGCATAACTGTATATGGAGGAGATGCTATTGTGCAAGCAGATGGTAGTTTTAATATCATAGACTTTAATGATTGGCCAAGCTTTGCATCATGTCGCAAGGATGCTGCAAAGGCTATAGCTAAAAGAATAAATAGCATGTTAGGGTAAGAATGAAGGGTTACTTCAATTCTTGATTATTAATAAATTAAATAGGCTTGTAAGAAAACATTTTATGTCGAATAGTAAAAATACACAACTACAATCTACGTTTAAATCACAAGACACCGAAGAGTGGCTTGACGTTCACTTTACTCGCCCATTGGGTTTGCTTTGGGCAAAATTCTTTAATCATTTTAATATACATCCCAATGTAGTGACAATCTTGAGTATCATCTTAGGAGCGGCTGCAGGCGTGATGTTCTATTTTGATGATATAAATTATACAATCATCGGCATATTGCTGCTTGTGTGGGCAAACCTTTATGATAGTGCTGACGGACAACTTGCCCGAATGACAGGTAAAAAGACTCGTTGGGGCAGAATACTCGATGGATTTGCGGGCGATGTATGGTTTTTTACTATTTATGCAGCCATTTGTTTGCGCCTACAAGGGCAGTGCATACCATTCACACATGTAAAGTGGGAGGGATGGATATGGCTTCTTGCCGCTTTGTCGGGCTTTATCTTCCATGGCAAACAGTGCCAATTGGCTGATTATTATCGTAACATCCACTTGTTCTTTATCAAAGGTAAATCGGGTAGTGAATTAGATAGCTTTACAAAGCTACGTGCGGAGATGAAGCAGCTATCATGGAAAAAAGACTTGGTATGGATGGTATTCCTTTATTTTTATGGAAATTATACGAAGTCGCAAGAAAAAATGACTCCTAAGTTTCAACACCTTCGTGCTACAATATTGCGAAAATACGGTAACGAGCCTGTGCCCACAGCGTTGGCACAGAAGTTTAGAAAGGGTAGTTTACCATTGATGAAATATACCAATATTCTCACTTTCAATACGCGTGCCATTGTGTTGTATATTGTGCTTTTGATAAAGGAGCCTTGGTTGTACTTTGTTTTTGAACTTACTGTAATGAACGTATTGTTCCTTTACATGCGCAGTAAACACGAAAAACTTTGTCAGCAGATAGAAAGCGAAATAGAGCAACGATAAAAAACTCTATTGGCAAAAAAACAAATTAATGCACGTAGGTAGATGCGCGTTTATCTATGATGCTAACTAAAAAAATAAAATAAAAATTTACTGATTTCCAATACAACGTGAAACCTATATATCGCAATTTATTCTTACTCTTTGGTATTGGTGCTATAATCGTGATGCTTTGCACTTTCGATTTAGACTATACTGAACTTTACAGACATCTATATCGTGCTGGTCTTTATTTACCAGCCGTTATCGGAGTATGGATATTTGTATATGCATTCAATGCATGGGCTTTTCAGATAATAGTGAATAGCGGAACGCATAGCAAACATTTATCTTATCGTCATGCTTACAAACTAACAGTTTCTGGCTTTGCATTTAGTTACACCACACCATTTGGCTTTGGTGGTGGCCCTTATAGAGTGATGGAGCTGAGTTCTTATATAGGAGTGCCACGTGCTATGTCGTCGGTGGTGCTCTATTCGATGATGCACATACTCTCTCATATTTGTTTGTGGAGTTCGGCTGCTGTGTTGTTTGCCGTTGTGTATACTGAGAAAATGACTCCTTTTTGGTGGGGACTTTTCATCGTATTTATCTTGTTGTTTATTGTAGTATTGTTTGTTTTTCATCTTTGCTATAAGAAAGGCGTGATAGTCAAACTTTTCAAACCCTTGCTATATATGCCAATCGCCAAGCGATGGGCACGTAAGTTTTATGACAAGCATGCAGAAGATATGCAAAAGGTTGATGACAACATTGCTTACCTACACTCTCAGCCTAAAGCCTTTTATCAATCTTTGCTCTTTGAGTATGTGGCGCGTGTAATCAACGCATTAGAATATTATTTTATTCTTTTGTCGTTAGGTGTAAATCTAACATTTTGGGATGCTATCCTTGTATTGGCATTTTCTTCATTAGTTGGCAACTTGCTTTTCTTCCTTCCAATGCAGTTAGGTGCGCGTGAGGGTGGCTTGTCGCTAATCGTCAAGATATTAGGACTCAGTGCACCAGGCATTGGAGTGCTAACAAGTCTTTATACGCGTGTACGCGAATTGGTATGGATCTTTATAGGAGTTAGTTTGGTTAAGGTTGGTAACAAAAAAATAATGCACGATTAATCATTATGATAACAACTTTGCTTTTTGACTATGGTGGCACGCTTGACACATCTGCTTGCCATTGGTTCTATGTATTTCAGAATGCTTATTCTGCCATTGCTACAAAGTGTATTGAAGAGCGCAATTTGCGCGAAGCTTATGTAATGGGCGAACGAGCATTGGCTAAGCAACGTATTGTTATGTCAAACGATACATTTTATGATATGCTTGTAAAAAAGGTGAGCATTCAAGTAAAACATTTAGAAGAGGTGCTGAACTTAATGCACTTTTCTACGACAGAAGAACGAAGTGCATTTATCAAGCAAATTGCCTCCTTTTGTGATGATTTCGCTCGCCAACATGCAACTCAATCGGCAAATGTTTTGGCAGTTTTAAAGCAAAAGTACAAGTTGATAATGGTTTCGAATTTCTATGGTAACTTGCATGCTGTGTTACAAACGTATGGCTTAGCCAACTATTTTGACAATGTAATTGAAAGTTCTGTAGTTGGCGTGCGTAAGCCTGACCCCGCTATATGGCAGTTAGGGGTTGAGGCCGCTCATTGCGATGCAAATAGCTGTGTTGCTATAGGCGATAGTTATAATAAAGACATCGTTCCAGCCTCTTCTATAGGTTGTCAAACTGTATGGTTTAAAGGCAGAGAATGGGAGGAAAAATCATTTGATGAAACCTTGCCAACGCATATTATAGAAAGGTTTGAAGATATATTGAAGTTATATTAATTAAACTCTAAGTAGCAATGAAAAAATATGATTTTATACCGCAGGGGGTATGTTCTCGCTGCATACATCTTACATTATCAGACGATGATATTGTAGAAAATGTTACGTTTGAAGGTGGTTGCAATGGCAATTTACAAGGCATCGGAGCACTTGTTAAAGGCATGCATAAGGACGAGGTTATTAAGCGTCTACAAGGAATACGTTGTGGTAACAAATCTACTTCGTGCCCAGATCAGTTAGCACAAGCCTTGAAAGAACAAATATAATAGAATATGGCATTTTAGTGTGTAACATTATATTCTGTAGCTTTGATTTCTGTTTTATAAACAATACAACCAGATTTTTTTGAACGATAGATATAGCAGAATGTTACGCTATTGTCTTTAACCTCTTTATAATTCACATCGTTGCGTAGGTTATTAAGTAATAATTGATGCAGCATGTTGCCCTTTTGTCGTAGTGCTTGCTCATTGTTAGCGTTTACTGAATAATGCAATGTATAGACGCGATTATTCGTGTTATATGTAATGCTATCAAGTTGAGTGCCTTCTTCAACGGTCTGTGGGCAGTTGCTGATTGTATATTCTTCTGCTTCTTTCTGTAGTCGTTTGTCAAAATTGCTTTGGCAACTTAATAACAATATAGATAAGGGTATAAAGAGGTGTATTGATTTAGAAAATAGTTTCATAAGAAAGAATATCGATTACGTAAAATTTAGGACTATGAACGAACAAACAAACGTTGCTATAACACTCACAGAAGAGGATGCAAAACAACGTGTAGAGAAGGCGGTTGAACTATTTAAACAAGGATATAACTGTTCGCAAAGCGTGGTTGCAGCTTTTGCCGATTTGTATGGTTATACAACCGAACAGGCATTGCGTATGGCGGCATCATTTGGGGGTGGCATTGGCAGAATGCGCCAAACTTGTGGTGCTGCATGTGGCATGTTCCTCTTGGCAGGTCTTGATTGTGGTGCAACAGATGGCGCAGATCGTGCAGGAAAAAGTCACAATTATGCGGTAGTTCAGCAGTTGGCTGATGCCTTTAAGAATATCAATGGTAGTATCATCTGCGCAGAATTGTTAGGCTTAAGTAAGCCTAATCACAATCCGCAAGCAGAAGAGCGTACTGCTACTTATTACAAAAAGCGTCCATGTGTCGAAATGGTGCGAACTGGGGCTCAATTGTTTGCAGACTATTTACTTAAGCAGCAATAGTTTTACTTTTCTTTTGCTGAAAAAACAACAAGCGAAAGTACTCTTATATTTGCTCAATCGCAAATTTTTCAGGGTGCTTTCCTTTTATGTTTTTATAGTATTCCATAATTGTTTTCATGTCCTTATCCACGTCACCAGAGGGAATGAGTGTTTTAGTACATATAATTTCTTTCTTAGAATAATCTAAAGCATAGAGTAGGATAGGTAGTTGTGCTTTTAAGGCGATAAAGTAGAAACCTCTTTTCCATTGTTGCACTTTAGAGCGTGTACCCTCGGGTGTGATGGCTAATGAGAAGGTGGTTGCTTCTTGAGCTTTTTCTGCTAAAAGGTCGGTCATGCTTGTGTGTTTTTTTCGTTCAACAGCAATGCCACCAAGCTTTCTGAACAAAAGACCAAGAGGCCAAAAGAACCATTCTTTCTTCATTAAAAAATTAGATGTTAGTCCTATTGAAGTGTAGTATAGTTCACCTATAAGGAAGTCCCAATTGCTGGTATGAGGTGCAACGCATATAATGCATTTCTTAGGTGTAGATTGGTTAACATTTACTTTCCATCCCATCCAAGAATACAAAATAGTTTTACTAAGATTTTTCAGCATATAATTGTTATTAAAAAATGAATTATAAGCGGATAGTTAAAACAAAGTGTAACACCCGCTTATAATTCATCCTATAAAAACGTGATAAATTCCATTGTCATAAGCTTGAGTAGATGTTCATAAGAGAATTGATTTATATAATTAATTTAGAACATCTACTTAAAGATTAAGCTTTTACAATGCGTTCGCTAAGGTCATTAACCTTTTGAGTAAATTCTTGTTTAAGATTTTGATAGAACTCGTGTTCAGCCTTCTTCTCAGTATGGCTAATGCGACTAACGTATTCAGTGTGAAGTGCGAGCACCTCTTTCATCAAGTTGTCAAGCGTTGCTTGATCTGCTTGTTGGCACATACTAAGTGCTACACAATCAGCAAAAAGATCGCCTGTTATTTGCTTAATATTTTTCTTAAGTTTTCTACGATTTGCCATTTCCTTTTAGCGTTTAGGAGTAGTTGTTATAAAATAGTTATTGAGTGATAATATCTCTTCCTTTGAGTATTGCGCATTCGTTCATTGGCAATAAGTCGTGGTGTCGTTCGGGAAGTGTTTTATGGAGCGCTTTCATAATGCTTTCGATAGACACTATGGGATGTACATGCAAAAAGCCACCAAGAATAAACATATTGAAGCACTTCATCATAGACATTTGAGCAGCGGTTTCCATTGCAGGAATGTGCCATGACGTAATGTCTTTGCGCGAGGGCTTGTCAATGATACCAAAGCTATCATATATAAGCGTTCCACCTGTCTTAACCTTTGATTGGAATTTGTCAAGCGATGGTTGGTTAAGCAAAATTGCCGTATCATATTCGCTTAGGATAGGAGAGGATATAGGTTCATCGCTAACAATAACTGTAACGTTAGCCGTACCGCCACGTTGTTCCGGACCATAAGCAGGCATCCATGTAACCTCTTTACCCTCCATAAGTGCAGCGTAAGCAAGGATTTTTCCCATAGAGAGAACTCCTTGACCGCCAAAGCCAGATATAATAATTTCTTGTTTCATAGAACTGCTTATTTATCTTTCAAATCACCAATATGATAGAAGTCGAACATGTGTTCTTCCATCCATTCATTAGCTTTAACAGGAGAGAGTTTCCAACCCGAAGAGCAAGTAGATACTATTTCTACCAAGTTCGAACCTTTGCCTTGCATAGAGTTTTCAAAGGCATGTCGGATAGCCTTTTTTGCTTTTCTGATTGCGGCTACGCTATGTACGCTTTGGCGAGTAACGTATGCTGTACCTTCGAGTTGAGCCGCAAGGTCGGTAATGTTGAGAGGGTATCCGTGCAGTTTGGGGTCGCGTCCGTATGGGCAAGTAACTGTTTTCATACCCAACAATGTTGTAGGGGCCATTTGTCCACCAGTCATGCCATAAATAGCATTGTTTATGAAAATCATGGTGATATTTTCGCCTCTATTGAGTGCATGTATCGTCTCTGCCGTACCGATGCACGCCAAGTCTCCATCGCCTTGATAGGTAAAAACCAAACGATCGGGCCACAAGCGTTTACATGCTGTAGCTAAAGCAGGAGCGCGTCCATGAGCCGCTTCTTGCCAATCTATATCGATGTATCGGTATGCAAAGACAGCACATCCCACAGGACTAATACCAATGGTTTTCTCTTCCATGCCCATTTCTGCAATAACCTCAGCAACCAGTTTATGCACAACACCGTGTGAGCAACCAGGGCAGTAGTGCATGTCGGTATTGTTCAGAAGTTTTGGTTTCTCGTAAACCAAATTCTCTGGTTTTATAATTTCTTCTTTTGTCATGAAAAAATGTTCTTGACTGAATTATATGTTAAAGTGCTCGTCCCCTTTGTTAAGGCATTGAGAGTCTTTTACTTAGGGGGGGTGACATATACATTTTTACGTAGAATACTACTTATGCAATGTATGACAAGCACCTATTTTCTTAGTCCAGGCATTCTAAGTAGTACTTCCACCATTTTAATAAGAACGGCAAAAAGTCCTACTCCATACCAAATCATGATATGGTTGTTATCTACTAAAATTCCAATCATAGCAGCAAGTGCCACTAATATGAAGATGCTATTAAGAATGTTGCGCAAGAACAAGTTCTTTGTTTTTTGTCTTCTCTCTTCTTGTTGCAGTTGAGGGTTGCGCAATCGTTCCAACACATTTTGTTTGTTTGAGAAAGGATTGTTCAGCACTTTGATTGTGTTATTTATTGGATAAATTAGATAGTAAAGAGTAAATAAGTTAGAATGCCTTGTTGGAGCATGTTACTTCTGTAATTTTTTTAATGCATCAATGATTTCGTCAGGGTCTGGAACAATGCCGCCCAAACGTCCATAATGCTCTATAGGAATATTACTTCCTGCTGCAGCACATTTAACATCAAATATCATCTGTCCTGCATTGATTTCAACTACCAACATACCCTTAACCTTTTCAGAAAGCGCTTTGATTTCTTTTTCAGGGAAAGGCCAAAGAGTGATAGGGCGGAATAGTCCCACCTTCATTCCTTGTTTGCGAGCAGTTTCCATAGCCTTTTGTGAGATGCGAGCAGCCGAACCAAATGCTATAATTATATATTCGGCATCGTCGGTATGCAACTCTTCATATCTTACCTCGTTATCTTTAGCAGCTTGATATTTCTCTTGTAGATGAAGGTTTTTAGCTTCCATTTTAGCAGGATCAAGTTCGAGTGATGTCATTACTTGAGGTCCACGCTTAAATAGTCCATGTCCATTAGTAGCCCAAGGACATTCTTCTGCTATTTCCTCTTCGGTGCGACGAGGTTTAAATGGTGGTAGCACAACCTTTTCCATCATTTGTCCGATAACGCCATCCGATAAAATCATTACGGGGTTACGATAACGAAAGGCAAGCGTGAATGCCAAGTCTACAAAGTCTGCCATCTCTTGAACAGAGGCAGGAGCCAATACAATTACGTTGTAGTCGCCATTACCTCCTCCGCGAGTAGCTTGGTTATAGTCGCTTTGTGAAGGTTGTATTGTACCCAATCCAGGGCCGCCACGTTGTACGTTTACGATTAATCCAGGTATTTCAGCACCAGCCATATAGCTTATGCCCTCTTGCATAAGGGCTACACCTGGCGATGAAGAAGAGGTCATTACCCGTTTACCCGTACCGCCACCACCATAAAGCATATTGATGGCAGCCACTTCGCTTTCAGCTTGCAGAACTACCATGCCAGTAGTTTCCCAAGGCTTCAGTTCAGCCAAGGTTTCAAGCACTTCGCTTTGTGGAGTGATAGGATAACCAAAATATCCATCGCATCCGCACCGTATGGCGGCATGCGCTATGGCTTCGTTTCCTTTAAGAAGGAGTACTTCGTTTTCTTCGTTCATAGAAGTATGTTTAAAGAAATCTTAAGGTCTGAATGCTTCTCTTTGTAAGCATATCAGATAGTTTCTTTTGTTCTTAATTATTCTCTTTAGCTTGGTATACACTTATACATCCGTCAGGACATACAATAGCACATGATGCACATCCAATACAAGCATCATTTACTTGTTGGCAAAAAGCGTATCCCTTGTGATTTACTTCGTTTTTGGATAATGCAATAGCGTGAGTAGGGCATGCTACTACGCACAATGCGCATCCCTTGCATCGGTTAGTATCGATGACAAGAGCTCCTTTTATTTTGCTCATTTTAGAATAAGTTTAAAACTGCATTAATTGCTTTTTGCAGATGTTTTTTGCTGCTAACTTCTGCATTGCAAATGTTGTTTATGGCATATCTTAATGCACACCCATTATTGGTTATACATATCTTTATTATAGAATGCCATAATATCTTCAAGCATGAGTCTGCATTCGGTTGCAGGCCCATTAGGATCGATATTTTCAGACTGCATAAAGGCGCTCATAGCTTTTCCCCATTGCGAACGTTTCATGTAGAGTTTTCCTTTAAGATAATAAAACAAAGAATTGTTCTTGTCCTCTTCGCATGATTGTTGCAATAAGTTTTCAGCTTTCACCAGGTCGTTAGCTATTATAGCGTCACTTATTTCTTGTAAAGTGTTCCTTTTGTTCATAGAACTTGGCATTTTACTACAAGCAAAGTTACTGCTATTTCTCTAAAATAAGAATTATTTGTGTCTTTTTTTAGATTACTTAACGTTATTATTTTTGTTCTATATTTCGGATATATAAGTAAAATTTGCTTGCAATTAGCCCATAAATACCTTGCGAAACCGCTTTATTTCAGAACAGAAGAGATTTCTTGTTCTCGGTGACAAATGTGCACTTCGATGCCGAACTTACGATGGATATGTTCTGCCAGATGTTGGGCTGAGTATACACTTCGGTGACGTCCGCCCGTGCAGCCAAAGCAGAACATAAGGTTGGTAAATCCGCGTTGCATATAGCGTTCTACGTGTGCATCGGCAAGTTTATATACAGAGTCGAGGAAAGTAAGTATTTCGCCATCATCTTCAAGAAACTTAATGACAGGAGCATCTAATCCTGTGAGAGGTTTATACTGTTCGTATCTGCCTGGGTTGTGTGTGCTTCGGCAGTCAAACACATATCCACCTCCGTTGCCCGATGTATCTTCGGGTATACCTTTTTTGTAACTAAAGCTAAACACGCGCACCACGAGTGGGCCTTGACCATCGTATTTTGAAACCGATGCTTTGCCCAGTTCAGTGCTTTTAGGGTCGAATTGTGGCAAGTTTACCATGCGTTGCAGCGTATCAGCCAAGTAAGGGTAGTTGGTGGCAGCATCTTCAAGTAGTAGTCGACGAAGGTTCTGTATGGCCAACGGAATACTATCAAGAAAGTACTTTTTACGCTCAAAGTAGCCTCGCAATCCGTATGCACCGAGCACTTGCAAGATGCGGAAGAGAACAAATAGTTGTAAGCGTTTTCTAAAGCCATTTTCATCGAAGTTTGGCAATAACGTCTTAACCTCGTTAATATAAGCATCTATAAGCTCGTTGCGCAGAGTTTGTGGGTAACGTGCTGATGCTTGCCATAAGAATGACGCAATGTCATATTGCAAAGGTCCTTGCATACCTCCTTGAAAGTCGATAAAGAAGGGCTCATTGTTTTTGAGCATAACGTTGCGTGCCTGAAAGTCACGATAAAGAAAGAAGTGTTCATCATCGTTGCTTGCCAAGTCGTTGGCCATGCGTTGCAAGTCGCTTTCCAACTTAATTTCGTCGAAAGGCATATCCGTTGTTTTCAGAAAACTATACTTAAAATAGTTTAGGTCGAACATGGCTGCTTGGTGGTCAAACCGAATGGGTGGGATGCACGCTGAAAAGTCAAGTCCTTCAGCTCCTTCAATTTGCACGTGTGCCAAAGCACAAATCGTCTCGCGAAGCAGTTTCTTGTCTTCCTCGTTGTATGTATAGTTGTTCTTACGTGCAGGTGCCAAGGCGTCGTAAAGCGCCGTGTGTCCAAGGTCTTGCTGTATGTAGCAGCCGTAGTCGTTGCTCACAGCATAGATTTGTGGCATGGGCAGCCCCTTACTTGTAAAGTGCTTGGCAAGGTATATAAAGCACTTATTTTCAACCACCGATGGACCAATAACACCGATAACACTTGTGCCGTCGTCGTTGAACATGCGCACATACTGCCTATTGCTACCAGCTTTAGGCAGCGTTTCCACTTTTGGCGAGGTTTGTCCTTTCCATTCTTTGTATAGTGAGAGTAATTGTTTCATCTTAAATGTCAGAAGTGTGTTATGTTCAATATTATTCTTTTCTAAACCAGATGCTCATCACCTTTTTGCGTATGGCAATAATGTTAATGATAGAAACCAATATAAAGATGCCACCACCTGTGAGTAGAGCAGGCCACATGCTACCGCTTTTAAGCGAAGGGAATATAAGGCTGATAACCCCCATATAGTAACTTCGGATAGCTATAAGCAGTACGAATGCAATAATCAGTGTGGCTGCATTCATGCCCAACGTGAGGAGTTGGTAAGGCCTACTCACTCTGTTGGGGCTATAACCGATGAGCAATAAGTTCTCAAGTTTTTGAGTGTTCTTCTGAACCAATAGGTAAATGCTGAGCATAAGAATGTAGAACGACAAAATGCTAACCAACAGTCCAACCAACATCACCATGCTCACCACCACTTTCAAGAAATAGGTAGTTTTGCCAGCATCAAGTTTGTTATCTTCCACGTCATAACCCTTTTGTTGCATGTATTGTGCAATGCGTGAGTCGGTAGGATTGTTCACTTTGAGTATTACCCTCGATGGGTCTTCAGTCTTTCCAGGCTCGTATGTATTGTTGCTCCAATCAATAAAGCTTTGAGGCACAAGAATGGTGTTGAGGCGGCTTGAGAAACCAAGCACTTTACCATTAAATTGAGCATGTTGCCCATTGGCATTGATAAATATTCGCATATCAATCATGCCCACCAATCCATCGCTTACTTTGGGTAAATTGCGGCTTTGAGCAAAGCCAAAGTTGTAGAGGGCAATGTAAGTACGTGGCAGAATGACAGGCACAGTGTTATCGCCAGGTGTGTAGTGCCAATCGGCAGCATCGGCGTCTACAAAACTATCGGGTACGGCTTCAAAAAACATCTCAGTGTTGAGGGGTTCAGAGCCTTTCATGCCCATTGCAGCCGACACCTTGTATTGCGACGAAGTAAAACTGCCCACCTTTTTGCAGAAGGGTTGTTTGCCTATATCCTCAATATCGAAGGTAGAGAAAGAGTTGCTACGCCCCGAAAGTGTGCCAACCGTTGTGATGTGTTTAGACACCACCAAAAAGTTGTTATTAATGAAGCTATCCTCTTCTGTAAAAACAGGAATAATGTCTTTATAAAACTGAATGCCCAACATTACCACCCACATGCCAAAAAGGTTGGCAAAGAAGAAGCCTGCAAACTGTGACAAACTAATGTGTTGTCGGAGCAATTTCCAAATCAAGTTCATTGTTTTATGATGTCTATAGTTTATACACTTTGTCGTAGTTTAGTTCCATGTGTTTACCTATGCTCGTAACGATAACACCTGCGCCTTGTTTCTTGGCCTCAGTCATCATAATATCTGCCATGATAGCCGAGTTGATGTCGTCGAGGTGACTGATAGGTTCGTCGGCAAGCAAAAAGTCGAAAGGCTGTACCAAGGCTCTAATCATAGCCACACGTTGCTGCTGACCAAAGCTCATGCGCCCCACTTTAGCATCGAGTTTATCGGCAATACCCAAGCGTTCAAACCATTCTTTAATCTCGTTGAGAGGTTTAAAATTCGTTAGGTTGTTTTTGATTTCAACGTTCTCGAGAGCCGTAAGTTCAGGAAAAAGTCTAAGCTCTTGAAACAAGTGACTAATGCTATTTTGTCGAATACTCACCCAATCGTTTACCTTGAGTTGTTTCACGTTGTTATTGTCAAAGCATATCGTTCCAGTATAGTCGTGTCTGTATCCCAAAATATAGCTACAAAGCGTAGATTTGCCCGTTCCCGACATGGCTTCAACTAAGTAAAGTCTCTCCTTTTCAAATTTCACTTCGTTCTTCCATACATCGCTTTTAAGGTCTGTACGGCTTTCAAAAACATGTGGCAGAACGTTTGATAATGTAATGGTTTGCATGATAAATTTTTTATCGATAGACAGACATTAAGCAAGTAAAAAATGGGGAATATATGTTTACTCGCGAGTCTTCTTTTTATTCAATGGTCAATGTAGCTTTGCGTCCAGTTGTAGCTTGGTAGCAAACTCGTTTTGAACCTGGGATAAGCATCTGTATGAGCGAACTTGCCCCTTTGCTCTTCACACAAGGCTGCTGAAAGAACTTTTTAAGGTTCAAGTTAAAGTACACAAGCACCCCTTCTTTGCTATCTGTTTTTGTTACGTTGAATGGTACTTCAGCCTTTTGCAACATAGTGGCCGAAGCAAAGTAGAGAGCTGTGTTTGCAGCATTTAAGCCAAAGTGCAGTTGCTGTTTGTCGCTATTGAGCACAAAAGCATTGGGCGAAATGCGCTTTAGTGTCACGTTCTTTTGCTTCTTTGCACATTCCATCCAATAGTCGGCATTGTCAAACAAGTTTTTAGCCTGTGTTTCAGTCTTCATGCAGTAGATTGGTGTCCAATCGCCTGCCAACGAGTCTATTTCAATGCTAAAAAGTCCGTCAGTACTCCCCAACATTTGGTCGGCGTCAAAGGTTTGATTAAGTCCCATAAGCAATCCGCGCAAAGTAGCATCGGTTTTGAGCAGTTTAAGCAGAGGCTTGCCCTGTGTGCGGGTGCTAAGGGCAAATAGTGGTGCTTGTTGCTCGCTGGTTGTAGGCAAGCTAATACATCCTTTTTCCCTCTCGTATTGGTCGATAGCAGCAAGTATATCGTCGTTTTCGCTCGTAAGCGTACTAGTTATTGTTGTAACGCATTGTTTTGCCTCGTTTTGCTTGATGTTGGCAGTAGCAAAAACGTTCACCGCAGCAGGGTCGCAGTCGGCAGGTATGGCTAAACGGAATAAAAGGTTATAGGGGGTGGGCATTGCATCAAGTTGAGCAAAAAGCTGTATGCCTCCCGTTTGTTCCTTAAGTTTCTTAAAGTTGTCTGTGCTTGTAAACGTGTCGCCAGTGTTAATCATCGCCGTCATTGTTTGGCGCAACACATCGCGTTCTTGTGCTACTCCCGGCCCGAGGATGAGCAACGTATTGTCAGTACAAGTAGCCAACCATCCCGCATTAATCCAAATCCAAGCTTGCCCATCGATATATTCGATAGGCGCACATTTTTTGAGTTTAACAAGCTTATTTATTTGGTTGATAACCGCGTCCTTATCCTCCACTTTGGCTGTAAAACCGATGTATTCGTTTGGAGTGACAAAGGCATAAACCGGACTTTTAAGGTCTATGCCATCGGGCTTTAGTCCTAAGGCTTTTTCAATAGGATTAACGTTTTTAAGAGGCGAGTTAGCCAACTCAGAGGGCACAATTCGCACCACAGCCTTAGCCTGAGCTGGTATCATGTCGGCATAGTTTTTGGGCCATAGCCACCATGCTATCAAAGCCACCAATGCACAGATAATGATGGCTGAACAACCTATCCAACAATGTTTTTTACTAAAATGCATAATGCTAAAATATAGGGTTAGATGCTTGCGCATCAGTTCTACTTAATCATGGCTTTTGTTGCGCTTTGCCAAATACATTAGGTGTACTGCCACCAATGCTGCCGTCTCGGTTCGGAGTCGGCTCTCACCAAGACTGATAGGCTGAAAACCACAGCGGATAGCCTCGTTTACTTCGGCAATGCTGAAGTCTCCCTCAGGGCCAATAAGCACCACCGCATCCCCATCGCTATTGAGCAAATCGCCAAGGAAGTTGCGTCCCGAAAGGTGAATGCTTTCAGCATCGTTGCCCTCGATTTCTTCGGGCGAATAGCAGTGGGCAATAAACTTTTGACCATTGAATGGGCGATTAACAAACTCCTTAAACTTGGTCAAAGGTTCAACCACAGGCTTGTAAGCCTTATGACTTTGTTTCATGGCAGACACCACAATCTTTTCAAGTCTTTCGGTCTTAACAACCTTGCGCTCAGAGTTGTCGCAGAGTAGCACGTGAATGCCATCTACGCCAATCTCTGTGGCTTTCTCAGCAAACCATTCCATGCGGTCCATGTTCTTAGTAGGCGCAACAGCCAAGTGTATGCTACCGTTCCATAGCTTATGGTCGTTCCATTGGTTGTCGATAGCAAATTGGCAGTGCTTGTTAGAGCATAGTGTGATGTGAGCATCATAAAAGTGCCCTTTGCCATCGGTGAGCAACATGGGGTCGCCTTCGCGCATTCTGAGCACTCTAACGGCGTGTCCAGCCTCTTCAGCTGGCAACTCGTTTGGGGTGTTGTCTATGTCGGGTGTGTAGAATATATGCGTTTCTTTCATGTTGTTCAGAGATTAAAGAATTAAGTCGGAGTTGTCCACCTTGTTACGTCTTGACAGCTCGTCGCGCAATAGCGAGGCCAGCTCAAAATTGTCTTCAGCAACGGCGCTCTCTAATGCTTCTTTCAGCAGTTTGTCGCCCATGGCAGTAAGTGGTAGAGCCATTTGCTCAGCCCCTTTGTTGCTTTGTGCACGTGTTATTCTCTGAAACGATTCGCTGTTTACCCATAGGGCTGCGTGCGCTTCGAGTGCAGCAACAACAGCCTCTTCAACGGGCACTGTGATAGACACCACTTCGTTGATAAGCTCAAAGTCGAGCAATGCCTGTGTGTTACCATTGGCGGGTTGCATCACTCTCACTCCAACCATAGTCATGCCCACACGTCCTGCAAGTTTGTGCATCAAGTGTGAGCAAGTGAAGTCCTTATGTCTCAATGCATTCATAATGAGGTTAAATCCTTTTTCGTCTATCAGTACCGGAAAAATCTCAGTGCCATCCTTCTTCCTTAATATCAGAATAAAGGCATCTTTAAGTTCCTTTCCTCGGGTTATGCCCTCTATAGTTAGTTCGGTATAGTTGTCGTACATTATCTGATTATCAAGTATTTAATTTTGAATTGTTGTCGTAAATGCACGAATGTGCCTTATAATTAAATTCAAAGTTACTGCAAAGCGTACGCATAACAAAACAAATGTTGATTTATTTTGGCATTACATAGGTTACACGCGCTTTTATGTGAAAGCAATGGATACATGTTGGTAAAACAATTTTAACATTCAAAAGGTAGAAACTTTCAAAGAGATAAAAGGCGTAACGCCCCTACCTATTGTTTAACAAATAAGGGTAAATAGCCATTGGCATAGCCCCTTTAAAAATTGAGTAAAGTGTGAACATTTATTTACATTTCGCACTTGCAAAATAGAAGCAAAAAAGCCTTGTTGGGGCATCAAACAAGGTAAAAAGTGGCATCATTTGTGGACTATTACCATAAGGATACGTATGCTTAGAGTGGAAGAATGCGTATCCTTATGCCACAAGAATGCGCATCCTTATGGCATAAGAACACGTATCCTTGTAGGCTTATAACGCGTTTTTAAGCATTTAAAAATTGTGTTTATAGATGTAACGAGCGCGCAACTGTTTGATTATCAAGTGCTTATTTAAATCTCTCAAAAATGCAAAATTTCGACCGACAAAAAAATAAATGCGCAGAGTGGGCCAAAATAAAGATTTGAAAGTTTAAATTCCACCTTATAAAAATGAAAAAATAGGCTTGTAAAACCTCTATGCGTAAACTAATTTTTAAGCCCTAATTAGACGATATTTATAGCAATGTAATACTATTAAAAGAAGTTTGAAACAAATAAAGATTGTTAATGCTAAGGCTATATGTAAAACGTAGATGGCAAGATGTTACATTATAGAAAAAATGTGAGCAAACACTTTGCCATTCACTATTAAGCCATTATCTTTGCAGTAGATAGGGTGTGGTTTAGCAATGTAAAAGCAAGTTTGCTATTGCCTTTGCCTATCACTATCTTGCAGAGACTATTACAGATTTTTATGAATACAGAAACACTAAAACCCAACTATATATTTGAGACCAGTTGGGAAGTTTGTAATAAGGTCGGCGGCATATATACAGTGCTGTCATCGCGTGCAAAAACGCTCATGTCTAAATATCAGGACAAGCTTGTCTTTATAGGTCCTGATTTGAAGCAACCTACGGCTAATGTTGATTTTTGTGAAGATGAAAGGTTGTTGCCTCAGTGGAAAGAGGCTGCAGCAGATTTAGGCTTGAAGTGCAGAATTGGCCGATGGATGGTGCCAGGCAAGCCTGTGGCAGTGCTTGTAGATTTTGCTCCGTTCTTTGAAATAAAAAATGAGATTTATGCCGAGGCATGGGACTTGTTCCGTGTAGACTCGCTTCATGCTTATGGCGACTACGACGAGGCCTCAATGTTCTCGTATGCAGCAGGTCGCTTTGTTGAGGCTGTAGTTTCGCTATGCTTGCAGCCAACAGACAAGGTGGTATATCAAGCTCACGAATGGATGTCGGGTTTGGGCATGCTTTTCTTAAAAAAGCATCAGCCACATGTGGCAACCATATTTACCACACATGCCACCAGTATCGGACGCTCTATCTGTGGCAACAATAAACAACTCTATGCTTACTTTGATGGCTATGATGGCGACCAAATGGCACAAGAACTGCACATGGAAGCTAAGCATAGCATAGAGAAGCAAAGCGCATGGCGTGCCGACTGTTTTACAACCGTAAGTCAGTTTACTAACCGCGAGTGCAAGCAGTTGCTCGATAAACCTGCCGATGTGGTATTGCCCAATGGATTTGAAAACGATTTTGTGCCCAAAGGTAGCCAATTTACCATTGTACGCAAAAAGGCTCGCCAACGCATACTCAGTGTGGCAAGTGCATTAACTGGGCAAACTCTGTCAGACAAAGATACGCTTATCGTATCAACAAGTGGGCGCAACGACTATCGCTGCAAGGGTTTCGACGTATTTCTTGAAGCTATGGCAGAACTGCGTGTCCAACTCAATGAGCAAACAGATAGCACGCAACAGGTGTTGGCACTCATCGAAGTTCCTTGTTGGTTAAAGGGGGCACGTGCCGACTTGCAAGAGGCTCTTTTGCATCCGCAATCTCCTGCGCAAGCATTGCCTAACCCCATTATTACGCACGATTTGCACAATTTAGACGAAGATCGCATTGTGTGCCAAATTCGTCAGTTAGGCATACTCAACAGACCCGAAGATAGGGTAAAGGTGTTACTCGTTCCTTGCTATCTTGAGGGTAATGACGGCATCTTTAATATGCCTTATTACCACTTGTTGGCAGCCAACGATTTGGCTATCTATCCATCTTACTATGAGCCATGGGGCTACACTCCGCTTGAGAGTTGTGCCTTCCGCACCCCATGTGTTACTACCGATTTAAGCGGATTCGGACAGTGGGTAAACGACGAAATTGGTCACGAAGGAAAGATTAAAGATGGCGTGAGAGTAATACATCGCGACGACAATAACTACTTTGAGGTGGCAGCCGACATTTGCCAATGCATTCATTCAATGCTCAATATGCACTCAAAGCAAATAGCTGCTTGTCGCAAAAATGCAGCGCTAATAGCCGATAAAGCACAGTGGAAGCATTTTATCAAATACTACTATGATGCTTACGACTTTGCACTCAATCGCATCCAATTGAAATAAATAGAACAATATACTAACCTAAAGTAAAAAAAGCCTTTCGAAGAACGTACTCGTCTATCCTAAAAACATTTGAACATGAGGCGCAAACAAAGGCTCAATATTTTATATTATGAATATTAAAATCAGCAATGCCAACCAACCTTCATGGAGGGTGGTAAACGTGAAAAGCCACATTCCAGAGGCTTTGAAAAAACTCGACGAAATTGCTCATAACTTGTGGTGGGCATGGAACACCGAAGCTTTGCAACTCTTTGCAAGTCTTGACGAAGACCTTTGGAAAAAGGTAAATCGCAATCCTATTGACTTGCTTCGCAGCATCGATTACGATCGCCTAATCGAACTCTCGAAAGACGACGATGTAATCGAAAGAATGAATCGCGTATATAGCGATTTCCGCAAGTACATGGATGTTAAGCCTAATGCAAACCGCGCTTCGGTAGCTTATTTCTGCATGGAGTATGGCTTGAACCACGTGCTGAAAATTTATTCGGGCGGTCTCGGCATCCTTGCTGGCGACTACTTAAAAGAGGCTTCGGATAGCAATGTCGATATGGTAGCAGTGGGTTTCCTCTATCGTTATGGCTACTTTACTCAAACCCTCTCGATGGATGGTCAGCAAATTGCTAACTACGAGGCACAAGACTTTGACCGTTTGCCTATAGAGCGTGTACTCGATAAAGAAGGCAACCAAGTGATTGTAGATGTACCTTACCCCAACTTTATGGTACATGCAGCGCTGTGGGTGGCTAATGTGGGCCGTATCAAACTTTATTTGCTCGATACCGACCACGAGATGAACTCAGAATTTGACCGTCGTATCACTCACTCGCTCTATGGTGGCGATTGGGAAAACCGTATCAAACAAGAGTATTTGCTCGGTATCGGTGGTATGCTTGCACTCAAAAAACTTGGTATCAAAAAAGACATTTACCACTGCAACGAAGGTCATGCAGCCCTTTGTAATGTGCAACGTCTTGCCGATTATGTTGAGAGCGGTTTGACATTCGATCAAGCACTCGAATTGGTTCGTTCTTCTTCGCTCTATACCGTACACACTCCAGTGCCTGCAGGTCACGATTACTTTGATGAGGGCTTGTTCAATAAGTATATGAACCAATTCCCCGCTCGTTTGGGCATCTCATGGGATGATTTTATGGGCCTTGGTCGCACCAATCCCGACGACAAGAGTGAGAAGTTCTGCATGTCTACATTCCTATGCAAAACATGTCAAGAGGTGAATGGTGTGAGCTGGTTGCATGGCTTGGTATCTCGCGAAATGTTTAAGGGCATTTGGCCAGGTTACATGCCTTCGTACACTCATCCCGACCATGCAGAACGTAGTCACGACGAGTGGTTTAAGATTTACAACCCACACCCAGAGGAAAGCCACGTGGGATATGTAACGAATGGTGTTCACTTTCCCACATGGTGTGCCAAAGAGTGGAAATCTGTGTATGCTAAGTACTTGGGTAAGGAATATATTCACGATCAAAGCAACGAAAAGATTTGGGAGAAGATATACAATGTGCCCGATGAAGTAATTTGGAACACTCGCGTAACGCTGAAGAATAAACTCATCGACTATATACGTGCTCGCTTCCGCGAAAACTGGTTGAAAAACCAAGGTGATCCTTCGCTCGTTGTAAGTTTGCTCGACAAGATTAATCCTAATGCATTGCTCATTGGCTTTGCTCGTCGTTTTGCCACCTACAAGCGTGCACACTTACTCTTCTCAGACCTCGACCGCTTGTCTAAGATTGTAAACAATCCTGACTATCCTGTTCAGTTTATCTTTGCAGGCAAGGCTCACCCTGCTGATGGTGCGGGTCAAGGCTTGATTAAGAAGATATACGAGATTTCGCAACGTCCCGAGTTTATGGGTAAGATACTTTTCCTCGATAACTACGATATGCAAGTAGCACGCCGCTTAGTATCGGGCGTAGATATTTGGATGAACACCCCAACACGTCCTCTCGAAGCCAGCGGTACATCGGGCGAAAAAGCATTGATGAATGGTGTGGTAAACCTCAGCGTACTCGATGGTTGGTGGTACGAAGGTTATCGCGAAGGTGCAGGTTGGGCATTGACCGACCGCCGTACTTACGAGAACCAAGGCTACCAAGACAAGTTGGATGCATCTACCATCTATTCAATGCTTGAGCAAGAGATTATACCTCTTTACTATGCTCGCAATCGTAAGGGATATTCAGAGAACTGGGTTCGCACAGTGAAGAACTCTATTGCAGGCATTGCTCCTCATTACACTATGAAGCGTCAGCTCGATGACTACTACGATCGTTTCTACAACCCAGAGGCAAAGCGCTTTAAGGTGCTCTCTGCTAACGACAACCAAGTGGCAAAAGAAATTGCTGCATGGAAGGAAAGCGTGGCTCAGCGTTGGGACAACATCAAGGTGGTAAGCACCGAAAAGAGCGAAAATTTGCAGAATGGTACACTTATCAGTGGTAAGGAATTTGCTGTGAAACACGTGATTGACGAACAAGGCCTTGACGATGCTATTGGTGTAGACTTGGTAATCTTGTCGGGTGCTGAGGGCAAAGAAGAGATTTATACCGTAATGCCTATGAACGTAACAGGACACGAGGGTAATCTCTATACCTTTGAACTCACAGCAAGCGTTGATCTTGCTGGTAGTTACAAGGTGGCATACCGCATGTATCCAAAGAATAAGATGTTGCCAAACCGTCAAGACTTCTGCTACGTGCGTTGGTTTAACTAAGATTGAAACGTGTGTTGCGCAAGCATCATGCATAACAATATAACATAAAGACTTGTTTGTTTCCTACTGAAGGAGGCAGACAAGTCTTTTTGACAAACATACATTTATCTACAAAAAACATACTGATAATGAAAAAGATAGGATTATTTTTATCTGCTTTATTCATGATGGCATTGATATCGTGTGGAACGTCTAACACGGTGCCCATAACCGGACGCAAACAACACCTTTTGGTAAGCGATGAACAAGTGTTGAGCCTAAGCAACAAAGAGTATAGCGACTATATGAAAACGGCTAAGGCTTCGACCAATGCCACTAATACAGCTATGGTAAAGAGAGTAGGGAAGCGTTTGGCTAATGCAGTAGAACTTTATCTGCGCGAACACGGACAAAGCAATGAGATAAAGAACTATCAATGGGAGTTTAACCTTGTACAAGACAATACCGCCAATGCTTTCTGTATGCCTGGCGGAAAAATTGTGGTATATGAGGGATTGTTACCCATTACACAAAATGAAAGTGCATTGGCTATTGTGCTTGGTCACGAAATAGCGCATGCTGTGGCAAAACACTCTGCAGAACAATTAAGTTCGCAAATACGTTCGCAATATGGCTCGAAAATATTGGGTGCGGTGCTAACCTCTACGGGCGTAAGTTCTACCACATCGGCAGTTGCACAAAATGTGTTTGGATTGGGTAGCAAGTTTAGCAGTTTACACTACTCACGTAAGAACGAGAGCGAAGCCGACTACATGGGATTGATATTTGCAGCTATGGCAGGTTACGACCCCAATGTGGCTACAAACTTTTGGCAACGCATGGCTGCAAGCTCGTCTAACACCACTCCTGCATTCTTAAGTGACCACCCATCTGATGCAAAGCGTATTGCTGATATTCAAAGATGGATGCCCGAGGCGCTTAAGTATTACAAGCCCATTATAACCACAACTTCTTCTGCATCGAAGTCAAAAGCAAAGGGCTCGTCTTCAAAAAACAAAAAGAAAGGCTCAAGCAAGAAGACTACAAGAAGAAAATAAATGTAGGTGGGCTTTTTTAAAAAAGCAATAACGATAGAGGCAATAGAAACAATTTTTACTAAATGCTTGTTTCTATTGTCTCTATTGTCGTAAATTTGCATTTAAAACAAAAAAGAATTAATCAGTGAGAAAACTACTCTTCTATATATTTGCTCTTTCTATATGTGTAGCCTACGCTTATCCTGATACGGCACTGCAACGAAAAAAACGTACACATACCGATGAACGCATAGTGCTTAAACATGCTGATAACCTCCGTTTCTCGGAAAGCGAAATGAATGGTGCACAACGCTTAAGTGGCAATGTGGTACTGAGTCATGCTGGTATGGTGATGCATTGCGATAGCGCTGTGCTATATAATGCATCGCAAACATTCGATGCCTTTGGTAAAGTACATATTGTACAAGGTGATACTTTAACCTTAAAAGGCGAACGATTGCACTATGATGGAGAAACACAGATTGCCGAAATGCGAAAGAACGTGGTGATGACACACCGCAAACAGGTGTTGCGAACAGACAGCTTAAACTATGATCGCATGTATAACGTTGGCTATTACTTTGATGGAGGAGAACTGATTGATGGTGTCAATATACTAAAATCTGATTGGGGAGAATATCACACAGATACACGTAAAGCCACATTCAACTATAATGTGCAACTAACAAATCCCAAGTTCCGTTTGGTAACAGACACGATGCACTACAACACCATTAATAAGTGGACTGAAATAGTTGGTAAGTCTAATATATACTCGGGAAAAGATCGTATTTATACAGAGTTGGCATATTACAACACGCAGACCGAAAAGGTAAGATTGCTGAAAAACAATGCCTTGTATAACGGAACTCGAACCATGAAGGGAGATACCGTGTATTACAACAAGCGCACAGGGGTGATGGAAGCTTTTAAAAATGTGTCGTGCGTGGATGTGAAGAATAAAAACATTCTAACGGGCGATTACGCATGGTATAATGAGAACACAGGCGAGGCTATGGCCACTAAGCACGCTTTGGCTCGCGACTTTTCACAAGGTAAAGATACGCTCTTTGTACATGCCGACACGCTGCGAATGTATTCGTATAATTTGAAAACAGATTCGGCATATAGAGTGTTGCATGGCTATTTTCATGCGCGAGCTTACCGAACTGATATGCAGATGGTGGCAGACTCTTTGGTGTTTACTTCGAAAGAGAGAAAGGTTACACTCTATCGTGACCCTATTGTGTGGAGCGATGACAGACAGATAGTGGGCGAAGAAATTAATGCGTTCTTAAACGATTCTACCATAGACTCTATTTACGTAGACCGACAAGCTTTGACAATCGAAAAGTTAGACTCGGTACATTACAACCAAGTGGCATCGCAACAAATGCGCACCTACTTTAATGATAAAGGTGAGGTAGTTGAAAATCAAGCTATTGGCAATGTGATGGTGGTAAACTATCCCCTTGAGAAGGATAGTACTATTCTATATCAAAACTATGTAGAAACAGCAAAGGCACGCATGTTTATGACCAACCGAAAACTAACCAAAATATGGGCACCTGCCTCGCATGGCTATTTTTATCCTTTGGGTATGGCTCCAAGTGAGAGAACGCAGTTGCCTGGTTTTGCTTGGTTCGACTACATTCGTCCGCTCTCTCCCGACGATGTTTTTAATTGGAGAGGAAAGAAGGAAGGTACAGCTCTAAAACCTTCGATTAGGCGAATAGCTCCTTTGCAAAAATTGTAAGAAAATGAGGGGGAAATATATTCTTTGCAGATTTTTTAGAACCATCATTTAGAAACAAAATAAAAATAATCATCATGTCCGATATCATACATCTACTTCCTGATTCTGTAGCAAATCAAATTGCAGCAGGAGAGGTTATTCAGCGTCCAGCCTCGGTTATAAAGGAATTGGTTGAGAATGCACTCGATGCTAAAGCCACACACATACAAGTGGTGGTGGAGGATGCAGGAAAGTCTTTGGTGCAGGTGATAGATAATGGATGTGGAATGAGTGATACTGATGCTCGCTTGTCGTTTGAACGGCATGCCACATCTAAAATTAAACAAGCCACAGACCTATTTGCATTGCGCACTATGGGGTTTAGAGGTGAGGCATTGGCTTCGATTGCTGCTGTAGCACAAGTGGAATTGCGAACCAAACAACAAGATAAAGATTTGGGCACATGTATTAGTATAGAAGGCTCGAAAGTTGTAAGCCAAGAACCTGTTAGTTGCCCAGTGGGAGCAAATTTTGCTATACGTAATTTGTTCTTTAATATTCCTGCACGACGCAAGTTTTTGAAGTCAAATCAAACAGAACTCTCAAACATAATGACTGAGTTTGAACGTATTGCTTTGGCTCATCCCGATGTGGCTTTTACGCTTCGCTCGGCTGGTAACATTATGCTCGACCTTCCGGTAGGAAACTTTAGAAAACGCATAGTTAATTTGTTTGGCACACGTATGGACAAGCATCTTGTGCCGATAGATGTTGATACAACCTTGGCTCGCATTTATGGTTATGTGGGTGTACCTACAGTTGCAAAACGCAAAAACGCTCATCAGTTTTTGTTTGTTAATGGACGCTTTATGCGGCACCCGTATTTTGCTAAGGCTATACAAACGGCTTACGAACGCTTAATTCCCGAAGGATACCAAGTGCCTTTCTTTGTATGTTTTGAGGTAGACCCCGCACGGATAGATGTGAACATACACCCTACAAAGACAGAGATAAAGTTTGAGGACGATTCTGCTATATTTCAAATATTACTTGCTGCGGTACGTGAATCTTTGGGCAAATATGGTGCTGTTCCAGCTATAGATTTTGATACTGAAGAAAAACCAGATATTCCTATCTTTGAAGGCGATATGATGTCGGCTGCAAGTATTGCTCCCCCACAAGTACATGTAAACAACAATTTTAATCCTTTTAAGTCTGCTGAGAGTGAAGAGGAAACAGAAAAAAAAGAACCTAAATCTTGGCAATCGGAGTATAAAAACCAACATCATAATGTTTCGATTGATTGGCAAAGCGTATATGAGAGTGCACAGCTAAATGCTCCAACTTCAACAAACGATGTGTCGGATGTTATTTCGTCAAACTTCGAATCAGGTAGCGGTAATGGTGAGATAGAAATAGAAAGTCGTTATCAGAATGATACAGATAAAGCAGAGGGTAGTTCTCAATTTTTTGATACCTTGTCGCAGTCAGAGCAAGAACAATGGAAAGAAAAGGTTGGAAATGGTTTTATGCAATACCAAGGTCGCTATATCGTGACAGCATTGAAATCTGGATTGGCTATTATCGACCAACATCGCGCACATATACGCATATTGTATGAACGTTATATCAAGCAGTTTGAGGCACACAAAGCACCTTCTCAACAACTATTGTTTCCTGAAATGTTGCAAGTATCTCCATCTGAGGCAGTTGTGCTTGAACAGATTATGCCCCAATTACAAGAGATAGGTTTCGTGCTCTCCCCGTTGGGAGGGGGTAGCTTTTCTGTAATGGGTGTGCCCATGGGAACAGAGGGTATTGCACCAACCGTATTGGTGCAGTCAGTCCTTGCTGATGCAGTGATGGGACAGGTAAACGCAAGTGAAACGATTTCGCATATTATCGCTTTAGCTATGGCACGCAAAGTGGCAATGCCTATTGGCCAAGCACTATCAGAAGAAGAGATGGAGTTGCTAATAGAGAAACTCTTTGCTTGCGTAACACCCAATATGACTCCAAATGGTCAACCAATATTAATAATAGTTAATACTGACAAAATGTTTGAAAAATAGTGGTATGAATAGCAACCTAAAAGCCTAAAAAAGAATGCTTTTTTGTGGGTAAAAAGTTACGAACGTACAATGAATGTTGCAAATTAGTGATTAAATAATAATGAAAAACATTTTTTTTTGCTAAAAATTTGTTCGCTGTAATATAATATCATTATCTTTGCAGTAAGTGGAATGTGAAAAATATAATAACTAACGCATTCAGATACTTAAAATAAGAATAAAACAAAATATATTAATAGTTTCAAATCATCTAATTATGAGAAAATTAATGATTGCACTTGCCCTTGTAGGTCTTGCTTCGACCTCAACGGCTTTGGCTCAGGACGCAGTTCCTACCAAAAAGTATAGTGTAGCAACAAACTCATTTTGGGCTAACTGGTTTGTTAGCGGTGGTATTTCTGGCAAGGCTTACTATTCTTCACAAGAGAGCGGTGTAAGCAAGAATCCATTTAGCAACAATCGTGGTGCTATAGGTTTTACTGTAGCTGTAGGTAAGTGGTTTACTCCAGGTATTGGTCTTCGTACTAAGTTCGACGCTATTAAGGGTAAAGAGGTCTATACAGAAAACCATCATCCACTCTTTACAAGTTTGAATGTACACGAAGATGTTATGTTCAATCTTTCTAATATGTTCTGCGGTTATAGCGAGACTCGCGTTTGGAATTTCATTCCTTACGTTGGTATTGGTGTTGCAACTCGTTGGAGCGATGGAAAGAATGCTGATATTTATTATACAGCTGGTTTGTTGAACAACTTCCGCATAAGTAGTCGTGTTCAACTCTTTGCAGATCTTCATGTAGGTGCTGCAGAAGGTTCTCTCGACAATGCTACAAACGATAAGTGGAGCAACTACAAGAAAACTAAGATGAGACACTGGGATAAGGATTTGACTCTTGACCTTGGTGTTACTTATAATCTTGGTAAGCACACTTGGGACAAGGTGCCCGATGTTGATGCTTTGATGGCAATGAACAAAGAGCAAGTTGAATCTCTCAACCAAAGCGTAAAGGAACAACAAGACGAGAATGCTCGTTTGCGCGAGATGTTGGCAAATGCTAAGAATGAGGCTGTAACTAACAATTCAACTAAGGAATTTGTTGGTACTACTTCAAGTGTATTCTTCAACATTAATTCAGCAAAGGTTGCAAGCCGCAAGGATCTTGTAAATGTTAAGGAACTTGCTGAATATGCTAAGGCTAACAACTCTAAGATTGTTGTTACTGGTTATGCTGATAGCAAGACAGGTTCTGCTGAATACAACCAAAAACTTTCTGAGCGTCGTGCAAAAACTGTTGCTAACGAACTCGTTAAGATGGGTGTAAATCGTGATAATATCATCACAGAGGCTAAGGGTGGTGTGATGAACCTCTCTCCATTCTCTTACAACCGTCGTGCTACTGTTAAGATTCAGTAAGCTATGGTATTGATGCTAATTATTTGAGTAGCATTATAAAAATTAAAGTGTCAAGTATTCTTTATGTTATTAAAGAGTGCTTGACACTTTGCTTTTTTGCATCGATAGATAAAAAATCTTTCATCAAGGTGGGTAGAGTGGGGTAACCTATCTATGAGTAAGCATTATTGCTTTTAAACTATATTTTTATATGAAAAGTTTATTAATCAAAGACACTACAATAGAAGAAAGAGCTGAGATAGTAAGAACGGCTTTAGGTTATTCGGACATTGATTGCGAAGGCGCAGAAATGGCTGATATTTATGATGATTATATATATGGATTTAAAGAACTCGTAGAAGTAAATAGGGAATTTAGCGAGAAGTATGCTGGAAGCGTAGGAATGAAAAAGTGAGAGAATGATAGTTCTAATAAATGAGTAACTTATAGGCAAAAACGAGTCTATAAAGATTGTTTGTATGAACTAATAGTTTGTGTGAACAAATACTTTATTGGTGGTTTGTATATTTCACTTTGCTTCAAGTAATATATATATTAAAAAAGACGGAACTGAATGTTTGATACAGTTCCGCCTTTTCTTTTAGTGAATAGGAGTGATAAATAAGCAATAATCTCTTAGGTTTATATCCTTAACATTGGATTGCTTATTTCACTTCGATTGTAAGATCTGAAATGCTACTCTTGAATTGTCCTGCCTGACGAAGAGGGAATACAAGTGTGCGTTGGTAGTAAATTTGATCTGTAGGTTGATAAACTACAGGTTCGTAAGTGTATGTACCCTTTACTTGATAGTGTGCACGATCTTGGTCACGCATTACATAGAGTGTTTTGGGACCAAGCTCTTCTTTTAAATTGCCATCTACGTATAGACGAGTAACTTTGTTTGTTCCTTCGATGGTAATGGTATGCTTTTCGCCAACAGGGATGCGGTAATTAAAGAGGTTGCGATAGCCTTCGTGTTCAAATCCAAGCTTACCTTGGTCTGGGTCTGATAAGTAAACTACAGCATTTGCAGAACGGAATAGTTCTGTGCCTTTCTCTTCTTGCTTTCCATCAATAGTGAATGAAACAGCGTAGTTGTAGCCTATTTCTTCCCAGTTGAGTTTTTGTCCTGGAGTAATAGGGCCATGAAGAGTTGTCTTGTTGCTTCTGCTGTCAGCAAGATTGATGCGGCCTAATTCGTTTACACCAGGAGCTTCGCTAAGTTTTTTACGATTCTTATCGAAGTCTGCATAAGAGAGTTTGGTCTCTTTGCCAGTCCAACACTTTACAGCCAAAGTTTGCAAGGCTGGGTATACACGATGATGTACATCTTTGGTGGTTATGCCATTTCCAACATGGTCGTTCCATACAGCGAACATGCCACCTTCAATCGCTGGATCATTTTCGGGGAAGGTTTTGTTACCGATTACAGCGGGGGTCCAATGTTCATAGAGGTATTGGCAGTTTAGGTAGTCGTAGTAGTATCCTGCTGCAGGTACAATGTATACCATTCCGTCGGGAATGCTTACTAATTTGTATCCTTGCTTGCGCATTTCAGTAGGATCGGCATAACCATTATACCAAATATCCATCAATACATCTTTAGACTTAACCTTGGTTGTGCCGTTAGCATGAGTGAGTGCGCCCCAAAGAACAACTTTCTTACCGTAGCTTTCAACCAAATTGATATAGTGGTTTGTGTATTCACGGAATTTCTCAACCACATCTTTCTTGGCGTTAGAGTATTCGTCTGTACCGATGTGTACACGTGGACCGCGGAAAACAGGGTCTTTACCCCCTAAATATTCTTTCCAAAGTCCATCCATAAATTTGTATGTTTCTGGGGTAAATAGGTCGAGGTGGTCCATTCCATACTCCTTGCTTCCGATTTCAGGTTTGTATTGAGTAAATGCAAGTGAGTGTGCTGGAGCGTCTATTTCAGGTATGATTTCAACACTATTTTCTTCGGCAAGTTTCTGTAATTCAATAAATTCTTTTTTGCTATATGAGCCGTCTTTAGCAGTTAGTCCAGGGTAAGTGTCGCATTCAAGACGGAATGCAGCTTGCGTTTTGCTCCAATCGTTACCAAAATATTGACGGAAGCCGTTGTCATTAAGGTGAACTTGTAGTGTGTTCATCTTATAATATCCCATTATCTTAGTTAAGTTGCGTAAATAGCTCATAGGGATAAACTTACGACCGCAGTCTATCATAAAGCCGCGTAGCTTGTATTCGGGCATATCGATTGTCTTACCTTTGGGTAGGGCGTTGTCTTTATGTTGCTCAGCTATCTGAAGTAGTGTACGTGTAGCCCAAAACAAACCTTGTGTTGTGTTAGCTGTTAATTCGATGGCATTCCCAATGTTTAGAGAATATCCTTCTTCGCCTAATTTTTTGTCCTTTTTAATGCTTAAGACAATATCGCCGGCTTTAGCTGTTCCAGTAGTAATGGTGAGCGATCTGCCGAACATTGCTTTGTAGTCGTTGACCAACGCTTCGGCTGTTGCTTGGGCATTGTTTCCTTTGATGATAATTCGACCAGAAATGGCAGTTTGGCCTTCAGCACCAATCCAAGTTTTGAGCTCTGGAATTACAAAGGGCTTAGGGTTGATGTCTGCCCATAAAGTTCCTGTAGATAGTAGGCAACTTGCTACTACAACGAGCAACTTTTTAGAAGAGAAGAAAATGTTCATGTATAAAAGAAAATTGAAAAATGTATAGTTCTAATATGTTGTTTATAATCACTATGTATGTATATGTTTTGCAAAGATACAATATCATAATTACAATGCAAAAGATTTGGTGTATTACAAAAACGAAAATAAGTATAGAAGCAATATTTCTGTTGCCATAAATAAGTTTTGAAGTATTCTTTAAGCAAAAAATATCATAAATTGTGAAAAAAAATAGGGTGATATGCGTTAATACAATAGATTTTGTTACCTTTGCAGTCGCTATGCAAAGTATTAATCTCTTAAATATTAATTTGGCGCAAGCTGCCGAAGTAGCTAAACGCTTGGATTTTACACTAGCTGATCGCTTCTTTGCTGACCTGGAGCAAGAAGAAATAAGCGGTGGGGAGATTTGTCTTGAAGTTAATGTAAAACGTCCTATAGGTAACGTGTATAAGGTCGGCATTAAGGTTAAGGGATATGTGGTGGTTGCTTGCGATCGTTGCTTAGAACCTTTACGTATAGATGTTGATACTGAAGACACAGTGAAGATAAAGGATGCAGAGCCAGAGGAAAACGATGCTGTTGATATGCTTTATATTGAGGCAAATGATCAGTGTTATGATCTTTCATGGCAAGTATATGAAATTATCGAAACTTCATTGCCTATGCAGCGTGTTCATCTAGATGGAGATTGTAATCCAGATATGATGAGTTACATAATGTCAGACGCTACTAATTCAGAAGAAGATGAGGATGACGACTAAACGCAAAGTCGCTTGTTCATGGGTAAGTCTTTAGCAAATAAGTATAGCAGATTTTTAAACGATTTATACAACTAAAAAATAGAATTACAAAATGGCACATCCTAAAAGAAGACAATCAAAAACGAGAACTCTAAAGCGTAGAACTCACGACAAGGCAGTTGCTCCTACATTGGCTATCTGCCCTAATTGTGGAGGTTGGCACATCTATCACACTGTATGCCCTACTTGTGGCTACTATCGTGGTAAGTTGGCTATTGAAAAGGAAGTGGCTGAATAATATTAGAGTTACATTCTCGTTCAACTAAAATGAAACTGGTAGTTTAAGAGTTGGTTGGCTCTTTGACGTTTCCTTTCCTGTCTGCGTTTCATCCAGACATAAAGATGAACGCCAAAGACGTAACTCTTAAACTATTTTTTTATTAAGATTGTCTGTATTTGGAGCACAGCAAACGGCTTGTTTATCGAGCTATGTTTTTTACAAAACTGCTAATCGAAAAGGAATAATAAAGCTGAATGATGCAGTGCGCCTCAAAAAATATATTCAAATGGAAAAAATAAATGCTGTCATCACAGGTGTAGGCGGATATGTTCCAGAATACGTTTTAAATAATGATGAGCTTTCGCGTATGGTTGATACCAACGATGAATGGATCATGACGCGTATTGGTATAAAGGAACGTCGCATACTCAATGAAGAAGGTCTTGGTACAAGTTATATGGCGCGTAAAGCCGTAAAACAATTATTGGAGAAAACAGGAACCGACCCTCAAGAAGTTGATTGTGTGATTGTTGCAACAACAACTCCTGACTATCATTTCCCTTCTACTTCGAGCATTGTTATTGGTCGCTTAGGTATGAAAAATGCTTTTGCTATAGATATGCAAGCTGCTTGTTGTGGTTTCTTGTTTGCAATGGACGCTGCTGCAGGTATGATACAAAGCGGACGCTACAAGAAAATAGTTGTATGTGGCGCTGATAAAATGTCTTCGATTGTAGACTATACAGATCGTGCAACTTGTCCCATCTTTGGTGATGGTGCTGCAGCTGTTTTGGTTGAACCTACTGTGGAAGAAGGACTTGGTTGGCAAGATAGTTATCTTCGTACAGATGGCAAGGGACTACCTTTCTTATGTATGAAGGCTGGTGGTTCAGTATGTAGTCCTTCATATTTTACTATAGACCATCGCATGCATTATTTGCATCAAGAAGGTCGTACGGTATTTAAGTTTGCTGTAACAAATATGAGTGATGCTTGTGCTCAGATTGCAGAACGTAACAATTTGACTAAAGACAACATTGCTTGGGTGGTTCCTCATCAAGCTAATGTGCGCATTATTGAAGCTGTTGCACATCGCTTAGAGTTGCCGATGGACAAGGTAATGCTCAATATTCAACGTTATGGCAATACTTCTGCAGGTACGCTACCTCTTGCTTTGTGGGATTATGAAAAGCAGTTAAAGAAAGGTGACAACCTTATACTTTGTGCTTTTGGTGCAGGCTTTACATGGGGTGCTGCATACCTGAAGTGGGGATATGATGCAAAGTAAGTGCTTAATATAGAGTGCAAACATGCGAGCAAGTTGTAACATCGTTGATTGCTAACTAACAGAAATGTGGATACAAACAACGATATGAATGTTTATGAATCTTTCTCGCGTGTTTGCATTTTTTATTATAAGGTATATTCTTGTAACTAACTTAAAATAGTTCCTTAGCAAGATATGCCATAATATATTTAAATAAATGCACAAAGCAGGTTTCGTAAATATAGTGGGCAACCCTAATGTGGGAAAGTCTACGCTCATGAACTTGTTGATGGGTGAACGCATATCTATTGCAACTTTTAAGGCTCAAACTACGCGTCATCGTATTATGGGTATTATTAATAGTGATGATGCACAAATTGTGTTTTCTGACACACCGGGCGTGTTGAAACCTAATTACAAGTTGCAAGAAGAAATGCTTGCCTTTTCAGAATCGGCCTTACAAGACGCTGATGTGTTGCTCTATGTTACCGATGTTGTTGAAAAGCTGGATAAAAATAGTGACTTTCTTGAAAAGGTAAAAAAGATGAATGTTCCAGTGTTGGTGCTTATCAACAAAATCGACATTTCTAATCAAAAGGACCTTGAAACATTGGTTGCTCAGTGGCATGAAAGTTTGCCAAAAGCAGAAATCTTCCCGATTTCTGCCAAGGTAAAGTTTAATGTTGATAATGTGCTTTCGCGTATCAAAGAACTATTGCCTGAATCTCCACCATATTTTGGTAAGGATCAATGGACAGATAAACCAGCTCGTTTCTTTGTAACAGAAATCATTCGCGAGAAGATATTGCTTTACTACGACAAGGAAATTCCTTATTCAGTAGAGGTCGTAGTAGAACGTTTTAAAGAAGACGAAAAGCATATCCACATCAATGCTGTTATTTATGTTGAACGCGACAGCCAAAAAGGAATTATCATAGGACATAGAGGTGTTGCATTAAAGAAAGTTTCATCTGAAGCACGTAAAACACTCGAGAAGTTCTTTGATAAGAGCATATTCCTTGAAATATTTGTAAAGGTGGATAAGGATTGGCGAAGTAACACCAAACGCCTTGAAGCCTACGGATATAAGTTAGATTAAAAAGAGTGATGGCATATTCGCTCTTGTAACATTTTATAGAATAATAACGTGTCAAAATTAGTAGCCATAGTAGGCCGACCCAATGTCGGCAAGTCCACTTTATTCAATCGTTTGACGGGAACTCGTCAAGCTATTGTCAGCGATGAAGCAGGCACTACACGCGACCGTCAGTATGGCAAATGCGAGTGGGGACGCCGTGAGTTCTCTGTTGTTGACACAGGTGGTTGGGTTGTTAAGTCGGACGATATTTTTGAGGGAGAAATTCGCAAGCAAGTTTCATTAGCAACAGAAGAGGCTGATGTAATATTGTTTGTAGTTGATATAAAAAATGGTATTACTGACCTTGATGAGCAAGTAGCTTCTATATTGCGTCGGACTAATGTACCAGTTATATTGTGTGCAAACAAAACAGATAATAACGAAGAACGTTATGGATCTGCTGAGTTTTATAAACTTGGTTTAGGAGATCCTTTTTGTATTTCTGCAATAACTGGTGGTGGTACAGGAGACCTACTTGACTTGATTATAGAGAAATTAGGCAAAGAAAATGATGATGATGTAACCGAAGACAACATTCCACGATTTAGTGTGGTAGGTCGTCCTAATGCAGGTAAAAGTAGCATTATAAACGCTTTTCTCGGTGAAGATCGCAATATTGTTACAAATATAGCAGGCACAACTCGTGATAGCATTCTTACACGATATACAAAGTTTGGTTTTGACTTTTATTTGGTTGATACTGCGGGCATACGTCGTAAAAATAAAGTGACGGAAGACTTAGAATTCTATTCTGTGATGCGAGCTATTCGTTCTATCGAAAACTCAGATGTATGTATTTTGATGATAGATGCTACTCGTGGTATAGAAAGTCAAGATCTTAATATCGTTCAGATAATACAGAAGAATTTAAAGAGTATAGTTGTTGTTGTAAATAAGTGGGATTTGGTTGAAGACAAATCTAATACGGCGATACGACATTTTGAAGATGCTATCAGAAATCGTATGGCTCCTTTTGTTGATTTCCCCATTATATTTGCATCTGCACTTACAAAGCAGCGCATATTTAAGGTGATTGAAACTGCAAAGGATGTGTTTTTAGCTCGTAGGCGCAGAATATCAACATCTAAGCTCAATGAGGAGATGCTACCTCTTATAGAGGCTTATCCACCTCCCTCAATTAAAGGTAAATATATCAAGATAAAATATTGTGCACAATTGCCTAATACGCAAGTTCCATCATTTGTCTTCTATGCTAACTTACCACAATATGTAAAGGAGCCATATCGTCGTTTCCTTGAAAATAAAATACGTGAGCGCTGGAATTTTACTGGTTCTCCTATCAATATTTTTATTCGTCAGAAATAAGTTATGTTCTATAATTCTGTCATAATACAATTTGTTGTGGCAGAATTTTAGATTTGCTCATAAAAAATAATAAATCTTCTTGTTCTTGCAAACTTATGCATCTACGAACAAGAAGATTTTATCATTTAAAAAGTTATAATCATGGTTTGTGCTTTAATAAGAAAAAATAGTAATGAAGGTCTTATTATAAAGTTCCTTTTATTGTTTACTACAATCATATGTCTATTTAATTCGTGTCAGAAAAATGCGTCAGATGTTGCTAAAAACAAAAGCTCTGAGGGAGCTGACTCGATGGCTGTATTGTGCTATAAAATGCAAGTTGATGGGAATTTCCAAGACTATGTAAAGGCTATGAAATCTTGCGATAAAATGCCAAATGATTATCAGCAACGTATCGTTAAAATGCTTCGTCATCATCAGAAGTTTGTGATGAAAGAGAAGAAAGGTGTAAGAAAAGTAGATGTTCTCCGCACAGAAATGCACAACAACAATCTAATGGCAAACGTATTCCTTAATGTTTCTTACAATGATGGAAGCGTTGAAGAGGTTCTTCTTCCTATGGTATATGATGGCAATAGATGGCGTATGCGGTGATTTATTTTATTGTAAAATGATGCAATATTTTTGCTATTTTATGATGAATGTAAACATCATAATTGTTCTATATCAATAGCAAAAGTAGTTCCTATTCCCAATTGGCTATTCATCACATAAATGTTTCCATGGTGATAGGATTGTACAATACGTTTCGCTAAAGATAACCCTAATCCCCAACCACGTTTCTTGGTGGTAAATCCAGGTTTAAATATAGTCTTAAACCTATTATGTGGAATACCTTTTCCTGTATCGGTAACTAAAATTCGTGTGTAATTATGATTTCCACGAGCGAAGGCATTGGGTATTATGGTAAGTGTTAGTGTACCTATTCCTTGCATAGCATCGATTGCATTTTTACATAAATTCTCAATCACCCATTCAAATAGAGGTGCATTTACCATAGTCGTTATGGGGCGAGTCGGGATAGATATATGAACACTTACTTTCTTTGATGTCCTTCTGTCATAATACTCTGCAACTCTCTTTACGAGTTCGCATATATCATTTTGTTTTAACTCTGGAGCAGAACCAATCTTTGAAAATCGTTCGGCAATAAGTTGTAGTCGCCGAATGTCTTTGTCCATTTCTGGAAGTAAATCATCGTCAGGATAGGTCTCGTGAAGAACTTCGCTCCATGCCATAAGCGAAGAAATGGGAGTTCCTAATTGATGGGCTGTCTCGCGTGACAAACCTACCCATAGTCTATTTTGTTCTGCTCGCTTTGATGCTAACAACGCTACAATGGCAACAATGAAAAATATAGTTACAATACCCAATTGGATGTATGGGTATATTGTTAATCGTTGTAGTAGAACAGATTCTTCATAATAGATGCATAAATAATCATTTGTATGATAGCTCTCGGATGATAAATTAATACGCATCATTTTTCCATTAGCTTTAATTCTTTCTACTTCAGACTGAATGGATTGGGTAGAATTATCTTTTTGCGTACTAAGATTTCGTTGCGTAAGCAAATTTCCATGTGCATCTGTTACAACTACAGGGATGGTATGGTTGCTATTAATCACTTTTAGAACCAAGTTAAGATCTGTTTTTCCGTCAGCAGTAGTAAGCGAACGCATAGCTTGTGCCCAAACTTCCATTTTAGCAACTTCTTCTGTATAGAGTTCGCGTGATAAGCTATGCGAATAAATAAGTGAGGCTGCGGAAATGCCTAATGCAACTATAATTAGGAATACTCTAAATTGGGGAACTTTAAAGACTGACAACATATTTATGCACTATGAAGATGAGCTATGGATTTTATGCAAAAGCTATTACAAAATATTAATGCATTTTGTTTTCGTGGTTCTTTATTAACCTTGGTCCTGTGAGAAAATTTCCTTATTGATGCTATCAATATAATCAAGGAAATCCTCTCTTCCTAATCCTGTTTCGCTACTTGTAACAAAATGTGGAGGAAGGTCTTCCCATTCTTCGCGAAGTGTGTTTAAGAATTTATCTACATTGCGCTTTAATTCGTTTCTTTTAGGCTTGTCTGCTTTGGTGAAGACTATTCCAAAAGGCACACCATTTTCGCCTAAGAAACGAATGAAATCCAAATCTATTTTTTGAGGTTCAAGTCGTGAGTCAATTAGTACAAATAGGCAAGTAAGCTCTTTGCGTTGTAAAACATAATAACTAATGAGCTTCTGTAATTTCTCAACTTCTTTACGTCCACGTTTAGCATAGCCATATCCAGGTAGGTCTACTAAGTGCCACTCGTTGTTGATGACAAAATGATTTATGAGCATTGTCTTTCCTGGAGTAGATGAGGTCATAGCAAGTGCTTTGCGTCCTGTGAGCATGTTTATAAGACTACTCTTACCCACATTGCTCCGACCTATAAAAGCGTATTCTGGCTTATTGCTTTCAGGACACATATCAGCTCTGCTGTTGCTTATTAGAAATTCTGCACTTTGTATTTGCATAATATAAAAATTCAATATTAAGTTATAGAATAGAATGACTTATTTAAAAGTCGAATGAAAGGCGAACATTGAGTTGCCGTCCAGTTAGATAATTGGGCACTGCGTATTGCGTGTTTGTGATATCTGTTATCCAATAGTAGGAGTTAACATTGTCAATACCTAACAGATTAAAGCAATCTATGCCTAACCATATATTTTTAAATATATGCGCAAAACCATGTTCACGATGATGATCTTCATTATTGAGCAGGCGATAGCTCATACCGATGTCAACACGTTTGTATGCTGGTGCACGCAAGGTTTGTTTAGATTTCTCACTTCGAGGAGGACCAAATGGAAGTCCATCAGCAAAGGCTGCTTTCAAAGTAAAACTCCATCGTGTCGTTCCAGGAAAGTAATCTGTAAAATAGAGCGAAACGTTATACCGCTGGTCTGTTGGACGTGGTATCCAAAGTCCATCAATCTTTTCTTTTGTCCGCATTAGTGAGAATGTGAGCCATGAGTCCGTACCAGGCACAAACTCTCCATAAAGTTTAAAGTCAATACCAGTTGCATATCCGTTTGATTCGTTTCGGCCATAATAAACTACTCTTACATTATCTATAGTATAGGGTATGAGTCGTGATAGAGCTTTATAATAAGCCTCGGCTGTAAACTTGAATGGCCTATCAGCCATTTTAAATGTATAGTCGGTCCCAATAACAAAGTGAATAGAACGTTGCGATTTGATGTTGTGATTGAGTTGTACTGTAGCTAAACCATTGGTCAGAGTCGTATCTTTCAATTCCTTGTAGAAAGGTGCTTGATAGTAGAAGCCTGTTGCAAAACGAAACGTCCAATGATCAGAGTTTGTAGGCAAAAATCCCACAGAAATTCTTGGTGAAACTAAGGTTTCTTTATTCCAATCCCAATAACTTAGACGTAATCCATAAGTAAGGTTAAATAGTCCTGCTTTACCTTTTATTCGCCATGTATCTTGTGTAAAAAAGGCATAACGTGAACTATTAATATCTGCTTTTGAACGCAAACTATAGATAAGTCTTAGAGCGTCTTCGTCGTAGGGTAGGGAATAACCCATGGAATCACGCATTTCCCATTCTCGAGAGTTATCATGTATCGTTTCACGTGTCCAGTTAAAACCTGCTTGCAATGTGTGGCCAGTGAATTTTGTTCGGAAGCGTATACCTGTGTTCATTACGCGTGCACGCAATCTGTTGCGTGCATGTTCTAAGTAGGTACCGACTCCTAAGTTATCTTGTAGAGTAGCTTCATTAAGCCAATATTGGCCTTGAATATCGTATGTTTCATGCTCTTGAGTTCCGTATGTTGAAAATTGTAATGCAAGATAGGTGTTAGGATTAAAATGTCTTGTAAGTGTGGCTGCACCGAACAAGGTCTTAAAGAAATCTTTTTCTTTACCATCAAAATAAATCTTGAATGTCTTAGCATCACTCATTGTTCCAAATTTTGTCTCTCTGTCATGAGGCATGAAATTATAATGATTATCAGAGATGTTGGCAAGAACATCAAGTGTCCAACGCACATTAGGATGCCATGATAGAAATGTTTGGAAGTCAAGAAAGTTAGGCTTATATTCACCATTCGTATCGGTTGAGCCCAACAGATATCGTGTAGTTTTATATCTAACAGACGACATTAGGCTTACCTTTTTGTTGCCCCAACCGATGTATGCACCGCCTCCAAGCATGGATGCCTGGAGCGAAGCTTCGAAAGCTTCAGGACGTTTATATGTAATGTCGAGAACAGACGACATTTTGTCTCCATAGCGTGCTTCAAATCCACCTGATGAGAAACCAATACTTTCTACCATGTCGGGGTTTATAATAGACAAACCTTCTTGCTGTCCAGAGCGTACGAGCATTGGTCTGTATACTTCAATGCCATTAATATAAACGCAATTCTCATCGAATGAGCCACCACGTACATTGTATTGTGAAGAAAGTTCGTTATGAGTTGATACCCCCGCTTGTGTGGCTATAATTTCTTCCACCCCGTTGCCCGTGGTTGAGGGGGCAAGTTTTGTATCCGTTTTTGCTATGCGTTGAGTTGTAGTTGTTTGTCTTCCTTGTCCTGTAACGACAGCTGTTCCAAGTGTACTATTAGGGTTGTATGTAGGGAGAATAATATCTAAGTGAACAGAGTCTGCAGGTGATAGTAGCAATCGTTTGCGTGTTTCGTAACCAATCATTGAATACATGATGCGCAAGCTATCAGTAGAGTTACACCAAAGAGTATATTCGCCTTTGAGATTGCTAACTGTTAAAGCTGTTTGTCCCAAGGCTCTAACTGTAGCAAGTTCGATGGGGCTACCATTGTTATCTTTGATGGTTCCGAATATTCGTGTACGTCTTTGTGCCTTAATTCCTACAGAGAAGGTTGCAAAAAGAAAGATAAATGCTAAACCTCGAAAAAAGATAAGGTTTAAGGCTGAATAACGTTGCTGTACATTTATATAATTCATTAGCATTCTCTCAAGTTTAGGGTGCATGCTAAGGAATAAATCCATAGCTGTATAGGTGTAATGTAATTTATGTCGATAAAAAATTCAATGGCGCAACTTTCATTGCGAAAGCTGCGCCATTGCGTGGGCAAAGATGGATTCGAACCACCGAAGGCGTAAGCCAGCAGATTTACAGTCTGCCCCATTTGGCCACTCTGGTATTTGCCCTTTATTTCTGAATTGCGATGCAAAGATACAGACAATAATTGAAATAACCAAGTATTTAGACTATTTTTTTGAAAAATATTTTATTTAATTGAATAAATTCCTTGTGTATTACAAATATAAATATTCAAATATCTTTGATAATCAGATGATTATGGTGTATTAGAAATAAATATGCTTATCGCTGGAGGCTCCACGCATAGTCAACCATTTTGATGGCTGTAACAGCAAATTCTTCGCCTTTGTTGCCTAATCTTCCACCCGAACGTTCTTCGGCTTGTTCGTGATTATTAACTGTTAGGAGTCCAAAAATGATAGGGATATCGCCTTTTGCATTTAGTTCAGCAACGCCTTGCGTAACGCCTTGGCATATATAATCAAAGTGAGGAGTATCGCCACGTATGACGCAACCAATAATGATTATGCTATTTACGTGTCCAAATTTGGCAAGTTGCGAAGCTGCGTATATAAGTTCAAAACTACCAGGTACACGCTTTACAGTGATGTTATTTTCAGTAACCCCGTGCTTTGTGAGTTCGCTTATAGCTCCATTAAGCAGTTTGTCGGTAATATGGTTGTTCCATTCAGTTACAATAATTCCAAAGCGCATTTCGCTTGCATCAGGAATAGGGGTAACTTGGTCTGCTGTATATGAAAAATTTGAAGACGACATGATGATTAATTTGAGGTTGTAAAATAATATTGGCTACATTTGTTTTTCAGCGTAGTACATACCCCTTTCTTTAAAGGGAACGATGTTCTTACATAACAAATGTAGCCAATACATAATTTTATATTAGTAGGTATGTGTTTTAACAATAATATTATTATGTATAACACAAACACAGCCATTTTATTTTGAAAGGCGTTCGATGTATTTATCGATGATAGCATCAAGCACAACACCATTTTGTTGTTGGCGTATGCAGAGTGGAGCCGAAGGATATTTAGCCTTGATGTCTTGATAGAGCTTCAATGCATCGTCCTTCTTGTTTTGACTTTCTAAAATAACAGCAGCATCAAACAAAGCTTGTGAACACAATGCAGGTACGTCAGTAGCGTCAGCGGCTTTCTTAAAAGTTTCTACAGCCTTATCCAATTGCTTATCACTTGCATAAGCATTTGCAAGAACAGAGAGTGCTTGAGCCGAAACTGTTGCATCACCTTGTGTGCTATAAGACTCGAGGTACTTAATTGCATCTTTTGTTTTGCCGAGTTGATAGCTGCAAACACCAGCTTCATATTTAGCTATATTGCCTGCATCGGTAGAGCTATATTTGTCTGCAATTTTGGCCAAGCCAAGCGTTTTTCCTTCGCCTTTGAGAGCGTGCTCAAAATCTTGTGCCATTACATATTTTTGCATTACAATACCTAAGCACTCTTGCGCTTTTTCCTCGCGAGGCTTAGAATAACCATAAATGTAAGCGAATGTGCCGCCTACAATAACTACTACAGCTACGATGGCAGTGATGATTTGTTTTTTGTACTTGATGAAGAATGCTTCAGACTTTGCTAAAGTTTCATTTACATCGAGTGCTTGCATGTTTTTTTCGTTACTCATAATATTTTTTGTATCTTTTTTCTTTTTAGGATTAAGGCTTATGCCGTTTGTTGTTGGATTTAGTTGCAATTGTTAGCATCGCAAAAATCAGCGCAAATTTACAATTTTCAGTGCATGTAAAAAAGTAAACACTTGTTTTTTTTGCACTTAGCTGATATTTAGTGTTTTATCGTTGTCATTACTTAGTGGAAAATGTAACTTTGTATGAATAAATTAAACTGTTTTAAAGTTTTATACAATAGATGATACTGAAACATTTTTCTGCTACAAATTATCGTAATTTGCTGACTGTTAATATAGACTTTTCTCCAAATGTAAATTGCTTGGTTGGGGCAAATGGTATGGGCAAGTCGAATGTATTGGATGCCATTTATTATTTATCGTTTTGTCGTGGCTTTGCAAGTGCACAAGATGCAACCAATCTTAATCATGATTCAGATTTTTTTATGCTTGAGGGTGATTACGAACTCGAAACAGGCATGAAACATCATGTAAATTGTGCAATGAAACGAGGCGTGAGAAAGCGTATCAAGGTAGATGGCAAGGATTTAAAACGCATATCAGAGCATGTTGGTAAAATTCCATTGGTTATGATTGCCCCTGCAGATTCGGCGTTAATTTTGGGAGGTAGCGAAGAGCGTAGACGTTTTATGGATACGGTTATTATGCAATATAGCACTTCTTATCTTGAGGCTATTATTAAATATGATAATGCCTTGAAACAACGCAATGCTCTGCTCAAACAAGACAATGAACCCGATGCTGCAGTGATGGATGTTTTAGAGGAAATGCTTTCTGTATCTGGACAAATTATATACGAAGCACGCAAACAATTCATAAATGAGTTCTTGCCCATATTTACAAACTTATATGCTCGTTTGTCGGGTAATGAGGCAGACGAGCAGGCTTCTATTGTATACAGAAGTCATGGTGAGCGTGGCGAATTATTGCCACAATTGGCTTCGTTTAGGGCAAAAGAAAGGATAGTTGGTTATACCTTACATGGCACACATAAGGATGATTTAGAACTACTGCTCAATGGTTTTGCAGTTAAGCGAGAGGCTTCTCAAGGGCAGCAAAAGACCTTTTTTATAGCTATGAAATTGGCCCAATTTATGTTTTTAAAGGGTAAGGGAGAGCATCGCGTACCCTTGTTGCTCCTCGACGATATTTTCGACAAATTAGATGCAAATCGAGTTGCACGTATCATAGACTATGTGAGTAGCGAAGATTTTGGACAAATTTTTATAACCGATACTCATCGAGAACATCTTGATAATATATTAGCTCTTACAATGCGTGATTATAAACTATTTTCAGTTGTGAATGGTGAAGTTTTGTGCTTATAAAACCGATGACATAGCCATGTACTCACTTCGTAGCATCGCAAAAAAACTGCCCTCCTTAAACATGTTCATCTTATGCAAATCTTCAACACTTTCTCGTTGATTTTCTATTGCTAAGTAGGTGTTAAAAATTAATTTATATTTTCATATTCTGCGTTAATATGAATTTCAAAAATCTAATTAATTTGTGAACATTTATTGACATTTTAAACTTTTAAAATAGAATAAAATCTGTACTGTAATAGTGTACATGTGTATGCTTTATCATATTAAAAACGAACGAAAAAAGGCATCAAGCGTGTTCTTATGATGCAAGAATACGCATCCTTGTACGTTTATAACACGTATCCTTATGCGCTTATAAAGGCTTTCTTAGCCCATAAGAATACGTATTCTTGTAATAGTACACCATGTAATCGAAATTAAAAAGCATTGATTATCAATAAATAACGCAACGGCTCATTTTTCAAGAAAAATGAGCCGTTGCGTTTTGTTTTTGCAAAGAATGGATTTATGAGGATTTGAAATATCCTCATAAATGTTCAAACATTAAGTAGATATTTTTATTGATATGTCCTTTGCGCATTATTTCCGTCATAACCACAGGTATCATCGGTGTTTTTTCTTCTGTCTATGTTTCTGGTAAAAACAATGCATAAATTAATTAATATTGAACACCTACTTAATATGTCTTTTATTCCAGCCATATTTTTGGACGATACTTTTGGATTTTCTTTTTAGATTTATTTGTTCTTTGTGCTTTCTTCTAAGATGCACGAAAATTCTGAACTACTGGCAAACAGCACGAACAGACAGACCGAAGCCACGGTAGTAGTTTCTCGTGTCCACACTGCCACTGTAGAAGTAGAGGCCGTACGAGTAGTTGTAGTTCGAGTCAGGCGAACTCGTCCAATAGTAGCCGTTAGAACCCGCATAGTTGTGGCTCGAACCACCGCGATAGCCTGCGGCAGGGAAGAAAACACTCTGGCTATTAGAGCCTGTGACAAGGTAACCATTTACAGAGGTGTTGTTGTAATTGTTTTGCCATTCCCAAGTGCAATTATTTTTTAGTTCTTCCATTTCATCGTAGGTAGGCATGCGGGTGCCTTTGCCCCAATTGGCAGTTGCTACATCTTCTGAAGGAGTGAGGTCACCACTGTGGAAGCGGCCACACCAAGTGGAGTTATCGGAAGTGTAGCTTGATTTGGTGGTTGTTTCGCCCCAAGCATAATAGTTGCCGTAGTCGGTTTCGGTTTCTGCACCAACATTGCATGTTGCCCAGTACAAGCCAGAAGGAAGACCGAGGTTTACGAAAATGTGACCATTTACAACCTTGCGGTATTTTCCTAATTCTTCTTTATCTTCAAGGCTACTACCTGCTACGGATATGGTAAGCTCATCTCCACTTAGCTTGACCACTGGATGCTCGCTAAAAGCAAAGCTTA
>CAKQOG010000003.1 GCA_934255485.1 uncultured Prevotellamassilia sp. | reverse complement strand
AAGAGTCCGGTGCAATACCGAACTCTTTCTCAAATCGGATAGTTAATAACCTGTCCAACTTTTTGGGGTCATTTCAGAATGCAAGCGAGCTGTTTTTTTTGATTTTTGAGACATTTTTCATATCTCAATGATTATCAAACACTTATAGTAAATTTACAGAAGTTTACTCTATCACAAACGTGCCATAAAGTTGTAAGGACACGTATTCTTGTGACACAAGAATACGTATCCTTAGGTCATTAGGATGCGTATCCTTAGGTGCTTAGAACACGTTTATAACATTACAATAAAGCCTTTTTGAGCAAAAAAGTAGGCATTTTTGCCAAGAAAGCACCTTGTATGCTATCTATTTATTTACAGTTTTCGTTCTATTTCAGCTACCCCGAAATGTCAATAAATGTTCACAAATTGCGGCATAATTTCATGTCTTAACCTCTCCCCCAATCGGCACAAAAAAAGCTGCCGTATCTTTACACAGATAACGGCAGCCGAGTGAGTTAAGTTGATACGAGTGATGATAATTATTCGCCTGGAGCAATAGCACCTGAAGGGCAAACATCTGCGCAAGTACCGCAGTCAACACATACGTTAGGGTCGATAGAATACTTTTCGCCCTCAGAGATTGCGCCAGAAGGACATTCGTCGATACAAGTGCCGCAAGCGATGCAATCGTCACCAATTACGTAAGCCATAATAGTAGAATTAAAAAGATTGTTTAAATTATGTGAGTTATTGTCCTGCACATCCCTGCTACATATGCCCCACCACAATGCGTTGCATCATGACAGAGTTGGAGCAAAGATTGCATGGCAAAGTTACATATTTCTTTCATACAAGAAAGCAAAGGGCCAAACTTTTATTATTTTTGCAGTATGAAGTGCCTTTGCCACAATAAAAAAGGTTTGAGGCAGTTAATCATTATATATAGTATACACCATACACCTTTAAATTGTTGAAACGATTTCTCTACATATTATTATTGGCCGTAATGAGCATTAGCTCGTGTATGGCACAAGAGCGCAGAGTGCAAAACAAGCCCTACATTGACGACCGCCGCTTCCACTACGGCTTCTTTGTGGGTGCCCACGACCAATCACTACGCCTCGACAACAATGGCTACATGCCACCAAGTGGCGATGCCACTGCAGGGCAGCAATGGGTGGCACAAGCCGACCAAACTAACTTTGGGTTCTCGGTAGGTGTGTTGGGCGAATGGCGCATGAGTCGCTATTTGGGTTTGCGCGTATTGCCCTCACTGCATTTTGGCTCTCGTCATATCACATTTCGCGAGTTGGGCACCGACAAGTACGAGTCGCAAGACATGAAGTCGTGCTACATTGGGGTGCCTGTAGACCTTAAGATAGCTGCTCCACGCTTTAACAACTACCGCCCCTACGTGCTGTTGGGCGTGGCCCCCATGTACGACCTCATCACCTCAAAACAGAGCAAATTGCGCACAAAGCCCTTTAACCTTATGCTCGAAACGGGCTTGGGCTGCGACCTATATATGCCGTTTTTTAAGTTCATTCCCGAACTTAAATTCTGCTTCGGCCTCAGCAATGTGCTACAGAAAAACCGCACCGACATAACCGACCCCACACAACTTATCTACACGCAAAGTGTAGACAAAGCCACGGTGGGAATGGTGGTTTTGACCTTTTATTTTGAATAATTTTTTCTAACCAACTCTCATGGCAGATACCCCCATACTCAATGCCCACAACAAGGCTGAATTTCCACCCATGCACACTGCTGAGCATCTGCTTAACCAAACCATGGTAAGGATGTTTGGCTGCGAACGCTCGCGCAATGCCCACATCGAACGCAAAAAGAGCAAGATTAGCTACCAACTCGATGCTGAGCCTACCCCCGAGCAAGTAGAGCAAATTGTTAGCAAAATGAACGAGCTGATAAAGGCCGATTTGCCCGTAACATACGAGTTTGTAAATGCTGCCGACGCACCCCACGAGGTGTCGCTCGACCGCTTGCCCAACGACGCAAGCGAAACCTTGCGCTTGGTGCGTATAGGCAATTACGACGTGTGCCCTTGTATTGGCTTGCACGTAGCTTCTACCTCTGAACTTAAAGAGTTTATACTTCTTGGCACCAATTGGGACGAAGAGAAGCACAGCTTTCGCATAAGATTTAAACTTGGCGTAAAAGCCACCAACTAACACTCCACACACCTTTTGCTGTATGCCTCAATTCCTCACCCCTCTACAAGAACAACTCATGGCTTTGCAAGACAAAGAGTATGCTGCATTCCAGCTAAAACTCATCCCTGGCATGCGCCCAGATAGCATCATTGGCATACGCACACCCCAGTTGCGCCTATTTGCTAAGGCCTTTGCCAAAGAGCCTGAGCACGAGAATTTTTTGCAGCAGTTGCCCCACCGCTTTTACGATGAAAACATACTGCATGCCATACTACTTTCTATGCTGAAAAACTACGACAAGTGCATGGAACTAACTGAAAGGTTTGTGCCGTTTATCGACAATTGGGCTGTATGCGACATACTCACGCCCAAGGTGTTTGCTCAAAACCGCGATAAGTTGATAACGCACATCGCCACTTGGGTGCAGTCATCCCACACCTACACTTGCAGGTTTGGCATAAAAATGCTCATGAACCATTACCTTGACAACGACTTTAAGGCAAGCCATCTAAGCATTCCTGCTGGGGTAAATAGCGATGAATACTACGTTAAAATGGCTATAGCATGGTTCTATGCCACTGCCCTTGCCAAACAATGGAATGCCACCATCTGCTACATTGAGCACAAGGTGCTTGCCCCATGGACTCACAACAAAACCATACAAAAGGCCATAGAGAGCTACCGCATTACAACTGAACAAAAAAGTTATCTACGCACACTTAAAGTGTGAGTGTGCTTATTGTTTAGCTACCTTGTTTTAATAAAATTACAAACACTTTATTAGACATAATTTTTACCTATGGAACAAAAACATCATTACACAGGCTTAACCAACGAGCAAGTGGCTGAAAGCCGCCAAAAACATGGGGCGAACGTGCTAACACCTCCTAAAAAAGATCCCCTTTGGAAACAGTTTCTGATGAAGTTTAGCGACCCTCTTATCATTATCTTGATGATAGCTGGTGTGTTGTCAGTAGGCATATCATGCTACGAGTTCTTTGGGCTACATGAGGATGCAGCAGTATTCTTTGAGCCAGCGGGAATATTCGTAGCCATTTTGCTTGCCACAGGGCTCGCCTTTTACTTTGAACTACAAGCCGATAAAGAGTTTACCATCCTAAACCAAGTAAACGACGACGAGGCGGTTGAGGTGATACGCAACAGCAATGCAACACAAATACCGCGAAAAGACATTGTGGTTGGCGACATCGTTGTTCTCAGCACGGGCGAGGAAGTTCCTGCCGACTGCGAACTGCTTGAGGCTACCTCGCTACACGCCGACGAGTCTACACTAACGGGCGAACCCATGTGCCTTAAGAGCGTTGATGAAAAGGACTTTGACAAGGCTGCAACCTACCCCACCAACCACGTAATGAAAGGCACAAAGGTGATGGAAGGACACGGCATTTGCCGAGTGCTTGCTGTGGGCGACCACACAGAACAAGGCAAGGTGTTTGAGGCTGTACAAATAGACGATAGTGTGAAAACACCACTCAACGAACAACTTGACTGGTTGGGTAATTGGGTTTCAAGGGTTAGCTATGGCATTGCTGCTCTGATTGTGATAGGCCGCATTGTTATGTATTTTGTTACCAACGGAACCGACTGCTTTGGCTCTCTTCAGCAAGTGGCACCATTTATTGCATATTTGCTACAAACGCTAATGATAGCTGTTACACTCGTTGTTGTGTCGGTGCCCGAAGGCTTGCCTATGGCCGTTACGCTAAGTTTGGCATATAGCATGCGCCGTATGCTCAAGACCAACAACCTTGTGCGCAAAATGCATGCTTGCGAAACTATGGGCGCTACCACCGTGATTTGCACCGACAAAACGGGTACGCTAACGCAAAACCTTATGAGTGTAGACGAGATGAAGCAGTATGGCAACACGCCTAAAGAGGTGCTCTACGAGGGCATTGCTATCAACTCTACTGCCTCAATCGACTTTTCTGACAAGAGTAAGCCACAAATCTTGGGCAACCCTACTGAGGGTGCATTGCTCCTATGGATGAGCAAACAAGGCGTAGATTACCGCCCCATACGCGAAAGCATAGAAACAATAGCCGAAGTGCCATTCTCTACCGAGCGCAAGTATATGGCAACAATGATTGTATCAAAGGCTTTTAAGGGCAAAAAGGTGTTGTACGTAAAGGGTGCTCCTGAAATTGTGTTCAGTCTTTGCAAAGACACTCCAATAAGCAAGGAAGAGGTAAATAAGCAGTTATTAGCATATCAAAACCGTGCCATGCGTACACTTGGCTTTGCCTATCAAATAGTAGATGAGGGCGAAAAGGTTATTGATAACAACAAGGTGGTGGCAAATAGGCTTTGCTTTATTGGTGTGGCAGCCATCGCCGACCCCGTAAGAGCCGATGTGCCTATGTCTGTAAAAGAGTGTATTAATGCTGGCATTAACATAAAGATTGTAACGGGCGATACCTCGGGAACTGCCAAAGAGATAGCACGACAAATAGGACTTTGGAACAACGCTACAGATACTGACCGCAACATCATTACAGGTCCCGAATTTGCTGCCCTATCTGATGCTGAACTCCAAGAACGCGTGCTCGAAATAAAAATTATATCTCGCGCTCGTCCCATGGACAAGAAGCGTTTGGTTGAAACCTTGCAAAAAAAGGGGCAAGTGGTTGCTGTTACTGGCGATGGCACCAACGACGCTCCCGCCCTACGTGCAGCCCATGTGGGTTTGTCAATGGGCGATGGCACGAGTGTGGCAAAAGAGGCTTCAGACATCACTATCATCGACAACTCGTTTAGCAGCATTGGCAAGGCTGTAATGTGGGGACGTTCGCTATACCAAAACATCCAACGTTTCCTTTTATTCCAATTAACGGTAAACGTTACCGCTTGTTTGCTTGTGCTTTGCGGTGCATTTATGGGAACCGATTCGCCGCTTACGGTGACACAAATGTTGTGGATAAACCTCATTATGGACACCTTTGCTGCCATGGCTCTTGCCTCACTTCCGCCCTCTGAGAGTGTGATGAAAGACAAGCCACGCAACCGCAATGCATTTATCCTTAACAAAACGATGTTGCACGAAGTGATTGGAGTTGGTGGTTTCTTCTTCCTCATGCTATTAGGCATGCTCTACATCTTTCAACATGCCGATATTACGCAGCTCACCGACCTCGTTCACCTACACTTAGGAGCCAAAGGCCACGTTACTACCTACGAGCTGACATTGCTCTTTACAACTTTTGTTATGACACACTTCTTTTACCTATTCAACGCCCGTGCATTTGAGACGGGACGAAGTGCGCTCCACTTTAAAGGGTGTAATGAACTCATCACTATTGCTGCAATAATCCTTGTGGGCCAAATTGCAATGGTTGAAATTCCTGGCATACAGCAGTTCTTCAATGTGGATGGACTAAAATTTATAGACTGGGTTATCATCATCATTGGTTCCTCGCTCGTGCTTTGGGTACGCGAATTGTGGCATCTCTTAACCAAATTCTTACATAAATAATTACTATGGGGCAAAGTGCCATTAAAAAGCACTTTGCCCCATTTTCTTCTCTCTCCCCCACCTTACATCTGATTTTATAGCCTTGTTACGAAAAAAATGCAACTTTTTTGCCCTACACCCCTAATTTTTAACACTGAAAAATTTGACTTGACGCACTTTGTCACAAATTAAATCTATATTTGCAGCGTAAATAAGTAGAAAAATTACAGATGAGCATCATTCTATACTTAGACATGCTATCTGAGTAAGGTGCATTACAGATATCAAACTTAAATCAATAATTATATGCGAATACAAATTACAACCTTACCTAATACGCAGCCTGTGCCATTTGACTATCAACAAAAGTTGGTAGGCACACTGCATAAATGGATTGGTCAGAACAACTTGCATGGCGAAATGTCGCTGTACTCATTCTCGTGGCTGCAAAATGGCTGCAAAAACGGCAACGCACTCGACTTTAAACATGGTGCAAAGTTCTTCATAAGTTTTTATGACGACAGTGTGCTGAAGAGTATTATCCACTCTATACAGAGCGAACCCGATTTGTTTTGTGGTATGAAGGTAAAAGAGATAATGCTTGTTAATGCCTTCGACATACAAGAGCGAGATTTGTTTTTTTGCGCAAGTCCTATATTCATTAAGCGTAAATTAAAAGACGGAACAATCAAACAATATAGTTTTAATGATGCCGAGACTAGCAAACTAATGGCTGAGACACTAAATGCTAAAATGCTTAAAGCAGGATTAGAAGCAGACAATACGCTCGACATACGTTTTGACCTTACTTATGCTAAAAAAAAGCAAAAACTTGTACGCTATCACAACATTGGAAATAAAGCCAATATATGCCCTGTAATCATAAAGGGCAAACCAGAGACCAAACTGTTTGCTTGGAACGTAGGTATTGGCAGTTGCACAGGTATTGGTTTTGGTGCTATTTATTAACTAAAAAAGATTAATAACTTATGTATTACGTAGTTACCTATACCGGAAAGTTTGCATTTATAAAGCCCTGGACGGCTGTACGAGATGGTGAAACTTTCAGTCAGCAATTTCTCACACCATCTATTATTGAGGGAATAGAAAAGAAACTTTTTCCTGAAATGTTGGCTGAGAGTGGCATTAAGCATATTGTCAGACACAAACTTACTTACCAATCGATGGACCCACAACAAGAGGTTACACAATCGCGTGGGTTTAATAAACAAGGGATGCGAGAACGTTCGGTTATCAAACGCAATGTACTACTAAATCCTGTTTTGAAATTGGCTTTTCTTTCTGCTGACGATGCAGAACGTGCTAAGATACAACACATTTGCCTTTGCCGCAACGAGGATATTTTGTTGCCACAACCATTGGCAGAAGAAATGACTGAAGAAGACTTTAATCAGTTGCCAGGTTTTGAACTCAGATTGGACGATTCTCCGCAATCGTTTATGGTAGGTTTCAACCGATTTTCAAATTGCAGTCCGATGAAAGGATGGCTTGAGTATAACGGACAAAGTTTATAGAAAATGTCTGAACACCCCGAAATATTAGCAAAGAGCGAACAGCATGGGCGGATAACGCTTTTTCAACATCTCAAGAACGTTGCAGAGGTAGCTGCTGTTATGGCCAGCCACTTAGACCTTGACAAGCAGACTGCCATAGAAGGTGCGTGGCTTCATGATATAGGAAAAGCAAGCCCTATGTTTCAGCGTACTCTTGATAAAGATTATAAACGGAAACCGGGCTACGTTTTTCGGCATGAAATAGCATCTATCCTTTTTGTATCTTTAATTGAAAAATCGCATCGCGATAATGTTATTGATATGGTTATTGGTCATCATAAATCTGTGAGAAACGATGTTGGAGGGAAAGGTATTATAGACTTAGATGACTATAATGAAGATTGCTTTGAAGAACATATAAAAGGTTTTGAAGAATGGAGTAAGGATGCATTAGATATTCTTGGTGCATTGGGCATGTCTGTTCATCCTATTTCTATGGACGAAGCCATTGATAATTACGAGTATGTGGTAGATCTTTGTGCTAAACGAAGAATTGGTTGTTCTGCATGGCGTGGATTATTAATGGGGGCAGATCATATGACTTCTGCTTTTGAGACTGAAGAACAAATACCTACAGAGAAACTCTTTGTCTTACCAGATTTGAGTTTTTACAATCGTTGCAGTTCACTTTATCCATTGTCGCAAATTTCTGCAGAAAACGAGAAACAACATACTTTGGTAACAGCTCCGACTGGAGCAGGAAAAACAGATTTTTTGCTGCGTAGATGCAAAGGGCGCGTGTTCTATACTCTTCCTTTTCAAGCATCTATAAACGCTATGTACGAACGAATAAAGCATGATTTAGCTAATACTAATGCACAAATACGTCTGCTTCATGCCACTTCAAGTTTAAAGATTGAAGATGGGCATTTAGAAGAACGAATCATGCAGCGCATGATGGGAGCCTCTATTAAGATTATGACTCCACACCAGATGGCTTCGATGGTTTTTGGCATCAAAGGATATGAATCGATGGCACTCGATCTGCGTGGATGTGATGTTATTCTTGATGAAATTCACACCTATTCTGATACGATTCAAGCCATTGTTCTACGTATTATAGAAATACTTGTAGCATTGGGTTGTCGCATACATGTTGGTACTGCAACTATGCCAACTATGCTATACAACAAAATTTTAGCTTTGCTCGGTGGGACAAACAATGTGTATGAAGTAAAATTGCCAGCAGAAACTCTCAATACTTTCAATAGACACCAAATATACAAACTGCCGTGCAAAGATGGAATGGATGCTATTATCGAAAAAGCTATTGAAAATAAACAGAAAATATTGATAGTATGTAATCAAGTGAAACGCGCACAAGGGGTATATCGACAAATAGAAGAAAAGTTCCCCAAAGTAACCAAAATGCTTGTACATAGTCGATTTAAACGTTGTGACCGCAACCAAAAGGAACATGAACTGATAAATGTTTTCAACACAATAGAGCAACAACCCTGTATTGTTGTATCTACACAAGTGGTAGAAGTTAGCTTAGACATCAACTTCGACTTGATGATAACAGAGTGTGCACCTATTGATGCTCTAATTCAGCGATTCGGACGCATTAATCGTAAACGCACTTCAGAGACGATTGGTCACTTTAAACCTGTGTATGTATTAGCACCGCCAATTGATAAAACAGAAGCTTTACCTTATACATTGGATGTTTTAAAAAGAACTTTTAAAGTGTTACCAAATAATGGAGAAGTTCTTTATGAAACCAGTGTACAAAAAATGATCAATATGGTATATCCCGATATAGAGTTCGCTAATATTGACTTTAGCGGAGCTGCATTTATAGATGGCAAGTGGCAATTGCAATGTCTGTGTAACAAAGCAAAGTCGGCTTTACTTGATACCTTAGACATTAACTCTGCTATTTGTATTACTGAAAGTGATAAAGAAACATATTGCAATTGCAATGTTGTGGAACGAAGCAAACTCGAAATACCTGTGAGCTATCGTTCAATAGCCTATCGCAATCTTGAACAAATAGCAGTTGGACACAGCCGACCATTTATAATACCTAATAGTGCATACAATGATAATTTGGGATTAAGCACATATATGTGTAAAGTTGAAAATTACCAATCTTTTGAAATACTTTGAAATATGATAACAACAGCAATAGGAAGAATGTTTCTTGAAATCTACAACGAAACATACGGAACAAACTATGATGCTCGCACATTTTTTGTAGAGAAATTCTATCCTTTGTTCTTTGACCATAATAAGTATATGATGACTGGCGGTAACTCACCATTAGAAAATCCTAAACTTAGTTGGGAAAAAATGATAAGAGGCTCTGTAACCTACGAAACTGCAGAACAGCGCAAGCAACGCTTTGTTAAACTTATGACAAAGATAGATGAGTGTGAGCCTGATATGAGTATTGCAAGAGGCTTTTCGTCGGCTGATGTCTTAGCTACCACTTCAGGACAAGTTACGGATATGGATCTTAGCTTGAGAGAAGATGATGTTTTTCTCTCATGGTTAGGAGATGGTCTAGGAGTAGGCGTTCAAGGTGGGTTCTCAATTTTGTTTTGTGACAAAAGTATTCTGATGGATGTATTTAAAGGATGGAAGTATTATAGGCTAATGTTAGATAATACTCAAAATGCCAAAGGAAATCAAATAAACACTTGGAACGGGAAATGGTTATCACATTACTACAATGATGACATGTATGATGAGAGTAATCCTATTCAAGGACTTGATGTTTTTACGCAGAATAAAGATGGCATACTGAATATCGAAACTTTGAATTGGACAGATGTTCTTGTCAAATTGGCACAAAAGGACAAAGCAAAACAACTTATGGGAGCTATCTATAGCATTGGGCAAACCAATACTACAATAGGTTTCATTCCTTTTGAATTAGATAAAATTCGTAAGCCAAGGCAACTTTATAAACAACTTTTTGCAAATATAAAGGGCAAACAAAATGTAGATGGTCTTTGGGGTACAGCCTTTGGCTTTCGCACGGCCTGTACAAAAGGGGTGATAGGCGTAGAGGCTATGGAACCTAAGGGACTTAGACCTTATATAACAAGAGGAACAATGCCTAAGACAGCTAAGAATGAAGAACAAACAATTAATTATAACGTATATAAAACCTGGTTATTAGCTATGCTTAACAACGATGCTTTATGGGATAAATCCCAACAATTGGCACATTTGCTGATGGAGGCTTCTACGGATAAGTCTAAAGAAATCAGCACAAAGTCCAAGAACTTGGTAAACAATGTGCTTGGCTCAACTAACAAAAAACAGTTTATTAACTGCATTACAGAAATCGTACCCTTAGTGAGTGATAAGAAGACTCTAACAGACATTGTTAGGGATATTCACAATATGCCCAACGACAACGTGCCTTACTTCTTAACCTTGCTACGTTTTCAATATGCTACTAACGATTAATTCTATTCATTTATGAACAATCCTTTTATCTATTTGCGTGGTTTAAAGCATGCAAACTTTACCGTTTTCTGTGTTGAAAATGGTCAGAAAAACTTTTATGACCCACAATTTGGCGTGCGTATGCCTTATTCAAGTGGACAACAAGTTAAGCGTTCTATCATGGAGTCAATTACAGATGTGCTTAACGTAGAGCCTGCTCCAATCGAATTTTATTCCGATGTAGACAAGAAGAAGGCGCTTAAACAAAGCGAAGTAATGTCGCTTTGTAATCCTCTTTACGTGGATCAACTATTAGGTGGTTGGATGAGAACACCTAAGGGCGGAAAAGAAAAAGCCGTAAAGCGTAGAAGCCCTTTCTGCATTTCTGCCATGACCCCGCTGCATCCTTTATTGGCATCTTTGCCAAAGGAATCTGCTTCTTTTGATCGTTCAGACCGCCCAGATGTGCATAAAGTTATTGTGCGCGATGCTGATGGTAATGAACTAAGCGAACAACAAATAGAACAACTACTTGGAAACAACGACCGTAGTTTGCTACGTAAATGGATTCCAGACAATACCCGTGCAACAGGTCTATTTGTATACGATGTTGCTATTGACTTGCGCCGTCTATTCTGTGTTTCTACTAACAAACTTGAGCCTGAAGTGAACCAAGAACTTTTGGAACAACTACAAAATAAAGGATGGACATTGAGCAAGAACGTATTTGGCGAATGCCTTATCATGCCTGCCGATGAGCGCAAAAAGATTATTCCTGCCATTGCAGATGCATTGATTGATTGGCATATCACTTCAAACCAAGCACGCACATTCAGTTTGATGGAAACTTTAGCAGTAGCCATTAGCGACAATGCCAATACCTTAGCTGCTGCTATTCGTGCTAAATTGGTAGATGATGGTGGTGAACATCCTAAAGCAAAACCTATCATAGACAATGTGGAAGGAGCAAAAACGTTTATTACACTGCCTTGTGCTGGATACGTTGTTACCGAAGGGGAGAGTGCTGACGCTTTGCAACAAGCTAAACAATATTTGATAGATCGTATGATGAGTTTTGACTACGAACATCAGTTGTAATAAAAATCTGATTAAATCTCATACGCTAACTCATGCAGCGTATGAGATTTTTTCCTTTATCAATTATGTATGGTTATCACAGGAACACATTTTAATTATTATCAAATTTGTCATCGAAAACTATGGCTCTTTGCTAATAGCATAAACATGGAACATGAGTCGGAATTAGTGGATATAGGCAAATTGATTCATGAATCGAGCTATCCTCAACGTACATCGCATTATGAAGAAGTGGCAATTGATGGCATAAAGGTAGACTATTATGATGCTCGCAACAATATTATACACGAAATAAAAAAGTCTAATAAAATGGAAGCTGCGCATGAATGGCAGTTAAAATACTATCTATATGTGTTTGAACAACATGGCATAGAAAATGTAAAAGGTATTTTAGAATACCCAACACTTCGTAAAACGAAAGACGTGATTCTTACTGACATAGATCGCGAAGACATCATTATCATGCAGCAAGATATTGAGCGTATTATACTACAAGCCGAATGCCCATCTATTGATAAAAAAAGCATTTGCAAAAATTGCAGTTACTATGAATTTTGTCATATACAAGAGATTACAGAATGAAAAGAAGTTTTTACATATTTAATCCAGGATTTATTGAACGTAAAGATAACACATTGAAGTTCACACCTGTAGCAGAAGACGAGGGGAACGAAATCAAGCAACAATCACGATTTATCCCAATCGAAGATGTCGCAGAAATTTATGCTTTTGGCAGTTTAAGAGCCAATAGTGCTCTTTTTAATTTCTTAGGTCAAAAAGATGTCCCCGTACATTTTTTTGATTATTATGAAAATTATACGGGAAGTTTCATGCCACGCGATGGATTACTTTCTGGCAAGGCTCTATTAGCACAAGTTAAAGCATACAATAGCAGTAAACGTAGATTGGGATATGCTTGTAAATTTATTCAGGGAGCAGCATGGAATATGACAATGAACCTCAACTACTATAACCGAAGAGGCAAAAATCTGCAAGTTATTATCGATTCTATCAAAGCACTTGCAGACAAATTACCTTTGGCAAAAGCTGTAGATGAGATTATGGGCATTGAAGGCAATATTCGCCAACTTTATTACTCTGCATTCGACATTATTTTAGCTGATTTTAAAATGAATGGACGATCTAAGCAACCACCACTAAATGAAGTGAATGCATTAATTTCATTTGGTAACATGATGTGTTATACAGAAACCTTAAGAGCTGTACATCAGACACAACTTAATCCAACAATTAGCTATTTACACACACCTGGTGAACGACGCTATTCGCTATGCCTCGACATCTCTGAGATTTTTAAACCTATTATCGTAGATCGTGTAATATTTAAAATGCTTAACAAGCATGCACTATCCGAAAAAGATTTTGATTACAAACTTAATCGTTGCTTGCTTAAAGATAAAGGAAAAAGGACATTTGTCAAAGCTTTAGAAGAACGATACACCGAAACCTTTAAGCACAGATCTTTAGGACGTAATGTTAGCTACCGACATCTAATAAAGCTTGAATGTTACAAACTACTCAAAGATATATTGGATATTGAAGAATACAAACCTTTTAAGATGTATTGGTAATTAATAAAAATGTATGTAATTCTAGTCTACGACATTGGCGAAAAACGTGTTGGCAAAATGCTAAAGCTATGCCGTCAATATTTAAATTGGATTCAAAATTCGGTGTTCGAAGGAGATTTGACAAATAGCAAGTTGCAAGAACTAACAATAAAAATAAAGTCCCTTATCGACACAAAAGAAGATAGTGTCATACTTTTCACAAATAAGATGGATTATAATATGAGCAAACAGATAATAGGTAAAGAACGTATGGATGTTGACAACTTTTTGTAATTTTGCTACACAAAATATTGTTCTCCCCATAGTAATTTGCATCCAACGCATAGTTGTCTATATCTACGACATTGCTAGCATATACAAATATGCTATAGCGACCATTCCACCTAAACCATTGATATTCAATATTAATAGTGTAATGTCGTTCTCCCAACCTTTTTTTAGTATTTTATATCGACATTTTTTTCAACCATTTTTACTACTTTTGCAACATTAAACCTCTTGAATAACATTATCTTTCTCTACCTTGCGTTCAAGGGGTCTTAATCGTACCTTATTGGAATTGAAATGTGTTTAAGTTTGATCTGTCTTCGCTGTTTGAATGTCTTAATCGTACCTTATTGGAATTGAAATTTGCAATGTTTCGGGACTTGTGGCACATGTGGAGGAGTCTTAATCGTACCTTATTGGAATTGAAATAGGAGGCAACAACCGATTTAAGCCTGGGACTACAAAGTCTTAATCGTACCTTATTGGAATTGAAATAAAAGACAGAGGATGAAATAAATAAAAGGAGGTAGGGTCTTAATCGTACCTTATTGGAATTGAAATAAAATTTAGAAAGCGAGGAGGGGTCTAACGCATCCAGGTCTTAATCGTACCTTATTGGAATTGAAATTAATAATAAAAAAAACTAAACAGAAAGAAATTTAAGGTCTTAATCGTACCTTATTGGAATTGAAATAATAGACAGAGATTAAAACAAGGTTAGGAACTTAGTCTTAATCGTACCTTATTGGAATTGAAATGCGTGTTAAACGATACAATGTTATAAAATTGATCGGTGTCTTAATCGTACCTTATTGGAATTGAAATAACAGGCTAGATTGAAAGAAATTGTAAGGAGTTTGTCTTAATCGTACCTTATTGGAATTGAAATCGGCTTATAATAGTTGGTTTAAGATATTCTCTACGGTCTTAATCGTACCTTATTGGAATTGAAATATATATATATATATATCAAGCACACACATATATAGTCTTAATCGTACCTTATTGGAATTGAAATGTCTCGCTGGAGTGGGTAGGCTATTAGTTTTAAAACGTCTTAATCGTACCTTATTGGAATTGAAATGCATTAATACTATCACGTTGAGCACGTTTAACTTCATGTCTTAATCGTACCTTATTGGAATTGAAATTTCTATTGGTAATGTGGGCAATATGGTGGTGGGTAACGTCTTAATCGTACCTTATTGGAATTGAAATCTATTATAGCACGCGAAAAAATCTACTGAAAAATGAGTCTTAATCGTACCTTATTGGAATTGAAATAAGGTGTCAGAAGTCTTAGCAGACGAAAGAAGAGTGTCTTAATCGTACCTTATTGGAATTGAAATTCAAGCCAAAGATGAAAACCAGCACGAAGTCTGCGGGGTCTTAATCGTACCTTATTGGAATTGAAATTAATCAATATTTCACAGACCATTCAGAGTACGCTGTCTTAATCGTACCTTATTGGAATTGAAATCTCGTCAGGTGTAAACACACCTCTCAGTTCTCCTGTCTTAATCGTACCTTATTGGAATTGAAATTGTATTATGATTTGCAGACGAAATTAGAATATGGCGTCTTAATCGTACCTTATTGGAATTGAAATCACTGAATGGTGAAGATATTGTTAAGCAGGGTAGGGTCTTAATCGTACCTTATTGGAATTGAAATTTCATCTGCATTACGTTGAGCAGAGAGTTCAGCCGTCTTAATCGTACCTTATTGGAATTGAAATCTGATGAGCAGAAAGCAATGCTTGAAATCATTTTCGGGTCTTAATCGTACCTTATTGGAATTGAAATAGATAAGGAGCTGGAGAAAACGGCGGTAGATTTAGAGTCTTAATCGTACCTTATTGGAATTGAAATCTTGTTGTGCTGCTTGCAAATAAGCGAAATATGGCGTCTTAATCGTACCTTATTGGAATTGAAATACGCATTGTGTCGGTGCCGGGGCAAGTAAACTTGTCTTAATCGTACCTTATTGGAATTGAAATGCGCGTATGGCTGGAAAAGCACTACGACATAACGGGGTCTTAATCGTACCTTATTGGAATTGAAATGACATAAGAGATGAAACATTTACATTGAAATGTGCGTCTTAATCGTACCTTATTGGAATTGAAATCCTTTTTCCTCGTTCTCTCGGCATTGATGATGGTGTCTTAATCGTACCTTATTGGAATTGAAATAGCATAAGCAGGAAGTAGCAAAGCAACTCTCAGAGTCTTAATCGTACCTTATTGGAATTGAAATGAGTATGATCGTCTTGGTTATGAGGAAGTTGATCGTCTTAATCGTACCTTATTGGAATTGAAATTGCATAGATGCATTAGCAGCATAGTTAGCTTTATTGTCTTAATCGTACCTTATTGGAATTGAAATTGCAGCTTCAAAATCTTCTGCTTGAACGTTTCCAGTCTTAATCGTACCTTATTGGAATTGAAATACAGCATAGCACCAGATATGCACGCCGAATGCTACATGTCTTAATCGTACCTTATTGGAATTGAAATAAGCTACAATTGGCTGATAATCAACGTGTTGATAGTCTTAATCGTACCTTATTGGAATTGAAATTATTGCTCGAGTAAAGGTCTCTCACCAAATCGGACAGGTCTTAATCGTACCTTATTGGAATTGAAATTTGTTGTAAATTTTAGATTAGTGATGCCTTCCAAAATGTCTTAATCGTACCTTATTGGAATTGAAATAGGATTTTATTACCTATATCAGAGCAAATCTTATACGTCTTAATCGTACCTTATTGGAATTGAAATTTGTTTAGCTTAGGTGTTTGAATATCACCAAACAGTCTTAATCGTACCTTATTGGAATTGAAATCAGCGAATAGTGAAGAGATTATTCAAAAGAGTAGGTCTTAATCGTACCTTATTGGTATCGAAATAACGTTTTGAAACGTTTATACGTTCCCCCATAATCATCTTAATTGAACCTTACTATAATTACGAGTTCTATACCTCTAATAATCACATTCTTCATGTTATGATAAATAATATAAGCTAAAATATAGCTCTTAAAAACGAAAGTAGCTACCATTTATTCAAGCAATAAACAAAGTAAAAAGTATTCAAACATTTGCCAGAGCAAGCAAATGCTTGTACTTTTGCATATAGATAGGTGAACAAATACTCTATGTTGCACACCTTGTATCAACGTTTTTGAAAATTTGCATAGTCAAGAACATTATTCCTTAAAAAGAACATTTATTTTTATAACAAAGATATGCGTAACTCTTCAGCTTTGCGTTACACCTCTTTCCATGTGAAAGAGGCTACTACTCTCCTTGAATTTATAGAACATGCACTCAGCGGTGTGAGCCGCAATCGCGCTAAGGCCATACTCAGCGGTGGTGGCGTAAGAGTAGATCATAAGAATACACGGCAATTTGACCTTGCACTTACCCCTGGACAAGTGGTAGAAATATCAAAGAAGAAACCTAAGGGAGAGCTGCAAAGTAAGTTTGTGAAGATTGTTTATGAGGATGCTCAGATAGTGGTGATAGAAAAAGCACCTGGCATACTCTCGATGGCCTCATCACACCATGCTTTTTGTGTGAAACAAGTGCTTGATGAATATTTTCATCGCACTCACCAAAAATGTACTGCTCATGTGGTGCATCGTCTTGACCGCGACACATCGGGACTGCTTGTATATGCCAAGACTCTTGAGGCTGAACAGATACTTGAGCACAATTGGCGAGAAATTGTTACCGACCGTCGCTATCTTGCCCTTGTTTCGGGCGTACTCGATGAGCCACAAGGCTGTGTAGAAAGTTGGCTTAAAGACAACAAAGCCTATTTTACTTATTCTTCGCCCGTAGACAATGGCGGTAAATATGCTCTTACACACTATAAGGTGCTGAAAACAGACGGGAAACATTCGCTTGTGGAGCTAAAACTCGAAACTGGACGTAAAAACCAAATACGTGTGCACATGCAAGACCTTGGACACCCTGTGTGTGGCGACATCAAATATGGCAATGGTGATAACCCTATAGGACGCTTGGCATTGCATGCCTACCGCTTGAACTTTTACCATCCCATTACGGGCGAACCCTTGAGGTTTGAAACCAATGTGCCACGAGGATTTAGACTTTAAAACGCCTCTGACCGTTCGTTAAAAAAGGATATAAAGTGTTCTAAATTGCAGCATAATATCTCTTTTACTGTTTATAATTTGCAAAGAATGTAAACTTATTAATACATTTGCACTGCAATTTTGACGAATGGCATGAAGATATTTTTATAATATGTTACATGGCATTTGTCGTAAAAAACATTATACAATGAAAAAGATTTTACTTATAGTAGCTATTGCAGCAGCATCTCTCACTGCAAGCGCTCAGACTTATGTTGGTGGTTCTGTTGGCTTTTGGCGTAACAGTGACAAAAACTCTACTAACGTAACTATTCACCCTGAAATCGGTTATAACCTCTCGAATAAATGGGCTCTTGGATTGGGTATTGGCTATACTTATGACTACACTAATGGTGGTAAACGCCACGACTTTACTATCGACCCATATGCTCGTTGGAGCTATGCTAAATTTGGTCCTGTAAGCCTATTCCTCGACATGGGATTCGGAATTAATCCTGTGAAATACAAAGGTGATGATGACTCACAAGTTGCTTGGAGAGTTGGTGTACAACCAGGTTTGCAAGTAAGCCTTACAAAGAAGATTGACTTTGTTGCTCACGTTGGTTTCTTGGGTTATCGTGAGGGTGATGGTAGCAACTACTCATACGGTAAACAAGGATTTGGCTTTAATGTTGATGGAAACAATCTTATGTTTGGTATTGAATACAATTTCTAATCAAACTAACGATTAAGAAGCTACAAGAGAAAAAAGTATAGGGGATGTTAAAATGCATCCCCTTATTTTTTTGCGTATATTTTTTTCTATTCAAAGGAATAACTAAGAAGAGCTGATACTTTATCATTACTGTCCGCTAAAGCTTTTAGATCTTATTTGTTTTCTGTTTCCACGGACAGCCAATACTAAGTAAGTGGACAAAATAAAATTAGAAGAAACAAGGTAAAAAAATAAGCATAAAAGTACGGACTGAAAGTCCAAAAGACTACAGCCTAGGGCAGCGCCATGGGCTATAATCTTTTGAGCTTTCAGTCCATGCCTTTTTAATTTAAATTTGCCTACTTATCATTTAAATAGGTGCTTGTCAATGCATAATTCATTCAAATAGGCATACTAAACACTTTTAGCGGATGGTAATAATACTTTATAGTAAGTACCAGTCCTTTTTGCTACTTCTAAAATGTTTAGCGGATAGTAATAATTGGTTCTATCTGTTCTACCAAATAACTTGCAGAAGTATTGGTAGAATTAATCTACTAATTATTCGTCTTCTGCCCAAGGGCCTTTATTGTATGAACTTCTGTTGGAAAGTTGCGATTGTCTTGAAACTTTATCGTGCGCTCCAATATTAGTTGATGTGGCGAGAATTTTTTCTGTTGTAACGTTGATAACCTTTAGTGAAGGAGATAAGTATTGTCTTTTCATATTTTGTTTGATTACTTAATCAATATTTTGTGTCCTTTTATAATGTAGATGCCCTTGTTAGCATCTTTCAAGGATTTGATGCGCTGACCATTAATGCTAAAGATATCATTGCCAATACACGATTGGTCATTACATGTTGTTTTACTGATAGCCGTACTATTATTGTTTAGTTCAGCAATAGTAAACCCTCGTTGGGGGCTGAGCATAGATTTGCTCTCAAGAGCAAGATAAGCCTTATGTGCACCATTTTCAAATGCAGCGCCTTCTTCTTTATCCCAATAAAATCCGAGTGAAGTACCATCATCATCATAAGCAAATTTGTAATAAAGCACATTATTGCCTTCAACAAATGTTATTTCTGAATTATCCGACCCATGGAGTTTGTTATTAAGTGGTGCGCTTTCCTCTGAAATAGTTGGTAAGAAAGCATATTTTGCAGCATTTCCTTTTATTAAGAGAGCGGTTTTAGCAGGAACAACCTTTCCCTCTGTATACAACTCTTCCATAGTCAAGGTTTCACCATCATTGTCTGTTATGATATAGCCTGTAACCCCATTGGGCATAGTATAGGCTGTTGAGGTGTAATAGGTGGCATAACCAGCATCTGTAATGGTAAAATAGTCGATATCCTCATACTTAGATAACTCTATGTCATCAATACGTACATTCCCACTATAAGTGTGAGCAAATTTAATTTTGATTGGTTGAGTTGCATCATCCAAAGCAAAAATATAAGTTATAGAATATTTTGGAGATTTGGGATCTGATGAAATCAACTCTATGTCCTCAGAAAGGTTGGTTGCATTAGATATTGTTATACTGAGTCTTTTATCGTTTGATTTAAAGTTCAGAATGATACCTTTTTTACACCCCTTGAGGTCGGTAATTTCAGCTGCAAAATAACCTTTAGAATTTAAAATCATTTCAGGAGACTCTCCACCTGCATATGAGCCTGTATAAACTTTTGCATTTGAACTTGTATATGTAGCATTTTCTCCCTCCGTAGGTTTATCATCTCTTTTGTATTTACTGAAGTCTTCAGACCAGATGATTTTTTCATCAGTTGCATTCTCCTTGTATGTGTAAGTAGCAACTGTAATCGGGCTATATTCGAAATCTGAGCCATTTGATGTAGCAGATACTGCCTTTAAAATGGTTGTTGCTGAAATATTGACTGGCGAACGATACACAACAGACGTTTTGTTATCCATTTTGGGGTCTGAACCATCAAGTGTATAGAGTATATACTTTGAGGCTGTAGCAGAAGTAGAGATTTCAACATCAAAAGGTTCTGCGAAATTACTACTACCTACATTTAGAGATGGGGCAGGAAGGTTAAGTCGATACGTCTTTTCTGCGACATTGCTTTCTTCTCCTTCGTTAGAGACGGCGATAGCTTTAATAGTTGTAGAATGGGTGATACTGATAGGTGAAGCATATTCTTTACCTACATTGTTCTTATAAGAGGGGTCAGAGCCATCTGTTGTATATAAGATTTTTGCTGCATCCTCTGTTGTAGATAAAGTAAGGGAGAATGTATCAGAAAAATCTTTTGAGTCTACACTGAATACAGGCACAGAAACTTTTGATGGATTGGTAGGCTCTGATGAAGCAGTATAGTTAATAGTAATTGATTTAAGATTGACTGGTCCTGCAGGCTTTTCTACATTGTTCCATTTTAAGCAAATTTCGCCGTTAAGAGCAATAGTTGGAGTGAACGTATATGCAGTATTAGTACTAGATAAAGATTCTTTGCCTACTTCGATGCCTCCGACTAATACGCTAAGAGAGTAATTTACGTCTACGTTAGTTGATGTCTCAATAACAATTGATTGTATATTTCCTTGTATACTATTGGTTGTAAGTGTTAATGACGAAGGCAAACCACTGGCAGAAGAGCCAATTTGTAAGCCTTTACCCTGGCTACTTTTTGATACATAATTAGTAAGCCCTACCTCGGTAACGTTCCAAGTTACGTTAGCGTTTGTAAACGAAAAAGAACTTTTATTCTCAGAAGTAAAATCGGCTTTTACCGCTTTATAAAAGTAGGAGTCTGCCCAAATGTTAAGGGTTCCCATCATGCATAGAACGCATGTTATGAGAACTTTTTGGAGATGAAAATGTTTCATGGTATTGATACATTTTTTAGTGTTTGTTACTATATAAAAGTAGCATTTGGAATGTAAGGTGAATAAAATTTCTATAAAAATAAGCTATTGATAGAACATTCGTTATAGAAACTTTTTACTTGTGCGTAGTCCATTTTTTCCATACCCAATTGGTCAAGAAAAAGAAGATGATAGCAGATACCAAACCACCAAAAACATCCACAAGATAGTGTGCCTGAATGTAGACTGTTGCACAGCAAAGAAAGAAATAAAAAGGTAAGGCTATCAAAAATAGCCAGCGACGATTGTTCCAAAGTAACATCATGAGCACAGTGCTCATACCAACGTGGCTTGAAGGAAATGCTGCCGTAGGGCGTTCACCACTTTTTTGGGTTGCTTCGACTAACTCACGGAAGAATCCCTCTGGGCCTGGCGATGGGGCCAACTCGGTGTGATAAGCAAAGTAATTGCCTAAGTGCGGATAATGACCACTTTGTATGACGCTTTCGCCTACTGCATGAAAATAGTATTGTGGACCAGCCACAGGCAAAAAATCATATATCAAATAATACAAGAAGAAACTGGCTAACACCACAAAGGCTGTACGTGCAAAACCCTCTTTATTTGTGAATAAAGGTGCGAGTACTGTAAGAAAAATGAGAGGATAATACGAGAAATATCCCATGTGGAACAATTCGCTCCATATTTTTTGTGGTAATGCTCGAGAAAATTCTATGCTGGGCTGGCATCCAAATAAAGCATTATCAGCAGCAGCAAATACATAATCGAGATTAGGAAAAAGTTGGCAAAATTCATAAGTATCTGGATACCAATATCCTAACAGCGAAAGGGGAAATATGTAACGAAGAAATAAGATGTACTTGTTTGGACGTATGCGGTAAAAAAGCCACAAGAGTAACATTCCGCCAATAACCATAGAACGTCCTTCGATGAGGTTCCAAGGAGAGTGTATGCGTGGCCATAGAACAAGGATTAATAGCGTGGTAAAGAGGGTATAAACAAGTGTTATCCACTCTATTGGAGTGAACTTACGCTTTTTGTCCTCTGTATCATGATGCAAGGTTGCTATGTGGTTTTTTATTGTTATAGACATATATTTTGTGAAATGAAGTAGTATACCAATTAATGCTATGTATGAGCATTTGTTTTAAATACTTACTTATGAGTCCTTATATAGATTTTTGTAGAGAGGTGATTAGAATGTTGCCTTTACACCTCTCACGAGTGGCCATTGCGGATTATATCCTAATTCCTTGCGTGCTACTGATATGTCGCAGCGCCAATTGCGCTGACGCATGATGCGATATTTATCGGTGTTAAGTGTAGAAGGTCTACCCGTGAGGTTAGCCAACTTTTCTGCTACCCAACTGACCGCTTTAAGTACCCATAAAGGGGCTATAATATGGCACACGTGCTTTACTCCAAGTTTCATTTGTATCAAATCACTGAAAGCGCGACTATTATATTCTTTTCCGTCAGTAAGAAAATATTTATGTCCACACACACCATGTGTTAGAGCAAGAAAGGCAGCATCAACTAAATCTGCCACATAGATAAAGGTTAATATCTGAGGACGATAGCCCACTGCAAAATCTATGTGATGCCTTATGCTATCAGCCATCATTGCGTAGTCGCGTTCACGCGGTCCATACACTCCTGTTGGACGCAATATAACATAGTTCAAGTCTTTTACATCAGACAAGAAACTTTCTGCTTGTAGTTTCGATGCTCCATATGCTGTGTTGGGCACAGGCAAGTCGGTGTTGGTGATAGGTTTGTAGTCTTTTTCGTGTGCAGGTCCCATCACACTAAGTGAACTTATAAATACAAAGCGCCCTTGCTGGCGTAGTGCTCCGCTAAGTTGTAGCGCTAAAGCTAAATGCGCAGTACCCTCAGCATTAATAGTAAAGAAATCTTCGGGTTTACGGCACTTTGTAGCTCCAGCTGCATGTATCACATAATCAAACGGTGTAACATTGTCCTTTAGGTGTGCTTCGAGTTGAGTATAAAGTTCTTTCTCGTCACCTAAATTTAGATAGATAAAATGAATGCGCTTGTCTTGCAAATAACGGCGGCTACTTGATTGACGTACAGCTGCCCATGTTTCCATACCCTCTTCAAGGGCACGCTCTACAAGGAAACTTCCGATAAACCCAGATGCGCCTGTTATGAGTATTTTTTTCATAATTGTTATGCTTGCGATGCACTATGATTGAATAAGTCATGCAGATTATTTCTGCTTGTTATTCAATCGTTGTTCTAAATCATTATAGGAAGTTTGAAGTATAGCCTTTGCTGCATTTACACGTTGTTTTGAAGCATGCGGATACTCACGCAATATACTTTCGGGCTTTGTTAGCAAGTTAATAACCGAAATACCTGAATCATCTTTGTAGTAAATACCCTCTTGCCATGTATGTACAGCTGATGGATGAGAATAAGAACTGCTTAGTACATCACGGCTCATACGGAACTCGTCATGCTTGATGTTTAACTGTCCTAATAATGTAGCGGCAAGGTCGGTTTGATTACACAACAATGTGATTTCACGAGGTTGCTTGACTGCACCACCCGTTATGATAATGGGTATATGACTTTTTCGTTCATCCACATCACTCGTTATAGGCCCAAATCCTATTCCATGGTCTGGCAAGAATACGATAAGCGTATTGCTCCATTGTTTAGTATGCTTAAAACGTTCTACAAACTTTCCTACACAATCATCAAGGTAGGCCATGGCATTGGCTACTTTATCATTTTTGATACGTTGATAGGGCACTCTCCAAGGCTCGTGGCTTGCAAGGGTTAGTACCCCCATGTGCCATGGCTTTTGTGTGGGCATACGCATAATGCGATGATATAGCGTATCAAACATAATGCGATCTGTAACACCCCAATCATGGGTATGGCGAACGTTAGCAGGAAAACTCTCTTGGCTTTCAATAAGATCGTAGCCTGTGCTACGTAAATATCCTGCAGTATTGGTAAAGTTTATATCACCACCATAGAGAAAACGCGTTGTATATCCATTTTCTTTTAGAGAACGTGCTATACTTGGCAAATGGTCGCTCACCGCAGGTACTTTCATTACACTAACATCGGGAAACGATGGATAACCACTAAAGGTACAAACGGTTCCTCTGTCTGTGCGATAAGAATTGGCATAGCATTTTGTAAAGACAACACCTTCTTTGGCAAATCTGTTCAAATTAGGAGTTATGTTAGGATTGGCAGTTGGCTCCACAGCATTGACGAAACTAGCACCACATCCTTCCATAAGCACAATTAGCACATTAGGACGATTAGTATTTAGCAAGTTATCAGTATGCAGACTTTCCGTATTATAGCCTAACATGTTAAATATACGCTTACGCTCAGCCTCATCAAAGAAACGTGCTTCTTTAGCAAAATTGCGTGTTTTGAAACTTGATGATATAAGGCTAAAAGCGGGATTTACTGCAACATGATTAAGTAAAGTTCGATTGCTAAAATATACCATGCCTACGTTGGCCGTGCTTTTACCTACACCTCCGCGAATGCCTAAAAACATCAAGCCTCCTGCAACCATCCAAACGCAAGTTGCGACAATGCGCGACTTTAAAGATAGGGGTTGAGCTAAGATAGATTGCTGCGAAGGAGACGACTCTTGAGAATGCTTGCCAATAAACACCAATTTCATAAGTGTATAAAGCACAATGCTTATAAATGCTATAGCAAGTACAGATGCAAGTGCAAATTCCATGCTCACGCTTTGCAGCATGCCTTGTGGTTGCGAAAGATAATTCCAAACAGTGGCATCAATTTTTACATTCCAAAAGCGATACAAACAAGCGTCACCTACATAGATAAGACTTAATACAATGCTTACGAGAGCTATGTATATTTTATAAAGTCGCAACCACCAACAACCGCTAAGCCATAGAGATATCTCCATGCATAGCCATATAGGAGAAACAACATACCCAGCTGTGGCAAGGTCGAGTGGAAGTCCATGCCACATAGCTTGCAAAAGCTCGCAAAACGACACTTGCGATTGGATGCTATAGGGTTGTACCCACAAAAAAAAGGCCTTTGATAATGCAAAAATAGCTACATATAAGATGTAAACTACTACAAAACGTAGCATCCACCCCACGACTCTTCTACTTAACAAAATATTTTTCATATATCGCTTATAATTGCTGCATATCGTTAAGGCGTTTATAATAACCACCTTGTTTTAGCAATTCGGTGTGCGTTCCACGTTCAACGATGCGTCCCTCATAAAGTACACATATCTCGTCAGCATTTTTAATGGTAGATAAGCGGTGAGCTATAGCAATGGTTGTACGTGTTTTCATTAGTCGTTCTAATGCCTCTTGTACAAGTCGTTCGCTCTCAGTGTCGAGGGCTGATGTCGCTTCATCAAGTATCAATATAGCAGGATTCTTTAGTACGGCACGAGCTATAGACACACGCTGACGCTGTCCACCCGAAAGTCTGCAACCGCGGTCGCCAACCTTGGTATTATATCCATCCTCGCTTTCCATAATAAAGTCGTGTGCATTGGCTATCTTAGCAGCTTCAATCACTTGGTCCATAGTAGCATTCTCTACGCCAAATGTAATATTGTTGTAGAAAGTGTCGTTAAAGAGTATTGCTTCTTGATTAACGTTGCCAATCAAGGCTCTGAGGTCAGACAAAGCAAGAACCTTTACATTCACACCATCTATCAATATTTCACCCTTGGTTACATCATGATATCGTGGGAGAAGGTCTACGAGTGTAGACTTTCCAGAACCACTCTGTCCTACAAGTGCAATGGTTTCACCACGACGCACTGTGAGGTTTACACCTTGCAACACTGGAGTTGTACCATTGTATGAGAAATATACATTCTTAAATTCTATAAGTTCTTTCAACCCATCAGTATGAATAGGATTGGGCTGCTCGTGTATAGGGTTCTCAGCTTTTAGTATTTTATTTACACGTTCTACCGAAGCCATGCCTTTAGGTATGGCATACGATGCCTTCGAAAAATCTTTCAATGGTTGGATGATACTATAAAGTATTACCATATAAAAAATAAACGTTGGGGCATCGATAGGTGAATGGTCTGAAAAGATCAAAGTTCCACCATACCACAACACCAAAACGATGAGTGCTGTTCCTAAAAATTCGCTTACAGGGTGTGCTGATGCCTGACGAATAGCAACTCTGTTTGAAGCATCACGGAAATCATTAGTAGATTGGTCAAAACGCCTAATCATTTTATTTTCAGCTGTAAAAGCCTTGATAATGCGCATGCCACCAAGCGTTTCTTCCAACTGGGCCATGGTATCGCTCCATTTGTTCTGAGCATCAAGACTTTGGTGCTTAAGTTTGCGTCCAATGCGTCCCATGAGCCATCCCATAAGTGGCAACACAATTATGGTAAATACGGTAAGTTGCCACGATGTATATATCAATACACCAAAGTAGCATATCAACAAAATGGGATTTTTGATGAGCATATCCAACGAGCCGGTAATAGAATTTTCTATTTCGTTTACGTCGCCACTCATACGTGCTATTATGTCGCCCTTACGCTCGTCGCTGAAGAAGCTCAAGGGCAAAGACACTATCTTATGGTATACCTTGGTGCGAATATCGCGCACAATACCTGTGCGCAATGGCACCATAATAGCCACCGATGCGAAATAACATCCTGTTTTTAAAAACGTGGCAGAAACTAAGAATAGACCTATCAACAAAAGAGCTGTTGCAGCTCCGTATTGGTCCATCAACTCTGTAGTGTACCAATACATATTGTTCACAGCTATATCCTTCATGCTCATGCCTGCAGCAGACCAAGGTATGAACTCATATTTGTTTTGATCAATGCCAAAGAGCATTTGCAACATCGGAATGATTGATACAAACGAAAAAACATTGAGAATTGCTGATAACAGATTAAATATGAGCGATCCTACAAGGTATCCTTTATAAGGTATGACGAACTGCCGCATTACACGGAAAAAGTCTTTCATGCGCGTATATATAATGCTTATGCGTGAATATAATTGAATGCAAATAACGTGGCAAAATTACTAAATATTATTCATAACTTAGTGTTCAATATTGTTTAAGTAGCTTATAACAAGCAATTTTGCTGTAAAACATTATTCAGTTTGCATACTTCGTGGCAAATGTTCAAGAACTTGCTGACGCAAGAAACTGCGATCGATGTGTGTGTAAAGTTGCGTAGTTACAATACTTTCGTGTCCGAGCATGGCTTGAATGGCACGCAAGTTTGCCCCACCTTCGAGTAAGTGAGTGGCAAAGGTATGTCGTAAGGTATGGGGCGAGATAGTTTTCTCTATCCCCGCCTTGTTTGCAAGTATTTGCAAGATATGGAATACCGTGATGCGCGACAAATGCTGTTTACGCCTAAAGCTCAGAAAAACATAATCCTCTTCACCAGACTTTATGTCTATATGGCAACGATCCAAGAACCATAAGTTTAATTCCTTTATAGCACGTGGAGAGATAGGAACTAAACGTTGCTTACTCCCCTTGCCAAGTACCCGAATAAAGCCTTCGTCAAGAAATAGGTCTGACAATTTAAGGGTACATAGTTCTGTAACACGCAAACCGCAACTATAAAGCACTTCCACTATCGTCTTGTCGCGTTGTCCTTCTTCACTACTTAAGTCTGCAGCATTTTCCAAGTCATCTATCTGTTGCACAGTTAGAACTGTCGGTAAATGATCAGGACGCTTGGGCATTTCAAGCAGTTCGGTAGGGTCTGCCTCAACGTACCCATCATCTGCTAAAAAGTGATAGAAGGAACGCACACCACTCAATATGCGCGATATGCTTGTTGGCGAAATACCTGCATCATAGAGCATCGATGCAAAGCGATGTAAATCTTCAAGTTTAACATCGCAAGCATTCATGCCCTCATCATCTAAATACACCAATAGCTTACGCACATCTTGTTCGTAAGCTAAACTTGTATTTTCGGCCATGCCTTTTTCAAGAGTAAGATATGTGTGATATTTATCTAAAATCTGCACTATAGTGTGGTTAAAAATTAGTATTTTTGCAGAGCAAATATACTTTTTTCTTTCATACTGAAAAAATCATGAAGCTCTTAATCATTAATGGTCCTAATCTTAACTTATTAGGCCAACGCGAACCTGGTATTTATGGCACTGGCACAATGGAAGCATGCATGGATGCACTTCGCCAACGTTATCCTAACGATGAACTGCAATATTATCAAAGCAATGTTGAGGGCTTTTTAATCGATCGTTTGCAACAAGCCAATGCTGAAGGCATAGAGGGAGCAGTACTTAATGCTGGTGCCTATACCCACACAAGCATCGCTTTACACGACTGCATACGATCTTTACATTTACCTGTTATAGAGGTACATATTAGCAATGTTCACCAACGCGAAGAGTTTAGACATCACTCTATGATTTCGGCAGCATGTAAAGGGGTTATTTGCGGTTTCGGACTTAACTCTTATCGCCTCGGCATAGAGGCTCTTAAAGATCTGTAACAAAGATAATGCAAGGCGAATGTAGAATATCGATCTTGATCGAATATTATGCTGAGCCGCAGTTTATCTTATATAAAGGTAATAGACATTACCCTATAATATTCGACAAAACTAAACAATACAATGTATAAAAAAACCAAGATTGTAGCAACCATCTCTGATATGCGTTGCGATGTAGGACTCATTCAGCGTCTTTACGATGCTGGCATGAATGTGGTGCGCCTTAACACCGCTCACCAAGATGCTAAAGGCATGAAACGTGTAATTGACAATGTGCGCGAAGTTTCAAGCCACATAGCCATATTGGTTGATACCAAGGGTCCTGAAGTTCGCACCACTATCACAGACCAACCCATAGAGTTTCACAAAGGCGACATCGTTACAATAGTTGGACGTCCTGAGCAAAAAACCACTCGCGATGTTATTGCCGTATCTTACCCTGGCTTTGTAAACGACTTAAACGAAGGAGCACAAATTCTTATCGATGATGGCGACCTGGGCATAAGAGTTGATCATAAAGAAGGCAACGAGCTTATCTGCCACGTTGAGAATGATGCTACCCTTGGTTCACGCAAGAGCGTAAATGTGCCTGGCGTTCGTATCAACTTACCAGCACTTACTGAAAAAGACAAACGCAACATTGAGTTTGCTATTGATTATGACGTAGCTTTCATTGCTCATAGCTTTGTACGTAGCAAGGAGGATATCTTTGAAATCCGTCGTATACTCGATGCTCACGATAGCGACATCCGTATTATTGCAAAGATTGAAAACCAAGAAGGTGTAGACAATATCGACGAAATTCTCGAAGTAGCCGATGGTATTATGGTGGCTCGAGGCGACTTAGGTATCGAAGTGCCACAAGAGTTTATCCCTGGCATACAACGCCGTTTGGTTGATAAGGCCATCCGTGCACACAAGCCTGTAATTGTTGCCACGCAGATGCTACAAAGCATGATCCATAATCCACGTCCAACTCGTACAGAGGTAACAGACATTGCCAATGCCGTTTATTCGCGTGCCGATGCTCTGATGCTTTCGGGCGAAACAGCTTATGGCGACTATCCCGAAGAAGCTGTCAAGACCATGGCTACTGTAGCATGGCAAGCCGAACGCGATACCTTCAAAGAATTTGGAGACGTTGATATTCCTCTTTCTAAAAATCCCGATGTTACAGAGTTCTTTTCTAAGGAAGCAGTAATGGCTACCAAAAAGATGAAGCTTCGTGCTATCATCATGGACTCATACACAGGTCGTACAGCGCGTTACGTATCGTCGTTCCGCGGTGAAAGTACCATTCTTGCCATTTGCTATAAAGCGAAAACAGTTCGTCACTTGGCATTGCAATATGGCGTTTATGCTATCTATATGCCTATGAAGAGCTATGGCCACGAGTTCCTTTTGGCAGCATTGCGTAAGTTGCTTTCAGATAATATGTTACATCCAGAAGATCGCATTTGTTATCTTGGTTCACAACGCAAAGAGCAAAGCACATCGTTTATGGAAATGAACATTGTAAAGAATCTTTTCCAAAACGAGGGAGAAGAAGCTTTTCCTAACTGATAAATAAGGTATAATATACAGAGGAGTTTAAAGGACTATACAAAGACCTACTTATTTAGCCTTTAAACTCCTCTTTTTTTATACAACAACCCTCATATCCATGTCTACAACCGACCTCTCATCCTATATATTGGCACATACCACCCCGCCCGACGATTACCTAAAACGCCTTTATAGAGCCACCAACCTACATCTGTTACGTCCGCGCATGGCATCAGGCCACTTGCAAGGGCAGCTTTTGCGTATGCTCATACAATTATTTCAACCACAAACAGTAGTAGAGATTGGCACCTATTCAGGCTATTCAGCCCTTGCCATGGCATCGGGAATGAAAGAGGGTAGCAAAGTCATTACGTTTGAGATAAACGACGAACAAGAATGCTTTACGCGTCCATGGCTTGAAAATGCACCTTATAAGGCAAAGATTGAAATGATAGTGGGCAATGTTTTTGAGTTGCTTCCTCCCATGCAGTTGCAGATAGATGCAGCTTTTATTGATGCCAATAAGCGTGAATACACTGAATATTATGACCTACTGATGCCTTACACACATAGTGGAACGCTTATCCTTGCCGACAACACACTATGGGATGGTCACGTTGTAGACCCTGCCTACGACCATGATGCGCAAACTTTGGCCATTCGTCAGTTCAACGACTATGTAGCAGCCGACCCTCGAGTAGAACAACTCATCTTGCCCGAACGCGACGGGCTGAGTGTGATAAGAGTGAAGTAATAAGTGTAGATAAATAGAAAATACTCCCAATTCGTTGTTTTTTATGAATTGGGAGTATTTTCTATACGTTTAGCGGATAGTAATAAAATAGAATAAGAGGGTGCATCAATACATTAAGTTTAAGCCAACGTATGTACAACCTTAAACTAATTTCCGCCAATGGGTTATTTATACATCATGCTTTGCATTCCTCGCCTTTCAACGTGGCACTCGAAGCATCAGTAATCTTTACACGCACATATTCGCCTGGATGATGTGTACCACGGTCAAACACAACCACCTTGTTTTGTTCTGTACGGCCAAAGAGTTGCTCACGCGAGCGTTTACTTACTCCTTCTACCAATATTTCATATTCTTTGCCAATACACTTTTGGTTGCTTGTGGCACTTAATTCATTCTGAAGTGCAATAAGTTCCTCCAAACGGTGTATCTTAGTTTCTTCAGGTACATCATCGGGCAAGTTCTTTGAAGCATATGTACCAGGACGCTCACTATATTTAAACATGAAAGCCGAGTCATACCCACACTCCTTCATCAAAGAAAGAGAGAGTTGATGATCTTCTTCTGTCTCTGAACAATAGCCAACAAAAATATCTGTACTCAATCCACAATCTGGAATAATTCGACGAATAGCCGCCACGCGATCTAAGTACCACTCGCGGGTGTATTTGCGGTTCATCAATTTCAAGATGCGATTACTACCACTTTGCACTGGCAAGTGAATATGCTTACACACATTGGGCTCTTCGGCTATTACATGTAGCGTTTCGTCGCTCATATCCTTAGGATGGCTTGTTGAAAAACGAATGCGCATACCTGGAACTGCTTGGGCTACTATACGAAGCAGTTCGGGGAATAAAATTTTCGAACCATCTTCTTTATTCCAACAATACGAATTAACATTCTGTCCAAGCAAAGTTACTTCCTTATACCCACGAGCCTCAAGGTCGTGCACTTCGCGCAAAATACTTTCAACATCGCGCGAACGTTCGCGACCACGCGTATAAGGCACTATGCAGTAATGACAAAAGTTATTGCAACCACGCATAATGCTTACAAACCCCGAAATACGGCTACCGCAATAACGCTCTGGCACAATGTCACGATAGGTTTCAGTAAGGCTCAATTCAATATCCATTGCCTTATGTCCTGTTTCTGCTTGCGCTATAAGGTCAGGTAAAGAAAGGTAAGCATCTGGACCAGCCACGAGGTCAGCACCATGCTTATTTAGCAAGCCATCTTTTACACGCTCTGCCATGCAACCCAACACCCCAATAATGAGGTGGCGGCCTTTACGTCGCATTGCGTTCAGTGCTTCAAGTCTATGTATGATTTTTTGTTCCGCATTGTCGCGCACAGAACAAGTATTTAAAAACACTGCATCCGCTTGGTCAAGCGATTCGCAAGGTTCATAGCCAGCCATTTTCATAACCGATGCTACTACCTCACTGTCTGCCACGTTCATCTGGCAGCCATACGTTTCGATATATAGATGTTTCATTATTTTGTTCTAAAATCTTTATCAAATAGTTTATTTTCGTCCAAAGTCAGCAGGTATCTCACCCCACTTTGCAGTATCCCATTTTAGCAAGGGTATATTGCTTATGTCATGCGACTTTAGCCAACTTTCAGCACGTTCAATAAGGTTATACACCTCTTGCGTGCGCTGATTGCGCGGCAAAGTTGTTTTGCATTGCTTTTTCTTCACCCATGTCAAAGCGTTACGACTATCAGAGTAAACAGTCAGTATCTGCCCACGTTGCTTGAGCAATGCAAGAGCATGCACAATAGCCAAGAACTCCCCTATATTGTTAGTTCCGTAAAGTGGTCCCTTATGAAATATTTGTTGTCCTGTGGCCAAATGCACACAGCGGTATTCCATCGGTCCTGGATTGCCAGAGCACGCAGCATCTACAGCCAAAGCATTTGCCATTACCTCTGGTGGAAGTGGCAATACCGTGTCATGGCGGTAATCGGGTGGTGGTGGCGGATAACCATCTACCTCTTTATATACGGGCTTTGCAGTAGTATATTGGGTTTTTGCTGATACTTTATCAAGCAAGGACTTTGCAGCTTTTTCCTCTCCTCTTGCCTCAGCCACGGCCTGTGCCACAACTTTTTGTGTATAAACATCACAAGCCTCCTCTATTGTGTTGTAAGCTTGATATTGAGCGCCTGAGATGCCTTCTACTTGTTTTTGGCACGCTTCCCACGTATCGTATATACCCGGTTTCTTGCCTTTCCACACAACGTAATACTTATTGTTCACTGCCATAGGCAAAAAAAAGAGCTTTTAGCCGAAGTGTAGCCACACAATTGTTCATTGTGCAGCTACACCACATTATTTGTTATAACTATTATTTTCTTTAGAGTTTAAAAGTTCTCCTTACATACGCTCTGGCATTTCAATGCCCAACAAGCCCATGCCCAAGCGGATAACCTTAGCAACATTCTTTGAAAGTACCAAGCGGAAAATTTGCTTGTCTTTATCTTCTTCGCGCAAGATGCTAAAGTCGTGGTAGAATTGGTTATATTCCTTAACCAACTCATAGCAATAGTTTGCCACTGCTGCAGGCTGATATTCGGTTCCAGCCTGGCGTACCACTGCTGCAAAATCAGCTATATGCTGAATAATCTCTTCTTCCTTTGTAGAGATTTCAACATTTGTAGGCAAAGTCTCTGGTATGCTGATATTGGCATCGTTGGCTTTACGAAGGATTGAACGAATACGAGCATAAGTATACTGGATAAATGGACCCGTATTACCATTGAAGTCAATGCTCTCTTCGGGGTTAAATAGCATATTCTTGCGTGCATCAACCTTGAGCAAGAAATACTTAAGAGCGCCTAAGCCCACAATGCGAGCCACCTCTTTCTTCTCTTCCTCGCTCATATCAGTATTTTTCTTAGCCTCATCCATGGTTTGACGTGCTTGAGCAATCATTCCTTCAATCAAATCGTCGGCATCAACCACCGTACCTTCACGGCTCTTCATCTTGCCATTGGGCAATTCTACCATGCCGTATGAGAAGTGTACAAGGCTCTTACCCCATTCAAAACCAAGGCGGTCGAGCAATATTGAGAGTACCTGGAAATGGTAATTTTGCTCATTGCCCACCACATATATCATTTTGTTGATAGGGAAGTCCTGGAAGCGCAATTTGGCAGTACCAATATCCTGTGTCATATACACACTTGTACCATCAGCACGAAGCAACAACTTCTCGTCCAAGCCATCCTTTGTAAGGTCTGCCCATACCGAGCCATCCTCCTTACGGAAGAATAGTCCCTTTTCGAGTCCTTCTTCTACAGCCTTTTTACCTACAAGATAAGTGTCGCTTTCGTAGTATATTTTGTCAAAACTTACACCAAGTGCCTTATAAGTTTCATCGAAGCCTGCATAAACCCACTCGTTCATTTTGCGCCACAATGCTCTCACCTCAGTGTCGCCAGCCTCCCACTTCACGAGCATCTCGTGTGCCTCTTTAATAAGTGGAGCTTCTTTCTCTGCCTTTTCCTTAGCAGCATCTGCCTCCATGCCTTGTGCTTCGTAGGTAGCTTGCAATTCTTTTACCTCAGCACGATAATGCTTGTCGAATGCCACATAGTAGTCACCAATCAAGTGGTCACCCTTTTTGCCCGACGATTGTGGGGTTTCGCCATTGCCATACTTGAGCCATGCAAGCATTGACTTACAGATGTGGATACCGCGATCATTAACAATGTTTGTCTTTACCACACGGTTGCCGTTAGCCTCAACCACGCTGGCAAGTGCCCAACCAAGTAAGTTATTGCGCACGTGTCCCAAGTGGAGTGGTTTGTTGGTATTGGGCGATGAGTATTCTATCATCACCAATGGGCTTTTCTCTGTAGGAGCAGTAATGCCATACTTTGCATTGGCATTGATGTCGTTGAGCAATTCTATCCATTGTGCAGGAGCTATCACAAGGTTCAAGAAGCCCTTTACCACATTGAACGATTGTATGAGCGGTGTATTGTCCTTAATCCATTGTCCTATCTCGGTAGCTGTGTCCTCTGGTTTCTTGTGCGAAATGCGCAATAAGCCAAACACCACAAGCGTAAGATGTCCTTCAAACTCTTTTTTTGTCTTCTGTAGCACAACCTGTTCGGGTGTGATGTCTTGCCCATAGAGAGCCTTTATAGCACTCTTAATGGCATCGGAAAGTTGGTTTTCTATCTTCATGTGTGTATTTTGTTTCTGCAATGGTTAGACATGGGTTTACCGCATGCCCCTTTAAGTTATACTGACTTAGAGTGCAAAGATAGTGCTATTTTTGCAGTTAGCTTATAGCTAAATTCATGTTTCTTAGCTTGTAGTGCATGCTTATTGGTTTACTTCGCAAAATTTCTTTAATTTTGCATTGTCTTAGGACTAAGTTGATATATAAATAAAACTCATCATAATAAATGGAAGAAAAGAAATTCAAGCGTACGCTTGTAACTGCGGCACTGCCATACGCTAATGGCGGAGTGCATATTGGGCACTTGGCAGGCGTTTATGTACCCGCTGACATCTATGTGCGCTATTTACGACTAAAGAAGCGTGATGTGTTGTTTATTTGCGGTTCAGACGAGCATGGTGTTCCCGTTACCATTCGTGCCCGCAAAGAGGGATGCACGCCCCAACAAGTGGTAGACCGCTACAACAAGATAATCGAGGATTCGTTCAAAGAGTTTGGCATCTCATTTGACGATTTCGGTCGCACCACCTCTGAAATACACAAGAAAACTGCGTCCGACTTTTTCCGTACATTATACGATAAAGGCGAATTTATTGAGAAAGAGAGCGAACAATACTACGACGAAGAAGCTCATACTTTCCTTGCCGACCGCTACATAACTGGCGAATGCCCACACTGCCACGCAGAGGGTGCATATGGCGACCAATGCGAAAAGTGTGGTACTGCTCTTTCGCCTACCGAGCTTATTAACCCTAAGAGTATGGTGAGTGGCTCAAAGCCTGTTTTGCGCAAAACAAAGCACTGGTATCTACCACTCGACAAGCACCAACAATGGCTTGAACCCTGGATTACAGAGCAACACAAAGAGTGGCGTCCCAACGTGATGGGCCAATGCAAGAGTTGGTTCGATATGGGCTTGAAGCCACGTGCCGTGAGCCGCGACCTTGATTGGGGTATACCTGTACCTGTTGAAGGAGCTGAAGGCAAAGTGCTTTATGTGTGGTTCGACGCCCCAATTGGTTACATCTCAAACACCAAAGAGATATGCCCAAATGATTGGGAAAAATGGTGGAAAGACCCCGAAACACGCCTCATCCACTTTATTGGTAAAGATAACATTGTATTCCACTGCATTGTGTTCCCTGCTATGCTCAAGGCCGAGGGTTCATACATTCTGCCCGACAATGTGCCTGCCAACGAGTTCTTAAATCTTGAAGACGACAAGATTTCTACCTCACGCAATTGGGCGGTGTGGCTCGACGAATACTTGCGCGACCTTCCTGGCAAACAAGACGTGTTGCGTTATGTTCTAACTGCTAATGCTCCCGAAACCAAGGATAATAACTTTACTTGGAAAGACTACCAAGCACGCAACAACAACGAGTTGGTTGCTGTTTATGGCAACTTCGTTAATCGTGCTCTACAACTCACCAAGAAATACTACAACGGCATTGTGCCTGCTGCAGGTGAACTTACCGACTACGACAAGGATACCATTGCTGAGTTTAAGGATGTAAAAGCCGAGGTTGAACGTCTTATTGAGAACTTCCGTTTCCGCGATGCACAGAAAGAGGCTATGAACCTTGCCCGTATTGGCAACAAGTATCTGGCAGACTCTGAGCCTTGGAAAGTTATTAAAACCGACCCAGAACGTGTTAAAACTATCCTTAACCTCAGTTTGCAGTTAGTTGCCAACCTTGCCATTGCATTTGAGCCTTTCTTGCCTTTCTCTTCAGAGAAACTACGTGGCATGCTTCACATCAACGAGGTAGAATGGGACCGCTTAGGTGCCATCGATCTTTTGCCCGAAGGTCACCAACTTGGCGACCCCTCATTGCTCTTCGAGAAGATTGAAGACAGTGTGGTAGAGGCACAAGTGCAAAAGCTTCTCGACACTAAAAAGGCTAACGAGGCTGCTAATTTCAAGGCTGCTCCCATTAAGGAGAACATTCCGTTTGAGACGTTCGAAAAACTCGACATCCGCGTAGGAACTGTACTCTCGTGCGAGAAGGTTAAGAAGAGCAAGAAACTGCTTAAATTTGAAATTGCAGATGGCGCCGAAAATCGTACTATTGTGAGCGGTATTGCCCACTTCTACAATCCCGAAGACCTTATAGGCAAACAAGTATGCTTTGTTGCTAACCTTGCGCCACGCACTATCAACGGCATTGAGAGCCAAGGCATGATTTTATCGGCTGTTAATTTTGATGACTCTCTCTCGGTTGTTACTGTAGACCGCAAAGTTGTTCCAGGTAGTCAAATTGGATAAGCCTATACTTACACAAAATAATCTTTTATATACAAGTAACCCCCGAAAGTTTAACATTATAACTTTCGGGGGTTATTTATGTTTGTTTCAAGCTTTTACTTAGCTCTCTTAGCACGTCCGCCACGTGCACGTTTGCCTTTCTTTTTGGTTTTGCCCTTAGTGGTCGCTGTGTTCTTTACGGCTTCCTTTCCTTGCAAAGATTGCTGTTGGGTATGGGGCGCATCTGCATTATTTTGAGCTGTATGAGCCTCATCCTCAACAAGTGAGAAGTCGAGTTGGCGACGCTCAAGGTTGGCTCTCTCTACCTTGATGCGCACTTTATCGCCAAGGCAATATCGCTTGTGGTTACGACGTCCTACAAGGCAGAAGTTGCGTTCATCAAACTCATAGTAGTCATCGAGCAAAAGGCGCAAGGGTATCATGCCCTCGCATGAGTTTTCGTCTATCTCTACGTATAGGCCAAACTCTGTTACGCCACTAACCGTGCCATCAAACTCTTGTCCGAGGCGGTCGGCCATAAACTCTACCTGTTTGTATTTGATTGATGCACGCTCTGCAGTGGCTGCTACTTGTTCCATGTCTGAAGCGTGTTCACAAAGTTCTTCATACTTTTTTTCGCTCACAGAGCGTCCGCCCTCGGCATAGCGTGTGAGCAAACGATGAACCATGGTGTCGGGATAACGACGTATGGGCGAGGTGAAATGTGTATAGTAATTAAACATCAAGCCATAGTGACCAATGTTGTGAGTGCTATAGCGAGCTTTCATCATGGCACGCAAAGCTACCATTTCTACCACCTCTTCTTCTTTCTTTCCTTTCACGTCGGCCAGTAGCTGGTTAAGGCTCTTGCTTACCTCTGTTTTGGTTCCATCGGTGCGAATGCGGTAGCCAAAGCGAGCTACAAAGCCACTGAGTTTTTCCATCTTTTCGGGGTCAGGCACATCGTGAATACGATACACAAATACTTTTGGCTTTTTGCCTTTAGGCGGCACGGCAATCATCTGCGCCACGCTCTTGTTTGCCAAAAGCATAAATTCCTCTACCAGTTTGTTAGCGTCCTTAGCCACCTTTACGTAGGTGCTAATGGGGTGTCCTTTCTCATCTATTTCAAAGCGAACTTCTGCCCTATCAAAGCCTATTGAGCCATTTTTAAAACGCTTAGCTCTCAAGCATTTAGCCAAATGGTTGAGCATTATGAGTTCTTGAGCATATTCGCCTTCGGGTGCAGAGCCCTTGGGCAATGGTTCGGGGTGGTCGCCTGGTAGTACAAGGTCGTCGGCCGATGCTTCGTTGTTACGCTCGAGTATGGTTTGCACCTCTTCATAGGTAAAACGGCGGTTGCTGCGTATAACGGTATGTGCCAAATGCCACGACAGCACCTCGCCCTGCTCGTTCATGCGGAAGATTGTAGAGTAAGTAAGTTTCTCCTCATCTTGTCTTAGAGAGCAAATAAAGTTGCAAAGTCGTTCAGGCAACATGGGTATGGTGCGGTCTACAAGATATACACTGGTGGCACGCTTCACCGCCTCTTTGTCGATAATATCGTCCTCATGTACATAGTGCGACACATCAGCAATGTGTACACCCACTTCCCACACACCCTCTTCGAGTTTACGTATTGAGAGAGCATCATCAAAGTCTTTAGCATCGTGTGGGTCGATGGTAAATGTGGTAACATCTCTAAAGTCCTCGCGACGTGCAATCTCCTCGGGAGTGATGTCGGGCGAGAGTTTTTCGGCAGCCTTTTCCACACTTTCTGGATAGCTATAGGGCAAGCCATATTGTGCCAATATAGCGTGCATCTCGGCATTGTTTTCGCCTTGTTTGCCAAGAATATCAATCACTTTGCCTACGGGACTCTTTGAGTCGTTGGGCCACTCTACTATTTTCACCACGGCCTTATCGCCATCTTTACCTTCTCCGAGGTTCTCTTTAGGTATAAAGATATCGGTGGCAAGTGAGCGGCTCTCCGTTACAAGAAAGCCATAGCCACGCTCCACCTGTAGATGCCCTACAAAGGTGTCGTTCTTACGCTCTAAAATCTCTGTTACCTCGGCTTCGCGTGCATGTCCAGCACGGCGTGCAAGCATGCTCACCTTTACGCGGTCGCCATCGAGTGCATGAAGCGAGTTGCGCTCACACACCAATATACTTTTACCACCACCATCGGGCTGAAACTCGTTGTGCCCATTTCGTTTGCGTATAAAGATGCCTTCCATCACGTTGGAGCGAACGGCGTTGCGATAATGTCCGTTGCCATCGGTCGATATATAGTCGTCGAGCACAAGGTCTGATAATGCATCGAGTATTATCATCTTGGCGGGGTGATTATTGGCTTTAAAGAGAGTGAAAAACTCTTTTACGTCGAATTCTTTATCTGGATTGGCGTTGAATGTATCTACAAGCATCTGCGCCACAGCCTTTTTTTTAAGCCGGGGTGCACCACCTTTATTTTTTTTGCTACGTGCCATATCTTTATTTTTTATTTTGTTGTTGAGTTGTTTGTTGTTTTAGTAACCATGAGTTTGTTACCAAAACGTTCCTCTGTTACAAGGTCTGCAAACTACTCTATGCAAAGTAACGTTTTTTTTGTGAATTTTGCTACTTAATTAATATATAATAACGCAAGGATATTGATAAACTTCGTACTTTTGTCATCTAAAATAAGCTACTATTGCCATGTATCATAAATTAATCATACTGTTTGCTGCATTTTGGTGTACTTTGTTACTACAAGCGCAAGAGCCTGCTAAAAATGCACAAAGCAACAACGAGGTTGAAGAAACCGAAATGCCCATCATGACACAGTTGGGCAGCACACAGTATAAGGGAAAAACTATTCCGCACATCATTATGCCTTCATTGCCCAAATATGCACCACTCACATTTAGTAGCGATAAGGAACGCGAACAATATAACCGCTTGGTTTATAACGTTAAGAAGGTGTTACCATGGGCTAAACTTGCCAAACTTACCATTATCGAAACCGTGGAGGTGCTCGACCAATTGCCCGACAAACGCGCTCGCGATGAACATATTAAGCAGGTGGAACATAGCCTTAAACAACAATACGGACCTGCTCTGAAAAAGCTAACACGCTCGCAAGGGCGTTTGCTCGTAAAACTCGTTAATCGCGAATGCAACCAAACGGGCTATGCCATAGCCAAAGCCTTTATCGGCCCCTTTAAAGCTAATCTTTACCAAGGCATTGCTGTGCTATTTGGCAATAGTCTCAACAAAAAATACGACCCCGAAGGCGACGACCGATATACCGAGCGCGTGGTGCGCATGGTAGAAGCTGGACTGATTTAGGAAATACGAAACTAAGGGGATGAAGAACGCTCATAAGTATGTGACTATCCTAAAGAAAAACGGAAATATTGACCAATAATTTTGTGCCACATTTTGGTTCAAAACAGAAATAAAAACGTAATCTTTTAATATACAACCTACCTATTGTCACAGCTTACATCACCACAAAAGTTTTGTGGAATGGCAAGAACACGTATCCTTATGACATAAGAACACGTATCCTTAGGGCATAACAAAGGCTTTATAAGGAGGAAAAAGCATAAAAACAAAGCTGCAAAAAACATAAGCCATTGATATTCAACAACTTATAGTAATAAGTCCAAAACTCGCTTATTTCGGGCAAAAGTTTCTCTGCTTAAAACAAAGCTATTCTCAGAAGGTGAATTTTGAACAAAAACCGAAAAATAGAACAATCGTCCGCACGCATATAAGATGATTTTTCTGCTTAAAAACACTTAGTTTTCTCATTCATTATGCTATATTTATCGCTCGGCACCAACTTGGGCAACCGTACTGAAAACATACAAAAGGCCATCAGTTTGATTAATCAGCAAATTGGCAAGGTGGTACTACAAGCCACACCTATTGAAACGCGCCCCGTGGGTTTCTGCTCACCACACGCTTTTCTTAACTCCGCCATTGCCGTAAGCACCTCGCTCTCTATCAACGAGATACTTGCTATCACACAAGCCATCGAACGACAAATGGGACGAATGCAAAAGAGTATCAACGGCATTTATCACGACCGCATTATCGACATCGACATTTTGCTCTATGGTGATATGGTGGTAAATACTCCCAATCTTTCTGTACCCCACCCTCGACTGCCCGAACGCTTGTTTGTGCTTGAACCATTGGCAGAGATTGCCCCCAACCTCTGCCACCCTTTTTATGGATGTTCGGTAAACGATATGCTGCAAGCACGCAAACGGTGCTCTATTGTTGCACTACACGAGGCTGATTGCACCCCAACGCTCACTACCAATATCAACCTTTTGCTTACTCAACTCTCAAGCAATGCTGCGCCACTCACACATCAACAACTCACAAAACTAAGCAAGGAACGCAATGCCGACACAACGCTATTCTTGCTCTTCGAGTCTGAAACAAACCAACTTATTGCCACCGCTACGCTTGCCCTTTGCCACTTGCTAACGGGCACTAAAGCATGGATTGAAGACGTTGTAGTAGACAGCAAGTTTCGCTCTAAGGGCTTTGCTCACATCTTGCTTAATCACTTAATTTATGAGGCACGCCTTGCTAAGGCCGATAGTGTGAACCTTACGTCGCGCCCATCGCGCGTGGCAGCTAACAAACTCTATCAAAGCATGGGCTTTGATTTACGCGAAACAAATGTTTATAAAATGGCACTGAAATGTGATAAATAGTGGCAAAAAATCGTTGCTTTTGTTCATAGTTTCAGCACCTTGCAGTATCTTTGCAAAAGATAGGCATTGCATACTATGGCTCAGCACTATCACATCTTTCAACAATTGATAACACACAAGAACATGACTGAAATAAAAGCTACTTGGAAAGCTAAGGGCTATGTGGACGAGCCCATTCCACAAGGCATTGACCTTAAAAGCGAAATACGCAAAATGTGTAAGGAAAAAAATGCCATCATCCTTGCACACTATTATACTGAAGGCGTGCTTCAGGATATTGCCGACTTTGTTGGCGATAGCTTGGGACTCGCTCAGCAAGCTGCTAAAACTGATGCCGATATCATCGTGATGTGTGGTGTGCACTTTATGGGTGAAACTAACAAAATTCTTTGTCCCAACAAAAAGGTACTCGTACCCGACCTCAACGCTACTTGTTCATTGGCAGAGAGCTGTCCGGCAGACGAATTTAAGAAGTTTGTAGACCAATACCCTGGCTACCAAGTGGTGTCGTATGTTAATACTACGGCTGCTGTAAAGGCGCTAACAGACGTTGTTGTTACCTCAAGCAATGCTAAAAAGATTGTTGAAACATTCCCTAAAGATGCTAAACTTATCTTTGGTCCAGACTATAACTTGGGTAACTACATCAACTCACAAACAGGCCGCAACATGGTGCTATGGAATGGTGGCTGCCACGTTCACGAACGCTTCTCAGTAGAGAAACTTGTGGAACTTAAAAAGGATTTTCCCAAGGCTAAGGTGCTTGTCCACCCCGAATGCCGAGGCGCTGTGGTAAAACTTGCCGATGTGGTAGGCTCTACTGCTGCCCTCTTAAAGTATGCCATAGACTCGCCTTGTGACACCTTCCTTGTTGTGACAGAAAGTGGTATCTTGCACGAAATGCAAAAGCATTGTCCCGACAAACGCTTCATTCCCGTACCACCCGATGATAGCACATGTGGATGCAACGAATGCAACTATATGCGCCTTTGCACTCTCGAAAAGGTTTACAACACCTTGCGCTACGAATGGCCTGAGATAGAGGTTTCTGCAGAGGTGGCGGCACGCGCCATCAAGCCTATCGAAAGAATGCTTGAACTTAGTAAATAAAAAGAATAATTGTGGTGCCGAGTAATGGTTTATCCATAGGTCTGCACCATCACTACATAGATGGTTACTCTTGCTTATGCAAGCAAATGCTATCTTAACCCCCTTGGTGCATTCTGTCCTAATGTACCCACACTTGCTCAATAATGACTATAACTGAACGCATCGACGCCTTGCGCCAATGGATGAAGGCACAAGCTGACAATCATAACATAAAGGCATATATCGTGCCTACTGCCGACCCACACAACGATGAATATATTCCCGCTCACTGGATGTGCCGCGAATGGATTACGGGATTTACAGGTTCGGCTGGTACGGCTGTTATCACCAACAACAAGGCCCTACTATGGACCGACTCTCGCTATTGGTTGCAAGCCGAAGAGCAACTCAAAGACACGCCTTTTGAACTTATGAGGGATGGCGCCATGGGGGTGCCAAGCATCGACGAATGGTTGCACAACGAGGAAGGACTAACCAACGACTGCATATACATGCCCGCCGACCTTGCTATTGCCGACACATTGAGCAATTGTGGACTTTCGTGGACTAATTGCCACAGCACATTGCCCTCGGCATTTGACACGATATGGCAAGAGCGCCCTTCGCTACCTGCTGCCCCCATTGAGGTACAGTCTGCTAAATGGACAGGCGACGATATGCAAACAAAATTAAGGGCTTTGGCAGAGACATTAAGGTCGTCGAGTGAGGCTGATTACTTCTTTATCAACGACTTGTCAGACATTGCATGGGTGCTTAATCTGCGCGGAGCAGACATTCCCTACAACCCCGTGTTTGTGGCTTATCTGCTCTATAGTCGTAAAGAAAATACATTTACGCTCTTTACGCATAAATCTACACTTAGCATAGAAGCACAACAACTGCTCAATGCTGCTAATGTCGGCACCAAAGACTACGAAGAGGCTAAAGCCTTTTGCCAAACACATCGTGTGGCTTTTGACCACGACACCGTGCCCTACGTGCTTACCAATGGTGGCGATATAGACACATTCCACTCTCCACTCAGTGCTTGGAGAGCTATTAAGAATGAGGCTGAACGTGAGGGCTTTAGGCAGGCTATGTTGCGCGATGGTGTGGCTATGGTTAGGTTCTTGCGTTGGCTCGACGAGAACATGCAAGCTGGCAACGAGGTGACCGAGCTCTCGGTAGACGAGCATCTCACGGCACTAAGAGCTGAACAAGAGGGCTTTAAAGAACTGAGTTTCGCTACGATAGCGGCTTGTGGCGCACATGGTGCTATTGTTCACTACGAAGCCGACAAACATACCAACGTGCGTCTGCCTCAGCATGGTTTGCTCTTATTAGACAGTGGGTCGCAGTTTGACTGTGGCACTACCGACATCACACGCACCATTGCCTTGGGCAACCTCACCGCCGAAGAACGCCATGTATACACCCTGGTAATGAAAGGACACTTGCGCTTGGCACGTATGCATTTTCCCGAAGGCACTACAGGACTGCAACTCGACCTTGCAGCCCGACAAGACATGTGGGCTGCTGGCTATGACTTTGGCCATGGCACAGGACATGGCGTGGGTTCGCACCTTTGCGTACACGAGGGACCTCATCAAATAAGGAAGAATGTGCGCAACTGTACACTCATTCCTTTTGCCGAAGGAATGACTATTACAGACGAGCCTGGACTCTATATTGAGGGCAAATTTGGTGTACGCATTGAGAACACCTTGCTATGTGTAGACGATTGCACGACCCAATTTGGGCACTTCTTAAAGTTTGAAACTCTCACACTCTGCCCTTACGACTTAAGACCGCTCGACCTTGCTCTGCTCACAAGCGAGGAGATAGAACAAATTAATGCTTATCACGCTCATGTGAGAAAGCAACTCATGCCTCTACTTACCGACGAAGCCGATAAAGTTTGGTTGGCTAAAGCTACAATGGCTATCGATGATGAACAATAATCTATAAGCAGAAGTTGCTCAGAACTCATTGGTTTTTAACAACTTCACTAAAAAAATAATTTTATAAAAATGGAAACAACAAGACAACAAAAAATATCACGATTAATACAGAAAGAACTTAGTGACATATTTCAACGACAAACACAAGCCACTCATGGTGTGTTGGTTTCGGTAAGCGCGGTGCGTATCAGCCCCGACCTAAGCATTGCACGCGGATATTTGAGCATTTTCCCTTCGGAACGTGCCGATGAAATTCTGAACAACATCAATGCTAACACACGCCAAATTCGCTACGAACTCGGCACAAGAGTGCGCCACCAATTGCGCATTATTCCCGAACTGAAGTTCTTTATCGATGACTCGCTCGACTATTTGGAACACATCGACAACTTGCTGAAAACCGACGAGAAACATACAACTGAAAGCACCGAAGAATAAGTTTTAAAGACGAATGAACAACCGTTTTCGATTGCCCCTTTTCATTGCCTTGCGCTATTTGTTTTCAAAGAAACGCGTGGGAGCTATCAACATTATCTCGGGCATTTCGGTATTTGGTGTGGCGTTTGGCACAGCTGCCTTTTTGTGCATACTGAGCGTGTTCAATGGATTTCACGACCTTATAGACTCGCTCTATACCACCTTTGACCCACAAATCGAAGTGGTACCTACGCAAAGTAAATTTGCCACCACCGACGACCCCTCACTATCGCAAATGCGACAACTTAAAGAGGTTGAGAGTGCTTCATTTTGCCTCGAAGATAATGCTTTGATACTATTTAGAGGCCACCCCACCGTGATTACACTAAAAGGGGTAGACGACAACTACGACAAGGTGACGGGCATACGCAACATCCTATACGGCACTGGAAGCTACGAACTAAGCCGCGGAAACATCAATTATGGTATTCCGGGCATAGGCTTGGCTTCGGCCATGGGAGGCATAGACTATGGTTCGCTGCAAATATGTGCACCCCGAAAAGGTGAACAACTGAATGTGGCTAACCCTACAGAGAGTATCAACGCCGACTTTGTGTCGTCGCCCAAGGTGTGCTTCAACGTAAACCAAAGCAAATACGATAGCAACTACCTCATCACCTCGCTGAGTTTTGCACAAAATTTGTTTGAACAACCTAACTGTATAACTGGTTTGGAATTTAAACTAAAGGCTGGTGCCGATGTGGAACAGGTGAAAAAGCAAATGCAAAAGATTGCGGGCAAACGATTTAAGGTAATGAACCGCTTGGAGCAACAAGAAGACGTGTTCAACGTGATGAACATCGAAAAATTAATGGCCTATGTGTTCCTCACGTTTATCCTCTTTATCGTATGCTTCAACATTGTTGGCTCAGTGTCAATGCTTATTATCGACAAGCGGTCAGATGTTGATACACTGCGCCACATGGGGGCAAATAAGCAGCTTATTTTTAGGATATTTCTGTACGAGGGACAACTTATCACAATGCTTGGTGCGGTGATTGGCATCGTTGTGGGACTTTGTTTATGTTGGGCACAACAGAGTTTCGGACTGATTAAGATGAATGGGTCTGAAAGCAACTTTATCATCGAAGCCTACCCCGTAAGCATTCACTTTGTAGATGTGATAATGGTGTTTGCCACAGTTATCGTAGTGGGATACGTTTCGGTATGGTATATCGTAAAGTACCTGACTAAGAGGTTTCTTTAAGCACCCTTAAATGCGTCCCAAAAGCATACGGTCGTTGCCAAAAGCGTCTTTGCGGAGCATAATGTCGCTTAGTCCGTAGCTACGAAAGAGGTCAGCAGTTTGCTGCCCATAAGCACGGTTAATCTCAACCATTAAGCATCCACTTGGCTGTAATAAGCGTGTGGCATGTTGGCACAAGGCTCTATAAAAGCGCAAAGGGTCGGCATCTGGAACAAATAGCGCAGTATGCGGTTCATGTTCTGTGACGTTGGCTTCCATTTCAGCCTCTTCGCGCTGACATATATAGGGCGGATTACTCACTATGATATGATAGCGTTGCAAGGAGGAAACGGGTTGCAACATATCTACATGCTGAAACGCAACATTTGCCTGCATAGCTTGGGCATTACTACGCGCCACTGCAAGTGCAGCCTCGGATATATCCCACGCATCAACATGGGCTTGTGGCAAAGCAAGTTTTAAACTTATGGCTATGCAACCAGAACCTGTACCAGCATCGAGTAGGTGCAAGGTGTTGTCTGCAATTGGCATGTGTCGCATCTCGTCAATGGCCCAAGCTACAAGTTCTTCGGTTTCGGGACGCGGTATCAACACATCGGGCGACACCCTAAAAGTATGGCCAAAGAATTGGCTCTTTTCCAACACATATTGCACGGGCACACCAGCCGACAATTGTTTAGATATATTGAGCAAACGCTTATGCTCCTCTGCAGAAAATTGCCTAACTTTGTCTGCATAAATGTCGGTGCGACTCACACCAAATGCCTCTTCAAAAACAAGAAAGGCTATGGCTCGTGCCTCACCAGCAGCATAAAGCGATGACAATTGTGAACGAAGAGCTAAGAAGTCTGTATTCATGTTCTTAATATTTATAGTTTGAAGCTAAAGGCTACTTATTTACGGCTTGAAACGATAACTCATCCAGCTGACCGCACAATAATATCGCCCTTTACAACTTTATTGATTGCACTCAAAAAGGATTTTCCTTTTTAAAATATATTCACCTCATGACAACAAACGAAGCATATATGCGCCGCTGCATAGAACTGGCTCAATACGGACGAATGCACGCTGCTCCTAACCCTATGGTGGGAGCTGTTATTGTACACAACAACCGTATTATTGGCGAGGGCTATCATGCCGTATGCGGCAAAGCTCATGCTGAAGTTAATGCTATTAACTCTGTTAAACCAGAGGATAGGCCACTACTAAAAGAAAGTACTATCTACGTGAGCCTTGAGCCATGCGCCCACTATGGTAAGACTCCACCTTGTGCGCTACTCATTGTGAAAACGGGCATTCCACGCGTTGTGGTGGGATGTATCGACCCCTTTGCTAAGGTGCAAGGACGTGGCATCAGTATTCTGCGCGAAGCTGGTATAGAGGTAACTGTTGGTGTGCTTGAGGATGAATGCAAAGCACTAAACCGCCGTTTCTTTACGGCTCAAACCAAGCATCGCCCCTATGTTACACTGAAATGGGCACGCTCTGCCGATGGGTTTATTGACGCTTGGCGCGAAGAGGGAACACCCGAAGAGGCTGCCAAGATTTCTACTCCATTCTCTATCATGCGTGTGCACCAACTTAGAGCTATGAACCAAGCTATTTTGGTGGGACACAACACACTGAAGATGGATAGACCTCAGCTTAACGTGCGCCATTGGGCGGGCAATCAGCCCACACGTGTGGTGTTGGGGCGAGTGGCTGAAGGTGAGTTGCCACACGGATGGTTGGCTTATGCCGACATCCCAACTGCACTGAGCGAACTCTACCGATTGGGCATTCAGTCTTTACTGGTTGAAGGTGGACAACAAACACTTCAAAGCTTTATAGACCAAGGATTGTGGGATGAAGCCTTCGTTGAAGTGTCAGAACAACCTTTGGGAAGCGGAGTGCCCGAACCAAGACTCCCTGTAGGCATCAAACTGAGCGAAGAACGTTTCTTTGGTAGCACTATATGGCACTACGAAGGATAACGCACGCACAACTCTTTTCATAACATAATGCATAAACTTGAATGCCAAGAAACTTGTGCTTATAGGGCATGCAAAGTTAAACATTTATTCTATCACTTATGCACAATATACCCCCTGTTACACGCAACCTTATAATCATCAACGTGATTTGCTATCTTGCACAATCTGTAATGCGCTTGTATGGCATTGATGTTACCAACTGGTTGGGACTCCACTTTGTATTGGCAGACCAATTCAATGTTTTCCAACTTATTAGCTATATGTTTTTACATGGTAGCTTAACGCACCTCTTTTTTAACATGTTCTCACTATGGATGTTTGGCGGACTGATTGAAAGAACATTGGGCGTAAAACGCTTTTTTATATACTACTTTGTGTGTGGCATCGGTGCTGGTATATGCCAAGAGATATGGCAGACAGCCGACTTCTTTATGGAAGATATGCAAAGTTTTAGCATGGTGAACATTGGCAATGGCATTATACCTATGGGAGAGTTTTTGAACTCATGGACAACTATTGGTGCTTCGGGCGCTTGCTATGGTGTATTGTTGGCTTTTGGTATGCTCTACCCCAACGAACGCATCATGCTACTCATACCACCCATACCAATGAAGGCCAAATACTTTGTTGCTGGATATGCTGCTATCGAACTTATATCAGCCTACACATCTAACGACAATGTAGCACACTTTGCTCATTTAGGTGGCATGCTCTTTGGATGGTTCTTGATTTGGCTTTGGAAACGCCGTAGCAACAAAAGTGCAACTACGGGATGGGGGCAATGGACTTATCCTCAGCAAGGCCACAAAAGAAGTGTTTGGAAGGAGAAATTAAAGGATACTTTCACTCCGCATAAAACCACTGCGGGGAATGCACACCACACTGCAACCCGAGAAACTGATTATGAATACAATATCCGAAGCAAAGAGGAGGAGCAACGCATGGATGAAATTCTTGACAAGATTAAGCGCTCTGGGTATGATAGCTTGACAACAGATGAAAAAAGAGAACTCTTTAGAATTAGTAGGAAATAAAATTACATATCAAAGAACTACCAACGCTACTAACATACATAAAACAAAACATTGCTTATCATTGAAAAAACTATTTTCGTTCTTTAACTGGTTAGCCGTACTGCTAATGTGGGGATGCGCGGCCTCGGTATATATAGACCCAAGCATATATGGCAAATACTTTAGCGTTATCGGTCTAACCTTCCCTATATGGGCAGCTGCAGTGTTGTTTATGACAGTGATTACACTGCTATTTCAGCCTAAAATGGTATGGATTCCTCTCGTGGGATTTGTGGGTTGCTATGGCTCTATTCGCGATTACTGCCCCATTAACCTTTCGTCGCCCCCGCCTAAAAGAGCATGGAAGGTAATGTCGTATAACACCATGAGTTTTGGCAATTGGAAAAAAGATGAACAAACGGGCGAATATGAAGTGGCGCGTTACATTTGTTCTCAGCAACCAGACATTGCATGCTTACAAGAAATTGCCTTTCGCAATGATGAAGACCACGAAATGGTGCAAAGGACAGTGAAGAGTTATAAACTACATATAGATTGGAGTTTCGTAGGAGGTAGCAAGGTGGGAGTTATATCTAAATTTCCTATCGTTAAGAACGAAATGATATGCCACTCTGAATGCAACGGAGCCGTGGCTTTTTACCTTACGCCCAAAGCTAAAGACACTCTTGTTGTGGTATGTGCTCATTTAGAATCAATGCGCCTATCAAAAGAAGAACGCTCTAATTACAAAGAGATTGTAGAAAACCCAGAACAAATTGATGAAGTACACGGTAAATTAAGCCTTATCAAGAAGATTGCAATAGGAGGTAAAGAAAGGGCATTCCAAACAGACACGTTGATGAATTTTCTTGACAAACATGCACACAACAAGATTATCCTAATGGGTGACTTTAATGATACTCCAATCAGCTATGCCCACCACATGATGTGTAGTAGGCTAACAGATGCTTACCGAGCTACAGGAAATGGCATTGGACGCTCGTTTAATAAAGACGCCATCTACGTACGCATCGACAATATATTTTGCTCATCACACTTTAAGCCCTATGCCGTTAAAGTAGATGATAGCGTTCCATTCTCAGACCATTATCCTATCATCGGATACTTGAAGGAACAATAGTTCTGTGCAAACCGAATAAGTTCGCAAACACATGCATGCCACTAACCAAGTTAAGCACGCATGGTTTGAGAACTTTTTTGTATTATACACTGGGCAATGAATGCCCATTTATCTTACGATAAAGGTCGAGGGCATAAACATCTGTCATGCCCGAAATATAGTCAAGTGCAGCCATAAGGCGGTCGCCCTCACGCATGGTGCATACTTCATACTGCGATGGCACTTGCTGCAAAAGTAACTGCGAATAAGCCTTATCTGGTGCCATCACTGCATCTGTGATAAGTTCGAGTAAGGTGTAGATAATGTGATAACCAGCCAAGTCTACATCTGTCACTTCATGGCATCGATAGATGCATGTTTTTGCCACATGCTCACATTGTTGGTAGGCGGTGTGCAAGATTGGTGGCAAATGGTCAATAAGTGAACCTGTGAATGTACCATCCAATATTTGCTGTTCGTTCTCTAAGAAGATACTAACACAAGCTCTTTCGAGTGCATTGATAACACACGAGCGGTAATATACAATTTTATCGTCTACATCCGTATCGGGTGTATAACGTTGGCGAAGCCTTGTTTGTTCTCCTTCCTCAAAAAACGATAGGAATAAGTTCATAGTTTGCTCATCTGATAGCAATCGCAGTTTGTGCGCATCTTCTATATCCATAATTTCGTAGCAGATATCGTCTGCAGCCTCAACAAGATATACAAGAGGATGACGCGCAAAACGTACAGCTCCATTAGGTAAATCAGGCAAACGCTTCAACCCTAAAGCATCAGCAATGTGCAAATAAGTAGCACGTTCTGCCTCAAAAAATCCAAACTTTGGCTTTGTTAAAGCACCATCTGAGCCATAAGGATATTTCACAATCGATGCGAGGGTGGCATAAGTCATTACGAAACCACCACGACGGCGCCCATTAAATTGGTGAGTCAATAGTCTGAAAGTATTGGCATTTCCGTCAAATCGTGTCATATCGAGCCACTCGGCTTCAGATAGTTTTTCGCCTCGTTCTGTTATTAATTTGTGCAACTCTGCACCTTTACCCTCGCTAAAGTAAGTACGTATGGCACGCTCGCCAGAATGTCCGAAAGGCGGATTACCCATATCATGCGCCAAACATGCAGCACTCACAATGGCTCCCAAACTCGTTACCTCTGTATCGGCAAGTTCAGGATGAATATTGATTAGTTCACGGCTAATGTCTGTTCCTAACGAGCGACCAACGCTTGATACCTCAAGGCTATGCGTAAGTCGGTTGTGCACAAACACACTGCCTGGAAGCGGAAACACTTGCGTCTTGTTTTGCATACGCCTAAAGGCAGCAGAAAAGATAAGGCGGTCGTAGTCACGCTGAAATTCGGTACGTCGTTCTTCAAGCGGCTTTGGTTTGTTTTCCTTGCCAAGTCGCTTAGACGAGATGAGAGTTTGCCATTTCATAATCAATGAGTATTTCTTTTTTCATTGCAAAAGTATTAAAAAGCAAGCACAACACATCTTTATTGCCCTAAAATCACTAATTTTGCTTTTCTTTGTAACGATATATCATCCTTGTAAAAAATGAAAATCAAGATAGTAAACAATTCTAACAATCCCCTCCCAGAATATGCTACCGAGCAAAGTGCTGGACTTGACTTGAGAGCTAATCTTACAACAGATGTTACCTTGCAACCATTAGAAAGACGACTCATCCCTACAGGATTGCGCATTGCACTGCCCAAGGGATATGAGGCACAAGTGCGTCCGCGCTCTGGCTTGGCACTGAAACATGGCATTACACTGCTCAACACTCCTGGCACCATCGATGCCGACTATCGTGGCGAAATAGGAGTGATTATGGTCAATCTGTCTAACGAACCATTCAAGATAACACACGGCGACCGCATTGCTCAACTTGTTATTGCTCGTTTTGAGCATGCTGAATGGAACGCTGTTGAAAGCCTTGACGAAACAAGTAGAGGCGAAGGAGGCTTTGGACATACAGGCAAGGAATAAGCGTCACAACCCATAAATAGCCACTTCAAGGCTACGGGCATAGGCTACATCAACCAACACCTTTTTATATCTCACAAAACACTATTCACTTTTCAATACCAAGAGGTTTTATATGCGCTTTAAGTTGCAACACATTATATGGCTTATCACAATAGTGTGTGTGGCATCATCATGCCACACACAACGATCGGCACATACCCAATCTGCCCAAGCAAGCATAAATGCTGCTGCAACAACCCCAAACTTGCCATCACATGCCTTAGCCATCAGCTACAAACAAGAACGAAGATTTAACGAATTGTTTCTTGAAGCCATACGCCAAAAAGAGGCTGATCATATAGACGCTGAATACGAACTGCTTGACGCTGCACTCAAGCTCAATCCCAATGCATCGGAGGCCATCTACGAAATGGGGCTACTCAAACTTTCTTACTCCCCCTTCTCAGACACTTTATCGCGTGCACAAGGCGATTCTTTGCTCCATAAGGCGGTAAGAATTGACAATAAGAATGTTTATTACAAAGAGGCACTTGCCACTTACTTGGCCAATAGTGCCCGATACAGAGAAGCCATAGCTCTCTATGAAGAACTGGCAGACGAGAAAGAAAGCGACGAGACCCTAAGCGTGCTGATTTGGCTCTATAAAACAAGCGGTGACTACGCTGGCGCTATCCGCACGATTGAAAGATTGGAACGCGTTGATGGAAAATCAGAGCAATTGAGCATTGAAAAGTTCCAAACATATTTAGCTATGAAGGACGATGAGCATGCCTACCAAGCTATTGAAGACCTTTGTGCTGAATATCCATACGACCTACGTTACCGCGTGCTCTTGGGCGATTTATACGACCAACATGGTTATCACGAGCAGGCTCTCGACATCTACAAAGATGTGCTAACAGCAGAACCAGATAATAGTTACGCACAAATTTCGCTCCTTGCCTATTACAAGGCAGCGCAAGCTGATTCGTTATACTTAGACCTTCTGCAAAAGGTAGTGCTTAATCCACACACCCAAAGTGGCGCACGCTTAGAGGCGATGAGAGGCTTTGCAGTAGACAATATAAGGAACGGAGGTGACTCCTTAGCCGTTCTGTCACTATTTAAAAAAGTACTAAATAGTCCGCAAGAGAGCCGTGACATGGCAGAGCTCTACGCATATTATGTAATGGGTAAACACATGCCCACTGATAGCATTCTCAGTGCCCTTCACAACATATTGGAGGTTGAACCCGACTATACAAAGGCTCGCCTGCAAGTGTTGCAAATATTGCTTCAGCAGGGAAATATGGAACAAGTTACCTATACATGCCATGAGGGAGAACTCTACGACCCTACCGAAGTTACGTTTTACTATTACGAGGGTACTGCTCTCTACCGTCTGGGACGTGACAAAGAGGCTATCCGACAACTGCAAAAAGGTGTTGAACGGATTAACGATGATACCGACCACCAATTGGCTTCAGACATTTATGCTCTACTTGGCGATGTACTACATGGTTGCACCTACAAGGAGGATGCATACGTAGCATACGAAAAGGCCTTAGAGTTTAATCCAAAGAACCTTTTATGCCTTAACAACTATGCTTACTTTCTATCGCTCGAAGGCAAACACCTTAACAAAGCCGAGCAGATGAGTCGTCGAACCATAGAGGCAGAGGGCGACAATGCCACCTATCTCGACACCTACGCATGGATACTTTATCTTAAACGCGACTATAACCAAGCACGCATTTACATGGACGAGGCTTTGCTCTTTACCAACGAAACGGCTGAAAATGCCTCTATATTTGAGCATGCAGGCAACATCGCATATAAATGTGGAAACCGCGCACTAGCACTCGTTTATTGGAAAAAAGCACTCTCGCTCTACACCGACAAGGTTAGTAAAAGAAGAGTACAACAGAAGGTGTGGCGCCGCAGAATTTAGCATAAAGCAATGGGGCGACATTTTTATATAACAAGAAACATATATTCATCAACCATATAATGAAAAAGTATATCTTCTTTTGCATTGCACTTCTCTCTTTTGGGGCATGCAAATCATCAAAGAATATTGAGAAAGAAACTGCTGCAGTTAGCGGAAAGCCTCAAACCACCACTATCGCTTCAACAACCAAACATAATGCTATTACAGCTACAAATATAGCACAAAAGTTGATGGCGCAACGTTCTATCAAAAACATCATTACTGCCAATGCTAAAGTGAAACTTTCGGGCATCGGTGGCAAAGATTTAAGCGTTAATGGTAAGCTACAAATGAAGCGTGACAACGTTATTCGTATCTCACTCCGTTTCTTAGGTATGGAGGTAGGAATGCTCGAATTCACACCTCAAAATGTGCTTGTCATTGACCGTATAAACAAGCAATATGTGCGTGCTGCATATGGTGAAGTAAGTTTTCTTAAGCAAGCTGGTCTCGATTTCTATGCATTGCAGTCACTCTTTTGGAACGAACTATTTTTACCAGGACAACGTTCGGTTGGTGTAAGCGATTTAAAACGTTTCACCCTTAACACTGTGAATGATGAGTTTATTCTCACCCCCAATAATACTCCTAAACTCACTTACAACTTTATTACAGACAAAGCCTCCTCGCTTATACAACGCATACAAGTTCATGGTAGTTCTGCTTCAGACAAAGGCGAATTTGCTTTTGAATATGCCAATTTCCGCACACTTAGTGGGCACCCATTCCCCACAAGCATGGACATGAGCGTAACGGGCACAGGCAAGGATATTTCTCTTTCGCTCGGACTTTTGAGCCTAAGTAATGAAGGCTCGTTTGATGCTAACACCACAGTATCATCTAAATACACACGCAGAAGTGTAAAAGATGTATTAGGAAAACTCTTCTAAAAACACTTTCATCGCATGATTAGATTTCTCCTCACTCTATTGCTTGCGATTGCCGTCTGCACAGACTTGTCGGCACAAACCAACAAGAAAATACGCTCGCTGCAAAGGCAACAAACCTCTCTGAAACATAGCATTGCCAACCAAGAAAAAATGCTAAAGTCTACTAAAAAGGACGTTAGCTCACAATTGGCCAACCTACAGGTGATAAACGTGCAAATAGAGGGACAGCAAAAGTACGTAAATGGCATACATGCCGAACTTACCGAATTGGCCACAACCATTAGTGGATTAGAACAACAACTGCACTTGCTCGAGGCTGATATAGCTGTGTGCAAACGTCGCTATCAGCGCTCTGTAACCTATATGTTCCGCAATAGGATGCAAGTGTCGAAATGGCAATTCATCCTTTCTGCCAAAAATTTCAGAGACATGTATCGACGCCTACGCTATATGTCTCAGTTCAGCCGCTACCAACGTGCACAAGCTGAAATCATACGACAGAAGGAGCGCATTGTTCAAGCCAAGCGCAACGAACTATTAGGGTTGAAAACCGAAAAGAACAAACTTTATAAAGAAGGTCAAGCCGAAAAACAAAAATTGCAAGGCCAGCAACAAGAGCGACAACAAGTGGTAAACGACCTTAACAAGCGCCAGCAAGAACTTCAAGCCTCTATTGCACAACAGCGTAAAAAAGCCGCAGCTCTTGATGCTCGCATTGACCAACTCATTCAACAAGAAATTGCTGCTGCCGAACGTCGCCGTAAAGCAGAGGCAGAGCGCCGTCGTAAGGCAGAATTGGCAAGACAAGCCAAACTTAAGGCTCAACGCGAACAAGCTGCACGTGCAAAGACTGCACGTGAGAAAGCTGCGCGCGAAAAGAAAGAACGCGAAAGACAAATGGCTATAGCTCAACGCAATAACACGAACAATAGAAGAGCAAAAGCCAACAAGACAACGAGCAAGAATAGCGAAAAACTTGTTGCTAAAAACGATGCAAAACGCTCTACAACTCGTCGCATCAAGCCCGTTGAGACTGAAAAACAACCCGCAACAACCTTTACCTACTCCACCAATGCAGATAATGCTATCAATGGTAGTTTTGCAGCCAATCGTGGGCGATTGCCCATGCCTATCACAGGCGGATATGCCATTACACGCCACTACGGAAGCTATAATGTGGCAGGTTTAAAGGGTGTGCAACTCGATAGCAAGGGCATCAACATTACTGGCCACGCAGGAGCACAAGCACGCGCTGTGTATGCAGGCGAGGTTACTGCTATCTTTGCCTACGGAGGTATGTACAATATCATTGTGCGTCATGGTTCATACATGTCGGTATATTGCAACTTGTCATCTACTTCTGTACGCCAAGGACAACATGTACAAGCACGACAAACGCTCGGAACCATTGCTACCGATGCCTCTGGCAATTGCACACTTCACTTCCAACTTCGTAAAGAAACCTCTAAACTCAACCCTGAAGCATGGCTTGGTAGATAACCAATACCAAGCATTCAATCCATAGAAATGCCCCATTCAATGCCCTTTTCTGAAAGGGTTATAGCACAAATAAAAAGAGCGAGAGAAACATCGTTGCCAACGCAATCATCGTTTCTCTCGCCTTTTTATTGTTTACTCACATTCCAAGCCAACAAGCATTTCTACAGCGCATGAATGATAAAGGATATAGTCAGAGGCATGGAGCATTTCCAAGCCAACAAATATCACCATAATGATGCGTAGAATTGCATGAAGAAGCCGTTTCTAACACCATTCATGTAGAGCGTATAAAGAAACTCCACAATGCCCTTTTATGAGCATTGTGGAGTTTCTTTTTATATCAAACAATTTGTATTGTTATATCTCATTAGGGCATTAAGCCTCTTTCTTAGCAAGCTTGCGACCAATAGTGCGGTAAGCAATAGGAGCTGCAAGGAAGATAGAAGATAGAGTACCGAAGATTACACCCAATATCATGGCAAAGGCAAATGAGCGGATGCTATCACCACCAAGGATAAAGATGCAGAGCAACACGAGCAATGTGGTGCATGATGTCATAACGGTACGTGAAAGAGTGCTATTCAACGAGTTATTAAAGAGGTCGAAGTAGTTTTGAGTTGGGTGAAGTTTGATGTTTTCACGCATACGGTCAAATACCACCACCTTATCGTTGATAGAGTAACCGATTACGGTAAGGATAGCACCGATAAAGGTTTGGTCTACCTCGAGCGAGAAGCCTATCCAACCCCAGCAGATACTAAACATACCGATAACGAGCAATGTATCGAATACCAATGCCACAACCGAACCTACAGAGAAGGCTATATTACGGAAACGTATAAGGATGTATAAGAAGATTGCCACGAGCGACAATACCACGGCGATAACAGCACCACGAGTCATATCGGCAGCTACTGTAGGACCAACCTTTTGTGCCGATACAATAGATCCACCTTTGTGGTTATCGCGGTCGATAAATGTTTTGTAATCAGCCTTGATAAGGTTCGCATCGTGCAAAGCATCAAAGATAAAGCGTTCAACATCTTGGTCAATGCTTTCGCTATCATCATTAATACGATAGTTAGTAGACAAGCGTACAGCATCGTTATTGGTTGTTGAGATGGCAATAGCTGTAACAATTGCGTTAGGATCTTTCGCTTGTACTTTCTCTGCCACAACCTTCTGAACTTGTTCGGGAGTTACACCCTTTTGTTCAAACTCAATAACATAGTTGCGACCACCAGTAAAGTCGATACCGCTTGACAAACCACGAGTGCAGAGGAAAGCAATAGCAATAACAGCACCCACAATAAACACGTAGATTGAGCGCTTGCCCATCTTCATAAAGTTGAAGTGCTTGTCTATCAAGAAGTTTCTAGACATTGCAGTGGTAAAGGTCAAGCCCAACCATTTGTCTTTGTTGAGATAGTGTTCGAACACGATACGTGACACCCATACAGCAGTAAAGAATGAACATACGATACCTATACCCAATGTCATAGCGAAACCGCGGATCGGACCTGTACCGAAGTTATAGAGGATGATTGCTGTAATGATAGATGTGAGGTTAGAGTCGAAGATTGCAGAGAAGGCATTGCCATAACCCTCGGCCAAGGCTGTCTTAATGCCCTTACCAGCTTTCAATTCTTCCTTTGTTCGTTCATAAATAAGCACGTTGGCATCGACTGCCATACCGAGCGATAGCACCATACCAGCAATACCGCTCATGGTTAGTGCAGCTTGGAATGAGGTGAGAATACCAAAGGTAAAGAAGAAGTTCAATATCAATGCTACGTTAGCCACCATACCAGGTATAAGGCCATAGAAGCAGCACATAAAGATCATCAAGAGCACAAATGCTACGATACAAGCTGTGAAACCAGCTTGGATAGATGCAGCACCAAGGCTCGGACCAACTGTCTCTTCTTGTACAATCTTAGTAGGAGCAGGCATCTTACCACTCTTCAATACATTAGCCAAGTCGCGTGTATCATCAGTAGTAAAGTTACCCGAGATTTGAGAGTTACCACCCGTAATCTCGCTCTGTACAACTGGAGCACTATATACAAAGCCATCGAGCACAATAGCTACAGGCTTTTTCAAGTTCTTTTTAGTTAAGTTAGCCCAATCGCGTGCACCACTTTGGGTCATTGTCATGCTCACGATAGGACGATGATTTTGGTCGAAGTCGTCTTTAGCATCTTCAATCACGTCGCCTTGCATTGAGGGTTGGCCATTGATAGCACGGAGCGCATAGAGTTCAAACACGTTCGACTTCATGCCATCGGCATTCTTAACACCCCAAGCCAAATGCAAGTCGGCAGGAAGAACTGCCTCTGCAATGGCGCTATGTATCATCTTATTAACTTCGGCTGTATCGCGCGAAATGGCATAACCTACAACACAACCATTGGGTTGCATGCCTTGAATTTGAGCCAATTTACTGAACAAAGGATGTTGTTCCTTAACATCTTTCTTAGCAGTTGCAGCCTTTGTTGTGTCGGTAGCAGTGGTATCATTTCCACCAGCAAGACGCTTGTCGAGCGAAGTGAGCGATGATTGCAATTCGGCTAAAGTGTAAGTTTCCCAAAATTCGAGGTTTGCACTACCTTGTAGCAATTTACGCACACGTTCAGGCTCTTTGATACCAGGCATTTCTACCATGATTTGACCAATTTGACCCTTACCACGTAGAATTTGGATGTTAGGCTGAGCCACGCCGAAGCGGTCGATACGAGAGCGAACCACCTTGTTTGAGTTTTCAACGGCAACGTTTACCTCTTCGTTAAGAGCTTTCTTAACATCGGCATCGGTTGAGTTGTAAGAGATGTTTTGGTTACTCAGCTTTGAGGCGAAGATACCACCAAGCTTGTTCTTTCCGTTTTGACTTTCGAAAGCACTTACAAAAGCATCTACGAAGTCTACATTACCCTTACGAGTTTGAGCCACGGCTTCATCATAAGCTTTCTTAAACTTGGGGTCGTTAGCACTTTCGCCAGCGAGGTTCTTCACCACGTCGGGAACGCTCACCTCAAGCACTACATTCATACCGCCCTTAAGGTCAAGACCCAGGCCGATTTGCAATGCCTCGCAATCCTTGAGCGTTTTACCAAGCCAAACGGTCTCGTTACGCATGGAGTCAAGGTAAGCTGCGCCATCCTTTCCATGAGCCGTCATTTGTTCTGCTTGTGCCTCATACTTGTGGGTAGGGTATGAGAAACTCAGATACATGAGGCAAATCAAGGACAGTAACACTGCAATTACTTTAACAAATCCTTTGTTTTGCATTGTGTGATTGTGTGATTATTTATTGATTTTTAATATTTGTTTTTCTGTTGTTCTGTCTAAGGTGTAATAGCTCTAAGAAGATGCCTCTATTTGCATCCACATTTATGCCAATGGCGTTTGTACACACCTTTGAACGTGCAAATATACACGATTTTTTTTGAAAGTTAGCGTTTTATGGGCTTATTGTCTTATTATTTTAATTAATAGTATGGTATTGCCCCTATTTTGAATGCAAGCGCAAGTAATAAAGTTATTTTTTCATTGCACAAAAAGCATTCAAATGAGTGAAAAACGGATAGTAAATGTTACTATTTTCTTAAAAAGGCGATGCTCAAAAAAAATAATATTGCACACTTGTTTGATAATTCATGAAAGTTTGTAATTTTGCGCTTAGATAAAGAAAAAAATGTTTGACGAGCCCTACAAACTCATCGCATTTATTCCTTATCCATCCCTATTACATAAGCCTTTGTGTTGCATGAAGCAAAAGCAACAATGCGAGCACAAGGTGTGAGAATGAAATTTATTAAGTAACACAAACTTTTTTTATAAGTATAATTATTATGGCATTTTTAACTAATGACAAACTCTTGATCGTCGGTGCCGGCGGCATGATTGGTTCTAACATGGTACAGAGCGCTTTGATGCTCGGTCTCACTCCTAACATTTGTCTTTACGATATCTACGAACCAGGTGTTCATGGTGTATTTGATGAAATCCAACAATGCGCTTTCCCTGGTGTAAACGTAACTTACACCGTTGATCCTGAAGAAGCATTTACTGGTGCCAAGTACATCATCTCTTCTGGTGGTGCACCTCGTAAAGAGGGCATGACTCGTGAAGATTTGCTCAAAGGCAACTGCAAGATTGCTGCTGAATTTGGTGACAACATCAAGAAGTACTGCCCCGAGGTTGAACACGTAGTTGTTATCTTCAACCCCGCTGACGTTACAGCTCTTACTGCACTTATCCACTCTGGTTTGAAACCAAACCAACTCACTTCTTTGGCTGCACTCGACTCTACTCGTTTGCAACAAGCCCTTGCACTTGAGTTTGGTGTTCAACAAGACAAGGTAACTGGTGCTCACACTTATGGTGGTCATGGTGAACAAATGGCTGTATTTGCATCACAAGTTAAGATTGACGGCAAGCCTCTCTCTGAGATGGGTCTTTCGGCAGAACGTTGGGAAGAAATCAAGCACCACACTGTTCAGGGTGGCTCTAACATCATTAAGCTCCGCGGTCGTAGCTCATTCCAAAGCCCAGCTTACAACGCTGTTAAGATGATTGAAGCTGCTATGGGTGGCGAGAAGTTTACTCTTCCTGCAGGTTGCTACGTAAACCACGACAAACTCGGTTTCAAGAACGTTATGATGGCTATGCCCACCACTATCGACAAGACTGGCGTTCACTTCACAGAACCTACTGGTACTGAAGAAGAGATTGCAAGCCTCAACAAGTCATACGAGCACCTTTGCAAGATGCGCAACGAGATCATTGAGCTCGGTATCGTTCCTGAGGTTGCTAAGTGGGGCGAACTCAACCCTAACTTGTAATAACAAGAAGAAACTGAAACACGTTGCAAGGTTTGTGAGTGTGTGTCTATAGATATTTATTCTTAAACCACAACAACTCTCCTTGACAATAAGCATTCAAATTCATCCTTGCATACAGAAAATTATCTGCATGCAAGGATTTTTTGTTTGCATAAACAAATGCTTACATGTAGTATAAATACACAAAATAGATTACCACAGATTGCAAAACAGTGCATTAAATATTAAAAAATATTTTCTATATACATTTTCTTTACCTTACCCCTTGCATATTTTGAGATAGTACGTATCTTTGCATCGTGTTTTTCATAGTATTAGATTTAAGGTTAACAAGGTTGGGATACAGTGGTATCCCTTTTTTTATATCCATACGCTAATAACCCCCTTGTTCTTGAGCCTTATTTTTAATACCAAACCCAATAGCACTTTCACATTATCGTCATAGAATATTATTCTTTTTGTTTTGTACAACTTTTGCAAGCATATAGAAGGAGAAATCCCCTTTTTTACCCATCATGCCCTCTTGCCTTACCTATTTTATGCCCGTTTTTTGTTAACAAAACCTTTATTAGATTGCTACAAACGTATGCTTAGCACATAAGAATACGCATCCTTCAAGCATAAGAATACGCATCCTTAACACACAAGAATATGCATTCTTGTATCGGATAACATAAGTAATAACCTATCTGAAATTCTTAAACTCTTCATTATCAACAGTTTAACAAACAAACGCAAAAATCGCTTGTTTTAAAGCACTCGATTAAATGTTCAAAACAAACGATTTTTCAAAAGTAAATTTATTCTAAATACAAAGGCAACCGTAGATATTTTACATCATGAAAAGCCTGTTTATTAGAATAAATGTCTACTTATATTCGGATGCTCAATTATCGCATCGTCTGCAACTTCTGCCTCAATATTTCCACGCCCTTGCTTGCCACCTGCTGTATCACCTCAATGTGGTAGCCACTTGGCACGTTTACGGGTTTAGGGTCTATCAAGAACACGGGCACACCTGGGCGCGTGTATCGGATGAGTGATGCCGCTGGATAAACATTGAGCGAGGTGCCAATAATCACAAAAATGTCGGCACGTTCGGTAGCCTCGGCCGCTGGCTCAAGGTTGGGCACAGCCTCGCCAAACCACACAATCCACGGACGAAGCAACGAACCATCTTCTGCCAATGCCCCATGTTCTACCACGGGTTGGGTGGCAGGCAACGTACGAATGTATCGGGGGTCGTTAGGGTTACGGCTCGAACATACCTTGCGCAAGTCGCCATGTAGGTGGATAATATGGTGCGATCCAGCACGCTCATGAAGGTCGTCTACGTTTTGCGTCACTATGGTAACGTCGAAATCATCCTCCAACTCTGCCAATATACGATGGCCCTCATTGGGCTTTGCCGAAGCTAATTGCTCACGCAAATGATTGTAAAAATCTGTCACCATGTTTGGGTTGGCATGCCATCCCTCAGGGGTGGCGACTTGCTCAACTGGATAGTTGTCCCACAATCCGCCTGCATCGCGAAAAGTTGAAAAACCACTCTCGGCACTAATGCCAGCACCCGTTAATACTACAATGCGTTTCTTCATTATATATTCCTCCTCTTTTGTTTTCTAAAAATGGGTTATGGCACACTTTTGGCATGTTTTAAGCCACATTGTGCCCCTCTTTAATCCAAAGTTACAAAAAGTAACACACAACAAGCGCAAAGCTAAGGAATTAATTGTATTTTTGCACATTGATTATAAAAGAAGAGAATAAACAATAACAACATTCAACATATTATTATTCAAAACCTATTTATGGAAAAACTTAGTTACGCTCTTGGCATGGTTATAGGTCATAACCTCAAAGCAATGGGAGTAAAAGACCTCAACATCACCGACTTTGCAGACGCTATCACTGCTGTAACTGCTGACGAAACTTGCAAACTTACTGATGCCGAAGCGCAGCAAATAGTAAACACATTCTTGCAAAAGCAGCAAGAAGAAGCCGGACGCGAAATCCGCGAAGAAGGCGAAAAGTTCTTGGCCGAGAATGCAAAGAAAGAGGGTGTTACCGTATTGCCAAGCGGATTGCAATACACCGTAATCAAAGAAGGTACTGGTGCACAACCTAAGGCTACCGACCGCGTGAAGTGCCACTACGAGGGAACACTCACTAATGGTCAAGTGTTCGACTCATCATATCGTCGCGGCGAACCTGCCGTATTCCCATTGAATGGTGTAATTGCAGGTTGGACCGAGGGTGTACAACTCATGAAAGAGGGTGCAAAATATCGTTTCTTCATCCCTTACAACCTTGCATACGGCGAGAGAGGCGCAGGCCAAGCCATTCCTCCTTTTGCAGCTCTTGTGTTCGACGTTGAACTTATCAGCATTGAAAAATAAACAAACCAACAGCATCATACATTTGTTATGAAAAAGATTTTCTTGGCAGCCATGATGGTGGCTGCAACAGCCGTATTCAGCAGCTGTAACAATGGCTCACCCAAGGCCAACCTCAAGACCGACATCGACACCTTGAGCTACGAAATGGGTATGGCAATGTCTGCCAGCGAAGGCGATTTTCAGAACATGCTCACACAGTCGGGTAGCGACTCTGCCTATGTAGACGAGTTCTTAAAAGGCTACATCGACGGCATGAAGTCTGCCGAAGACAAAAAGAAGATGGCTTACAACCTCGGATTGCAAGCAGGTATGCAGGTGAAGAGCCAGTTGCCTATGATTGAGCGTCAAGTGTTCCAAGGTGATAGCACCAAGAAACTTAGTGTAAAGAACTTTATCGCTGGTTTCACAGCTTTGGCCAAAAACAAAACAACCCTTAAGATTGGCGGTCAGCTTGTAGACAAAGAAACTGCACAAAAGCGTATCATGGACTATATGTTCGGAAACAAGAAAGGCGAGAGCAAGGCCTTTATCGAAAAAATGGCCAAACAACCAGGCGTTGTAGCCTTAGGTGGCGGCGTTTATGGTAAAGAGCTCACCAAGAGCGAAAGCACCGAACACTGCACTGCTACAGACAGCGTAACCGTGAAGTACGAAGGCCGTTTGACCAATGGTCAAGTGTTCGACTCTTCTGCTAACCAACCTGGTGGAACTGTTACTTTTAGCCTTAAAAACGTTATAAAAGGCTGGAGCATCGCAATCCCCAAAATGGCAGTTGGCTCAACATGGGAAATCTATGTGCCCTATAACCTCGCTTATGGCGAGCAAGGCACAGGTCCTATTCCTCCCTACGCAGCTCTTGTGTTCAAGGTAACACTCGTTAGCATTGCCAAATAAACATAAAAAACATAGACCATAGGGCTTATGAGACTAAGAGATAAGTCTTGTAAGCTCTATGTCTCTTATTACATACATTTAAGAAATGCAAGCAAAACAATTATTTACCCTTGCTCTTGCAGCTCTTTGCTGCACTGGAGCTATGGCACAAAAAGGCAAAAAAGCTAAGAAGAACGCTAAGGTTGTGCCTGCTGCCAAACTTATTCCCGCACTCCGCCCCGTAGACGGAAAAACATTTAGCTACGCTCTTGGTGTGGCTCAAGGCGAAAGTTTGAAACAATATCTCATCGGTCAGTTGGGCGTAGACTCTGCTTATATCGACGAAGCTATGCGCGGTCTCAATGCCAATATCAGCGATGCAGAACGCAAAAAGGCCGAAGCCTTTGCAGCCGGACTTAAGATAGCCGACATCAACAAACGCAACTTGCCTATGTTCAACCTACAGGCTGCTGGCAAAAAAGACTCTGCATACGTAGACGAAAAAGAATTTGAACGTGCACTTACTAACGTGGTACTTGGCAACGAAAAAACTTTTACTCGCGACAGTGCAATGAAGGTAGTTGAAGGCCAATTCAAGTACCAACAAGAGGTGTATAAAGACAAGAACGTAAAGTTCCTTGCTGCCAACAAGAAGCTTAAAGGCGTTGTTACCCTTCCAAGCGGATTACAATATCAAATACTCACTAAAGGCAATGGTCCTATCGCAACCGATAGCACCGAGGTAGAAGTACACTACGAAGGCTCACTCATCGATGGCACAGTGTTCGACTCTTCATACAAGCGCAATCAGCCCGCAACTTTCCGCCCCGACCAAGTAATCAAAGGTTGGCACGAGGCTCTCACTATGATGCCCGAAGGCTCTGTATGGAAACTATTCATCCCTGCCGAACTTGGCTACGGCGAACGCGGCCAAGGTGCCTCTATCCCTGGCAACTCTACACTTATCTTTACAGTAGAGAACATTAAGGTAAAGACTCCAGCTGCCAAGGCTGAAAAGAAGTAAGCAAACATCTATCTTATAGCATACAAGTTTTAGAAATGCTTTCCTAAAACTTGTCAGTTTTCAAAAGTTTTAGGATTACTTTCCTAAAACTTTTGTTTTCGTAGTAGTAGTAGAAATGTTTTCCTAAAACTCTTTCCCAAAATAGAAAAGTCACTACATACATAAACCCTTAAACAAGAAGATGTATAGAAAATTCACTTACATTCTTCTTTTTAATTTATGTAAGCACACCCTTAAAAAGCCACTAAAAGCGAGTATATTTTTTACTATTTTTTCGGTATTACCGCTTTTAATGGTATAAACCGCCTTGAAAATCAACAAAACTACGACATTGAAAATATTTTTCGTAACTTTGCACACGAAAGGGGGATAATGTGTCCTTATACGATTTTTAAGACGTACGACACCAACACTTTTAGTCACACTATACTTAACATACCTATAGTTCATTTAAACATCCATTACATAATAATGAAACGCATACTTCTGTTAGCTCAAGCCATTGTTGCGCTCTTTACGCTGCAATCGTGCATACAAGACGAACCGCTTAACGCCGAATGTGATATCACTGGCATAGACAGCACATGGCTTAACGAACACCGTAGCATACTAAAGGGCGACCCTGTAATAGGTAACGATGCTATCGTATTTACCACTGCTAACCGCGACATTGACCGCTCTGCCCTTAACCCCAAATTTACACTTACAGAAGGTGCATGGATTACTGCCATTGTTGATGGTGTTGAGGTTCCAAGCAATGGCATTACACGCGATTTTTCTTCGACACAAACATATACCACTCACTCACAAGACGGCAATTGGACAAAAGACTACAAGGTGAGCTTTGAACTTCCTCCTATGGAATACGACGAATGGCTCATGGGGTTTGAGAACTTTAAACTCGACGCAAAGGGTAAATATCAAGAGTGGTTTGAACTCGATGCCAACGACCCAAGCAACCCAGAACGCTACTATTGGGCTTCGGGCAATGGTGGATTTGCTATTGCCAAATTCAATGCGCCCACAAGCGAATATCCTACCGTTGCTATTGAAAATGGTGTGAAAGGTAAAGGCCTAAAGCTCACTACACGCGAAACAGGATGGAAAGCTACCAAGATGCCTATCGCAGCTGGTAACATTTTTATTGGCACGTTTAATGCAAGTGCAGCAGCTGTTAGTCCAAGCAAAGCACTGAAGGCTACAAAATTTGGGTTACCCATTGTTACAAAAAGACCTGTACGTCTTGAAGGTTATTACAAATATAAGGCAGGTGACACCTTTACTGATGGCAACTACAAAGTGCACCCCGAGATGCACGACTCTGCCGACATTTATGCCGTGGTTTACGAGATTGCTACAAAGACAGAACGAGCTGAAGGAAAAGCATTTGAAGCTCTTGATGGTAGCAACGTACTTACGTCAGACCGCATCGTTTTGATGGCACGCATCGACAAGCCTATTGAGTTTGAAGGCGATCTTTCAGACCTTGACGATGCTGAATGGAACTTCTTCTCAGAGGAGTTTAAGCCCATGAACGGCAAGGAATTTAGCGCTGAACGTCTTGCCGACGATGGCTATGCCATAGCAGTCGTTATGACTTCGAGCCGCCAAGGTGCATACTTTAAAGGCGCTAAGAACTCTACACTCTACGTAGACGAGATTAAACTTGTGAATGAAAAATAAAGCATAAATGAAAAGAACACTCCTCATCATAGCGCTTTTATTAAGCATGGGCAACATGTATGCTCAAAGAATAGCAGAGGCTAAAGAAACCGATATAAACCTTATTAAGGCAGCCCTCAAAGGTTGGCACGTGCGCATAGGTGCTGGCGTGAGCATAGGCGGAACTTCGCCACTACCACTGCCTGCCGAGATACGCAGTATCAACAGCTACAACCCTACACTCTGCATTCAGCTCGAGGGTGCAGTGCAACGCAAGTTTGGCAAACATTGGGGAACAATGATTGGCATACGCTTTGAAAACAAGGGTATGAAAACCGATGCAACGGTTAAAAACTACCACATGGAGGCTGTAAATGATGATGGTTCGGGCATAGTTAATGGCTCGTGGACGGGCGATGTTACAACCGAGGTAAACAACAAGTATCTCACCTTCCCGGTGCTTGCCACTTATAGTTTCAACGACCGTTGGCAAATTCAAGCTGGCCCTTACTTCTCTTACCTTATCAATGGCGACTTTAGCGGAAAAGCACATGATGGATACATTCGCAATGGCGACCCCACAGGACAATATGCCGAAGTAAGTAGTGCCTCTTACGACTTTACGAACGACCTACGTCACTTTGCATGGGGCTTGCAAGTAGGTGGTGAGTTTAAAGCTTACAAACACCTCTCAGTGTCAGCTAACCTCAGTTGGGGACTGAATGGCATATTCCCATCCGACTTTAAGAGCGTGACCTTTGCACTCTACCCTATCTATGGTACATTAGGCTTTAACTACTTGTTCTAAACATAAACACAGACTAAACAAATTAAATTATATATGAAACAAGTTTTACTTGCATGTGTTTCTCTTGCAGCTTGTTGCACTCCTATGATGGCACAAGTAAATGCTGAGAATGTGGTTGGCAGATACGCTGGCGACCTTTATGTGGCTCTTGGTGAAGAGATTTATACAGACGATGCACGTATGTATGCTTCTGTATTAGTTAATAAAAGCAATAAAGAGGCTGAAGTGGACTTTAGCCTACCTAACTTTGCTTTTGCTGGTATGTCATTAGGCGACATCTTCTTGCCTAACATTCCACTCAACTATACCAACAATACCTATAGCTTTGGTGCAAATCCAAACGTTCGCTTCAACTTCTTGAATGGTGAAATCGTAGCGGATGCAAGTCTTGACGATAAACGTAGCTACATCAAAGGCGATAGCATCGTGGCATATATCCCCGTTAAGTGGATTCAAAGCGAAAGCATGAGCATGCCTATTTACGTACTCTTTAAAGGTAAATTACAAAGTCCATTTACTCTTGAAAACGGCAACTTCAACACCGAAGACCTTTGGACACGAAGCAAACCTTGGGATAGCAAGAACGGCTACTTTGATTGGTCTGCACTTGAGGATAACGATGAATATTGGGAGAGTTCCAAGTGGGAAATAGATGATTATATCACTCCTTCACCTTGGTGTATATCTCACGTAATCGGCATAAACGGTGTTGGTGCAACTTGCGTGGGGGCTCATGTGCAAACAAACGAGGACGAAGACAATCCCGACTATGCTGTAAAACTTATCAACACGCCTAATCCCTTCATGAGCACACAAATTGTACCTGGCTACATGACGCTTGGTACAAGTTGGGCTACAGCCAATACAATGAACCTTGATGAGACTGCTGATGGTGGTGCTTTTGGCGGTATTGCTTTCAAAGGCAAACCCGATGCAATTAAGTTCTCATACACACGTAGCTTTGGAAAGGACAACACTGAAGAGAGTTACAATGCTTCTGCACTCAACGACAAAGAGCCTGCAACTGTTGTAGCATACCTTTGGAAGGGTGAGTACAAACAAGAGAAGGTTCCCGGAAACACAGGATTCAGCACAACTACAACTGCAACTATGTATGGTCGCGACCGCAACATCTTAGGCCTTTCTACCACTACTGGTGGTGCTACCACTCATAGCGACGATGCAGCTTGCATTGCTCAAGTAGTAAAGAGCATCAGTGGCGAAACAAAGGAAATGACCGAGATGACCATAGCACTTGACTATGGCAAATATGCTGGCACCGACATCCAACCCGACTCTCTTAACATTGTGTTCTCTGCAAGCGACTACTTTGGCAAACGTAGCAAAGTGGGTGCAGGCAATACTTTGACCATCGACAATGTTGAATTGGTTTACTACCACGCATTGAAGGATGTTACTTACGATGGTAAGCCCGTTACCTTCTCTGCCGACAACGTAGCTACGCTTTCAGACATCTCGTATGAGCCTAACAAGTTGGCATTCACCAAGGTGGGCGAAGGTGCTACTATTTCACAATCGTTCGACCAAGCTACAGGTGTACTTACCATCTGTGTTGAGTCGCAGAACATCAAGTTCGAACCAACTGCAGTTACTACTTACACCATTCAGTTCAGCACTATCCCTTCTGCTGTAAACAGCGTGGTAGCAAGCGATAACAACAAAGCAGAACGCATATACACCATCGATGGTCGCCGTGCAAACACTACAACTAAGGGCGTAAACATCGTGAATGGCAAGAAGGTGGTGAAGTAAACATCTTAAAGCTACAAATAAAACATCAAATAAACAGCAAAGCCGTTATGGAGCTAAACATTTCCATACGGCTTTGCTCTTTAACACACAACAAGAATGAAAAAAACTCTTTTAATGTTGGCTATGGCCACCGCTTGTGGTAGTGCTATGGCACAACAATTGCCAAACATTGGATTTGATAAGTGGAAAAACTCTTGCGGCGTTTCTTATAACCCTGCGGATAATCCCAAAGATCGTCAACGTCCTGGTGTAGAACCCGAAGATTGGTGTGGTTCGAATGTAGCTCAATTGGGCGTAGCCTCAACTTCCACTATGTGCATTCAACAAAAAGATGGAGACAACACCTACGTAGAATTGAAAAATCAAAAGGTTGGTGCTTTTGGAATTACCAGCGTAGCTCCAGGTTTCCTTTCTTTGGCTAAACCTTGGGTCTTCGCAACAGGCACAATGACATCAGACAAGACTATGGCGTTGGGTGATGGTGGTTCTTATGGTTCTACCGCATTTAGCAATAGACCTGATGCTATCCGTCTTAAATATCGCCATAAAGCTGTTAGCAGCGAGAAAGCACACATTATTGCTTATTTGTGGAACGGAACTTTTGTATCTCAAATACCTACTAAGATTAAAAATTTTGGCTCATTAATTAAACCCAAATGGGCAGTTTCCGCATGGGAGAACATGGAAGATGTAGACAGAGCTGTTATGGGCATTGAAAAAGACAGCAAAATTTCATCTAAAGGCAATCTCGTTGCATCATTAGACAAAGTTATTGATACAGATGCTACAGATTGGAAAACATTGGAGATACCTTTCAAATATAAGAGCGAGACAGAAATCCCTACAAAAATGAATGTTATTCTTTCTGCAGGTGACTATTGGACACGTTCTAATCTTAAGAACGAAAGCAAACTTGATGTAGATGACGTAGAATTTGTTTACTACAAAACATTAAGTAGCCTTAAGGTAAATGGTTCTGACATTGTACTGAACGACGAAGTCTACACTTACGAGGGAACAGGATCTATCAGTAGCGGATGTGTAGAGGCAAAAGCTAAAAGTCCTTTCGCTAACGTTTCTTATAAATATAATGCAGACAACGTTGTTGTTACCGTTACTGCTGACAATGGTGAAACACAGGATTATCAAATCAACTTTGAAACAGCTGTTACACCTCCTAGCGCTACAGATATTGCAGGTAAATACAACAATGAAATTGATGTGAGACTTAATGACGAATCTGCTGACCCTACTTACTCTTTCAATGAAGTTACAATCTCAGCAAACGCTGACAATACAGTAAACTTTATCCTTAAGGGATTCTCATTTATGGGCATTGAAATAGGTAATGTAAATGTAGAAAACGTACCTATCTCTTGGAGTGGTGATAACATCGCACTTAAATGTAGCAAAAATATCGATATAGAAACTACTACCCCTGAGGCTGCAAACATGGGATTGAAGAATTTGCCAATGACTTTAGCCGCAGAGGTAAATAGTGATAAGGAACTTACAGCTGAATTACAAATCACATGGAATGGCATGCCTATATATGTGAGCGTTGTAAAGCAACCATTTACTTATAGCATTACTGATGGAAATCTTGTTGTTGACAATGGCACTATCGATGATAATAGTGTAATGGTTCTTTATAGTTTTGCAAACGAAAAGGCAGCTACAAGCATTAACATTTCAAATGCATCTGTTACAACCACAATGCTTAATGATTTGGCAGATGCTATGCCTAACACAATATTCTACGTAGGCGATAATGACTTCACTGGTACTAACATCGTTAAGAATGGTACTGCGGAATCGCTCAACCTTATTGATGGCAAAACCCCCTTCGGCATTCCACAAACTTTCACCGCTAACGAATTAGCATACGACCGCACTCTTACTACAACTAACGACTACGTATCTTCATTCATCCTTCCCTTCGCATTCGACGTTCCTGAGGGTACCACAGTAGCCGAATTAAGCGCTGTAAATGGCAATACACTCGTGTTTAAGCCCGTTACTCGCACTGAAGCAAACAAGCCTTACGTCATCATTACAAACGATGAGAACGTGCTTTCTACATTCAGCAATGTAACTGTAGAAGCCACCAATGACGCAGACCTCACTACTACAGTAGATGGTGTTAAACACATTGGTTCGTACACAACCAAGAAAGTTGAAAACGTATATGGCTATGCAAATGGTAAGTTTGTTAAGGCTAACACTGGCACAGTAAACCCATTCCGCACCTATATCGAAATGCCTAACACTGCTTCTGCACCCAAGACATTCAACATTAGCATTGAAGGTACTACCACTGGCATTAACCATGCAAACGCTACTAACGCTACTGCAACAAGCATCTACAACTTGCAAGGTATTCGCATGAGCAACGACCTTAATGGCCTCTCTAAGGGTGTTTACATCGTTAATGGCAAGAAGGTTATCAAGTAATAAGTTCTAACTTAATTATTGAAACATGAAAAAGTTATATATTGCTCCTAAGGCTTCTGAAATAGTTTTAGAAACCGAGGATGTATTGCTTACTGGTTCTATCCACGCAAACATCGAAGATACTGGTGACGGCGAAGACGATGTAACATTCGAAAGCAATGAAAAAGGTTGGTCGGCTGGAGAATGGATGTACGACCGCGACTAAACTCGTTCATCAATAGTAGCACATCATGCTACTGACCCAAATTAAGACTCTTGTTTTTGCTATTTGTGCAAGAAATTGCTGATAGCAAAAAACAAGAGTTTTTTTTGCATTTTGTTATAAAGCATAGCCTCTTTAAAGCATTCTATATGGTTTTCAAAGACTAAAGGCTTTTATGGTAAAGTAAAGGTAAAAGCAAAAAGGAAAATTGGCAAAAAGTTCTACAAAAAAAACATTTTCTTTTCCTTTTATGATATAAAAGTTTGCAGTATCTTTGCTCTCGATTTCGCAAGAAACCTCTTTTACTGACACATTTAAAGGAGGAGACATAAATGTATACAATACGCATTGAAAGCCGCAGATTATCATGCGATAATCATCTAATACTCAAATAGTTATAGCTATTTACAGACAATCCAAACATTGCTTTCGTGCACCTTTCAACACAAAGAAAGTTAAGACTCTGCCTCGCTTGTGATATGCACAGACGGAGCATAAGGAAAAACAAGAAAAGTTTTCCAAAACGGGAAACTTTTTAAATTGTTTGCTGCAAAAAGTTTTCCAAAACGCATCACTATTTTCTCCTTTATTCACCCATAAAAACAACTAAAATAAAGCCATGTGCACTGATAGTTTCATCATTACTAAACGCAACGGAAAAACAGAGCCGTTGAACATCGAAAAGATAAAAACTGCCATCATCAAGGCCTTCCAAAGCCAAGGCAATGATGTAAATGCTGACACACTCAACAAGATTATGCAACGTCTGCGTTTTTGCAACGGTATGAGTGTTGAGGACGTGCAAAACCAAGTTGAGGTGGCACTTATGCAAGAGCAGCACTACCAGGTGGCAAAGGCTTTTATGCTCTACCGCAAGCGCCACGAAGACGACCGCGAAACTGCAGATAAGTTGCGTTTTTTGATAAACTATTGCAACTCTACTAACCCCGCTACTGGTTCGAAATACGATGCTAATGCCAACGTTGAGAACAAGAATATAGCAACGCTGATTGGCGAGTTGCCAAAACAAGGTTTTATCCGTTTGAACCGCCGTCTCCTGTGCGACCGAATTAAAGAAATGTATGGCAAAGACCTTGCCGACCGCTACATTTACTTGCTCAAGCATCATTACATCTACAAGAACGATGAGACTTCGTTGGCCAACTACTGCGCCTCTATCACCATGTATCCTTGGTTACTTAACGGAACTAAAGACATTGGTGGCAATAGCACTGCACCAAGCAACCTCAAATCGTTTTGCGGTGGTTTTGTAAATATGGTGTTCATCGTTAGCTCAATGCTATCAGGTGCTTGCGCCACTCCAGAATTCTTGATGTATATGAGCCATTTCTTGCAAATAGAATATGGCGATGACTACTACAATCGTGCTAATGAGGTGGTAGACCTTTCAAACCGCAAGCGTACCATCGACAAGATGATAACCGACTGCTTTGAACAGATTGTTTACTCTATCAACCAACCTACAGGTGCACGCAACTTCCAATCTGTATTCTGGAATATTTCATACTACGACAAGTACTACTTTGAAAGTATTTTTGGTGAGTTCCGCTTCCCCGATGGCTCACGTCCTTCGTGGCCAGCATTAGATTGGTTGCAACGTCGCTTTATGAAATGGTTCAACAACGAGCGCACTAAAGCTGTGCTTACTTTCCCAGTTGAAACGATGGCTTTGCTTTCTAAGGACGGCGATGTGATGGACAAAGACTATGCCGACTTTACTGCTGAAATGTATGCCGAAGGTCATAGTTTCTTTACTTACATGAGCGATAATGCCGATTCTTTAGCTTCGTGCTGCCGCTTACGCAATGAAATTCAAGATAACGGATTTAGCTACACACTTGGTGCAGGCGGTGTGAGCACAGGCTCTAAGAGTGTGCTCACCGTAAACCTTAACCGCTGCGTACAACAAGCCACTCGCGAGGGACGTTCGTATGTAGAGTATCTTGATGATGTTATAGACCTTATGCACAAAGTGCAATTGGCATACAACGAAAACCTCAAGGATATGCTTGCTAAAGGCATGCTTCCCTTATTTGATGCAGGATATATTAACATCAAGCGTCAATACCTTACCATCGGTGTGAATGGTATGGTAGAAGCTGCTGAGAGTTTGGGCATAACCATATCAGACAACAAGGAATACGAGGAATTTGTAGCCAACATTTTAGGTCTTATTGAGGGATATAACCACAAGTATCGTTCAAAGGATGTAATGTTTAACTGCGAGATGATACCAGCCGAGAATGTAGGTGTTAAGCATGCACGTTGGGACCGCGAAGATGGCTATTATGTGCCACGCGACTGCTACAACTCTTACTTCTATGTTGTAGAAGATGCCAATACCGACATTATCGAGAAGTTCCGTCTTCATGGTCGTCGCTTCATTGAACACCTTACAGGTGGTTCTGCTCTCCACATGAACCTTGAAGAGCACTTAAGCAAAGTGCAATATCGCCAATTGCTCCGCGTTGCAGCTAAAGAGGGATGTAACTACTTTACATTCAACATCCCCAACACCCTCTGCAATGATTGTGGCAACATCGATAAGCATCACTTGCATAAATGCCCTAAATGTGGTAGTACAAACCTTGACTACTTAACACGTATCATTGGTTATTTGAAGCGTGTTTCAAACTTCTCACTCGATCGTCAAAAGGAGGCATCACGCCGTTACTATCAAGACATTAAGGCTTAAAAAATTAAGCCCTTATAATATCATAACATTGCACACTGCCCCAAGGTGGAGCAGTGTGCTTTTTCTATAAAAATAAAATGCTTAAATACTATAATTACGACATTGTTTTTCAAGAATATCCTGACGAGGTGACACTTGCCATCAACCTTACACTCTGCCCTAACCTTTGCAAAGGATGCCACAGTGCATTTTTGCGCAAGGATATTGGCGAAGAACTTACCTTTGAACGCCTTTCTTCGCTTATTGATTCATACAAGGGAGATATTACCTGCATTGGCATACAAGGAGGCGACAACGACCCGCAAGCCGTACTTAACCTTTGCAAGCAGGTGCGTATTTATTACGATGGCACTATACGTACGGGGTGGTACTCAGGTCGTACATGGATGCCCGATGCCGCCATTCTCAAGCAGAGTCTTAACTACATCAAATTAGGCCCATACATTGCAGAGAAAGGACCGCTTTCATCACCCTGCACCAATCAACGTTTCTACAAAGTAGACCCATCAACAGGCCAAACAACAGACCTTACAACGAGATTTGCTAAAAAGAAGTTCTGACAATTTACACTTGCTACATTTCTCTATAGTCTACTTGATGAAGAACCTTACCATTCATCGTCATCAAGCTTTAATTGGCTAAAAACCAACTGCGGTTCAAAGCCTCTACTTATGGCTACGCGTGCCACTTTCTGATTTATTTCGTAAGATGTATCACCTTTTGTAGCCTTTTTCCGCTGAGCAATAAAAGTTGCTAAAGCATCTTTATACTCGTCGGATGTTATGTGCGATAGCGCCTCGTCAATGCAATACGAGGCTATGCCTTTGTGCTGAAGGGCGTAACGTATCTTTACCCTACCCCAACGCTCAAACCTAAATTTGTCAGACACAAAGGCACGCGCATAGCGTATTTCGTCTACATAACGCTCAGCCTCAAGTTGCTCCAATATCTGCTCTATTTGCTGAGTAGTAGCTCCTTTTGTGCGCATTTTCTGTGCCAATTCACTACGACAATATTCCCTTTGTGAACAGCGCGAAGTGGCCCATAGGTAGAGGCTCTTAGCAAGCTCTTCGTCACCTCCTTCGGGGGCGTTATGCTTTGTTTTTTTATACTGAAATGCCACGTTCGTAAATGTAATATGATAAACTAATTGGGCTGCATTATTTCTTTATAAAACTTCTTATTACAAACCACGCATGCTGTTTGATGGTGGGTAAAAGGCCATAATGATGCGCCATGATACGAAAGCGTTCACATAGCGAAGCCTTGTGGTTGCGTGTAGTTAGTCCTTCACTCAGGTAATTAGCTACCACAATATGGGCATTAACAATAGCAAGTCCCTTCTGCTCTGCCTTGCGCATAATACGTATGCACCAATCGAAGTCGGCCGAGAAACGATATTGGCGGTCGTAGTGAAGCTTTCGTACGATATCCGTACGTGCAAAGAAAGCTTGGTGGCACACCAACATACCATTCTTAAACAAGCGCCAATTAAGATGCTCTGGAGGAGATAGACGACGCTTACGAATAAAGTGCCCCGCTTGGTCTACAAGATCAGTATCACCATAAATAACAGCAGGCAAGTCGTTAGCACTCTTAGCCGCTTTAGCTATTTGCTGAAGCGTGTTTTCATCGTGAAACATATCGCCAGCATTGAGAAACACAATGTATGAACCCGTTGCCATATCTATGGCCTTGTTCATGGCATCATATAAGCCTTCATCGGGTTCACTTATGCACACTATCTCATGCTTAACGCTTGCCCTACTATTGCGTTCTTGGTAATGATGCACATGTTCGAGCGTTTCGTCGTGAGAGTTGCCGTCGATAATCAAGTGCTCAACATACGCATAAGTTTGTTTTTCAACACTATTAATAGTTCGTTCAATAAGTTTACCAGCATTCCACGTAACGGTGGCAACTGTTATCTTAATGTTCCTTCGCTTAGCATGCTGACACGGGGAAGGAGGAACACTATTTTCTTGCGATGGATTTTCCATTTTCGATGGTATATCTGTTAATAAAAATTCGTTATTTATTGAGTAAATCCCTATATAGATTTATATACTTTTGTGCGATGTTTGCTTCTGAGTAGGCATTCACAGCCTTAGCACGTGCATTGCGACAAAGCGATTCGTAATTAGGCGATAGCAAAACTGCAGCTATGCCATGAGCAAAGTCAAGGCTGTCTTGATAAGCTGCAAGATAGCCATTTACACCTGCATCAATCATTTGCGGCACACCGCCTACACTGAATGCTACGCATGGCACACCACACGCCATAGCCTCAGCTATGGTATTGGGAAGGTTGTCCATAAGCGTTGGCATTGCCAACAAATCAGCAGTTTGATAGAGCTGTAGCATACGCTCTTCGTTCGCCACATATCCCATAGGATAAGCCTCAACAGCAAAACTATGCTTTAACTTTTCAGCTCCTTGACCTGCCAACACTATGCCTACCTTATTGCGCAATTCGGGGTGTTCTTGGCATAAAAGTGATATGCTTTCTATCAGATAATCTATGCCTTTGTTGGGGTCTGTTACCTTAAATGCTGTGAAGAGAATAAGCAGTTTGTCAGTGGGGAGTCCGAGGCGTTTGCGTAGTTCATTGCGCGTAACATTTGCACTTTCAGAAAGCGGAGCATAATAGCTCGTATCAATGGCATTGGGTATGCTCTCTACACGTTGATGCTGCAAAAGCGGCGATTCTTTTGCAAATGAAGCAAGCCACTGACTACATCCCACAAATGCAAACTTATACTTGTTATATAATCTCTGCTTACGACGGAATGTTTGGTAAGATAGGTCGTGTTTTGAGGGACGGCATAACACTTCGCATTGCTCACACTGCTGCTGCCAACGTTTGCATTTTCCTGCCTGGTGGCACACTCCCGTAATATTCCACATATCGTGCATAGTCCATACAACGGGCTTGCCTGTTTGCATAATGCGCTCAATATCTTTCATTGAAAGCATTGCTTGGTTTATCCAATGCAGATGTATGATATCGACATCTTTAAAGGCTTGTAGCTTTGTGATATCGTTGCCAAAACGCGAAGTATCTGCAGCAAAGAGATTTCGACGGCTAAAACCATTCTTTATAAATATTTCGAGCCGTTCGAACAAGAACTTCAGTTTGTAAAGTCGTTTGTGCTTTAGATATATAATATCTTCGTTTGCTACGGATAACGACCGCTTGGCACAGAGCATCTTGGCATCTACACCTTGTAGACGCAATGCCTTGAGCAAACGGCATGCAGCTATGGCAGCACCGCCAGCATGGTCGGAAGTATTTACGAATAAAACCTTCAACAAATGTGTGTATACTTTATTTATCCATTATTTGTGCTGTAGCACCAGCATTGCTCTGTATGTAGCTACCTGCAGCCTGTCCTGCCTTAGCAAGTGCCTCCTTATCGTTTAGGAACACATGCATAACCTTGGCAAAGTCATCTGCATTCTTTATCTCGCTACACCCGCCATTCTCTATCAAATCTTGCGCTTCGCGGAACTTTTTGTTGTTAGGTCCAATTATCACTGGTATGCCATATACCGCAGCTTCAGGTACATTATGAATGCCAACACCAAAACCTCCACCCACATAAGCAATTGTGGCATAGCGATAAATGCTTGATAGGAGTCCGTAACAATCGATGATCAAGCAATCAGCTTCTGCAACGCTTTTTAGCGTAGCTGCACTATAGCGCACATAGGGGCGTTGCAACTTTTCTTCTATTTGGCGAAGGTGCGTTTCACTCACCACGTGTGGAGCAAGTACAAGCTTAAAATGCTGATTATTATTAAAATAGTTAATAATAATATCCTCGTCGGGTTGCCATGAACTGCCTACAACCAACACCTTCCAACAACCTGCAAAACGTTCAACCAAGGGTAACGGCTTTGCTGCATGACGAATGTCTATCACACGATCAAAACGTGTATCACCTACCACTGTCACTTGGTTCACACCAATGTTAGCAAGCAACTTCTTTGACGTTTCGTTTTGCACATAAAAGTGCGTTATGCGATGCAATACACGTGCATAATTGCGCCCATACCAACGAAAGAAAATTTGGTTAGGACGAAATATGCTTGATACAGAATAAACTGGTATGTGGTTTCGGTGTAAGATGTCTATGTAATTACGCCAAAATTCATACTTTATGAAATAAGCCTCTTCAGGGCGCGCCAACTTGACAAACTTAATGGCATTGAAAGGCGTATCGAAGGGCAAATAGCATACGACATCTGCTCCGGCATAATTTTTTCTCACCTCATAACCAGAGGGAGAAAAGAATGTCAGTAGTATTTTTTTCTCTGGGTGTTGGCGCTTTAGGTGCTCCATTAAGGGGCGTCCTTGCTCAAATTCACCGAGTGAGGCAGCATGAAACCATACATAATGATCGGTACCTATTTTGCGCCTCAATATTTGCCATGTGTCATGATGCCCGCGCATCATTGTGCGCACTTTCTTATTGAATAAAGCTGCTATATTGCAACCGAGCATCATTAGATATATTACTAAAGAATACATTAGGAGAAGAAATGTAATGTAGTTTCTTAAGAGATAATGTAACGTATAGATATATGCAGTAAGTAGGCGTTCAAAATGAAGAAGTATTCACCTTGAACACCTACTTACATATAGCATCTGCTATGCTAATACTTCAATAGCCTTTTGCATACGCTTTAGCGTTTCTTCCTTACCCAAGAACGCAGCAAGTTCGTACATATCAGGACCTTTACCTGTGCCTACAAGACACACGCGCCAAGGGTTCCAAGGCTTTTTACCAGTCTCTGTAGCCCACTTGTCTACTACGTTCTTTTGGCTTTCGATTGAGAAATCGGTCAAACCTTCGAGCAATGTATATAGCTCTTGCATATCGGCCTTTGCGCCCTCTTTCCAGTTCTTGCGTGTAAACTTATCGTCCATACTATAAGTAGGTTCAATGAAGAAGAAGTCGCACAATGGCCACAAATCTTTGATGAAATTAATCTTTTTCATCTTCATCATGCCTACAACTGCAGCTACACGCTCAATAGGAACATTGATGCCATTTTCCTTTAATATCTTGTCAAATTGAGGAGCAAGTTTATCGTTGTCTGTCTTGAGTATATACTCCCGGTTGAACCATTGACCCTTTATATAATCGAACTTTGCACCACTCTTTGAGCACTTTGAAAGGTCAAATTGGTCGATGAGTTCTTGCATTGATAGTATTTCTTGATCCGTGCCAGGGTTCCAACCAAGAAGTGCCAAGAAGTTAATAACAGCCTCGGGCAAATAGCCACTTTCGCGATAACCTGAAGAAACATCACCCGTCTTAGGATCATGCCACTCAAGAGGGAATACAGGGAAACCTAAACGGTCGCCATCGCGCTTTGACAACTTGCCCTTGCCATCTGGTTTAAGCAACAATGGCAAATGAGCAAACTGAGGCATTGTGTCTTCCCAACCAAAAGCGCGATACAACAACACGTGCAAAGGTGCAGAAGGCAACCATTCTTCGCCACGAATAACGTGAGAGATTTCCATCAAATGGTCGTCTACAATATTTGCCAAATGGTATGTGGGCAGATCGTCGGCACTCTTGTATAGCACTTTATCATCGAGGATATCGCTCATAATGCGCACATCGCCACGAATAATATCCTTTACGTGTACCTCTTCGCCTGGCTCTACCTTAAAACGTACAACATACTGTTGGCCTTCATCAATGAGTTGCTGCGTTTTTTCCTCACCCAAAACAAGTGAGTTACGCATCTCCATACGTGTGTGAGCATCGTATTGAAAGTTTTGCACACTCTCGCGCTTAGCATTCAGTTCTTCAGGAGTGTCGAATGCTATATATGCCTTATCAGCATCAAGCAGCTGACGAACATACTTGCGATAAATGTCGCGACGTTCACTCTGTCTATAAGGACCATGTTCGCCACCAAAGCTTACCCCCTCATCAAACTCTATACCCAACCATTTGAACGACTCAATGATATAGTCTTCTGCCCCTGGCACAAAGCGATTAGAGTCAGTATCTTCAATACGGAATACCATATCGCCACCATGCTGACGAGCAAATAAATAGTTATAGAGTGCGGTTCTCACACCGCCTATATGTAGAGGACCTGTTGGACTGGGTGCAAAACGCACACGAACTTTTCTTTCAGACATAGTTTATGTAATATTATGATTGATTATAATACAAAAGTAGTGTTTTTTAGCTAAATAACAAAAAAGCTTCTACTTGAAGAACAAGACAATCTTAACAAAACTCCACAAAAAGAAGGCGTTAGTGATTGTACTACCTACTACCTCTACGTGCCAGATGATAAGCCCTTCACTCTGAACCTTGCTTACTCACAGACTGCTATCCAAAAATTGCTGACATATACTACTATGATGAGAATGGCAACAAATACGAAGATAATGTATTCGATAACAAAGGCAATTATCCTTGGAGTTATTACAAAAACCAATAGAGCATTAATAAAATCATTGCCAAAGGTTATAGTTTTGTTTCTATCTCATACCTATATGTATGGAAGCGTAAATAATACTCACCCATAAACGGGTGATTTTCCGCTTGATGCTGATAATAAACTAAATAGGAGATAAGCACAAAATACAAATATGCTTACCTCCTACTTTTGTTTCTAATCGCTTTAAGCGTCTTATTTTGAAATCAATATTTTCTGTCCGTTAATCAAATAAATGCCAGCAGGTAAATCCTTCACCACACAAGTACTAACCTTTCTGCCATCTAAGGTGTAGACAGAGAATGGTGCATTGTTCTTTGAATTATCAACAATGGTTGATACACTTGATTCGACGTTTGATTGTATTTTCAAGAAGTTCTTTTCATACCATTTTTTCATATATTGAGCCTCTTCTTCTGCAGTAGGAGCAAGATAGATAGGTGCATCTTTATGCCATACATTCTGAATGCCATCCCAGCGCTCACGTTCCCTTTTCCATGCACCACTTTTGTCAAACAGTTGGGCATACTGGTCGATAACCCCCGACACATGCTCTACAGATAATGGGCCAACACTTAGCTCGTCCCACTTTGCTCGGTAATTGCTCATAAATGGTTCAACACCATTATCATAGTAGTAACGAAAAGGATGACTATCTTGATAAACAGCCCAACTTTGTGCTGTGCCCTCTATCTTTGTGGCAGCACCATCGCGCCCCAAACAGCCGTCTAAATCCCAAGGAGTAATCCAAAGGCACTTATCATTCTCATAGTCACAGAAGGATAGAATAGATATGTGTTGTGCATCGCATTATCAGTAAGCATAAACGACATCAAGAAAACGGCATATTCGTAAAAGTTGTCTGTATAAAAGCAGTTCATCAATGCCTCAACAGAGTCTTTTTGAGCCGAAAGCACATTGGTTTGTTCTATAACATTTGCCAATGGTCCCCATGTTTCGTTACTATAATAGTTGTCGGGATGTTTCATCTCAAAGTCTCCCCAAATCTCGGCATTCATAGGTAATTCGGGCTCATTTTTAGCAAGGAAATGGTTGTTATAAGATGCGCCACTACACTTATATAGCAAACCATGAATAGCCTTTTCGGGGTCGTCGGCTTTGGTTTTCTTAAGTCCCAACAATGAGCGGTTTATTTTGTCGCTAAAGCAGTAAAGGCCATTGTATCTGCCATTTATCAAGAGTTCACAATACTTTCCTTGTGTGCCATTGCGTTTCATATCTCCATCGCGCAAACTTGACATTTCGTTCCATACATCAAAAGCAACGCGGTTGCGCATACGCGAATAATCAATTGCCGCAGCATCCATTATCCATTTATCAGTCTTTCGTATGCCAAAAAGTTTCTTTTCGTTTTCTTCTCCCTTATCGTCTATGAGCGTAACAGAATAGCTTTTTTTCTCCATTTGCGATGCAGTTGCACCACGCAAACTTATCAGTATTGGCGAGGCAAATGCCTGGCCTTTTGTCCAGTCTTGCGTGTCATAGATAGTAAGGTTTGCAGGTATATCGTGGTCTTTTTCTAACTTTTGATTGGCATCGTAGCTTATAGCAACAAGAGGTAACTGGGTGAGCACCAAACGGCAAGTATCTGCCGTAGGATTCCCCTCAAATTCGGGCACAACAACATGCGAGATAGCAGATTCTTCTACCTTGATAGTGCTTGCGTTAGCATACTGATAGCCATCTATAAAATAGCCACCATCAAACACAACATCGCCCCTCAACACTTGTATCTGTGCTTTTACTGAGTCTTCGCCTTCGCTTTTCACTGTGGCATAGAAGGTGTTGGTTACGCTGTCGAGCAAGGCTTGTTGCCCATTAACGAGTATACTCAACTTTTGAGAGAAGCCCGAGCTACAGCCTACAACAAACATGAATGTAAGCAGCATTGCACATTTAATTTTTCTTCTTTTCATTTTATCTGATGTATATATTGCAAATATACAATATAATAGACCATCAAATAACATAAATGCAAAAGAATAAATTACTAAAAAAGCATAAAAGACTCCTTTTCTTGATAAAATCGATATCAAAAAAGGAGTCTTTATAGGTATAACCATAAAATGCCGTAGCACCTATATGCTACAAGCATATTTGGGCGTTTTTAGTCAATAATAAGCATGGTATCGCCAAACGGACCAAAGTGGTAATCATGCTTAATAGCCTCATCGTATGCGTGCATGGTGTATTCGTAACCACCAAACGCTGCGGTGAGCATCAACAATGTTGAATAAGGCAGATGGAAATTTGAGAGCATAGCGTCGGCTACATGAAACTCATAAGGAGGGAAGATAAACTTGTTTGTCCATCCTTCAAACTCCTTAATGCGATTGTCTGTGCTGCACGAAGCCTCAAGTGCTCTTTGCACGGTAGTGCCTACAGCCAACACCTTGTGACCTTCGTCTTTAGCCTTGTTTACGATGTTGCAGCATTCAGCATTCACAAACATCTGTTCTGAGTCCATTTTATGCTTTGTGAGGTCTTCCACATCAGTGTTGCGAAAGTTACCAAGTCCGCAGTGCAAAGTGATGAAAGCTGGGTCAATACCTTTAATTTCCATACGTTTCATCATCTCGCGCGAAAAGTGTAAACCTGCTGTAGGTGCAGTAACTGCCCCTTCGTGTTTAGCAAAGATACATTGAAAGCGCTCTAAGTCTTCGGGTTCGCTTTCACGACCAATAAAACGTGGTATGGGAGCCTCGCCAAGTGCATAGAGCGAACGTTTAAACTCATCGTGGTCGCCATCGTACAAAAATCGGAGTGTACGTCCGCGACTGGTAGTATTGTCTATCACTTCAGCCACAATTGAATTGTCTTCGCCAAAATAGAGTTTGTTGCCAATGCGTATTTTGCGTGCAGGGTCGACTAATACATCCCACAAGCGTAACTCTTGGTTTAGTTCACGTAAGAGAAACACCTCTATGCGTGCGCCTGTCTTCTCCTTATTACCATAAAGACGGGCAGGAAAAACCTTTGTATCATTAAAGACAAACACATCTTTTTCGTCGAAGAAAGTGAGTATGTCTTTAAACATAAGGTGCTCAATATCGCCAGTCTTGCGGTGTAACACCATCATGCGGCATTCGTCACGATGAGGGGCTGGATATTTAGCAATCTTTTCCTCTGGGAGTTTAAACTTGAATTGAGAGAGTTTCATGTATGAATGTTTTAAGTAGAAAGAGATTTTTGTTAAAGGGCTTTTTGGCGCATCATTGCATAAGCTCATAGTTTATACAAATGCCTATAAAAGTAGGCCTTTACTCTTTAAACCTCTTACCCTAATATATTTTTTTGAAATGCTTCTATATTAAAACAGCGATTGAGCGTAAAGTCGCCTACTCGCGTGCGTTGCAATGCTGTGAGATGTGCTCCGCTTTGCAATGCTTCGCCAATATCGCGTGCCAAAGCACGGATGTAGGTTCCTTTTGAGCATACCACGCGTATGGTAATCTCATTTTTGTCGAGGCGACACGATGTTAGTTCTATCTCGTCGATGCGCAAGGGTTTGGCTTTAAGTTCCACCTCTTGCCCTTTGCGAGCAAGGTCGTAAGCGCGCTTACCCTCTATTTTACATGCTGAGAAAGCAGGTGGCACCTGCATAATTTCGCCATGAAATGATTGGAGTACCTCGCGCACTTTCTCCTCTGTGATATGCGCCGTAGGATAAGTTTTGTCGATGGGGTGTTCTAAGTCGAAACTGGGAGTAGTTGCACCAAGTTGCAGTGTGGCGATGTATTCTTTCACACCGCTTTGCATCTTTTCTATCAGTTTGGTTGCACTGCCCGTACACACTATCATTACGCCCGTTGCCAAGGGGTCGAGCGTGCCGGCATGTCCTATCTTTACCTTTTTTGTGCCCAATGCGCGTGTCAATACCCAACGCACACGTGCCACAAGCTGAAACGATGTCATATGTAATGGCTTATCGAATGCCATTACACAAGGAATTATGCCTCCTTGTAGCGGATTGCCGTCGGCCTTCACTGCATGGGGGGTGGCTATAAAAGCCTTCAGCGCCTCAATGCCTTGATAGTTCTCGGTTGGCGTAGATGTAAAATGGCGGAGTTCATCATCGGGCAGTATGTATGTTGCCTTTATTGGTTGCTTTGCCATGGATGGTGATTACTTCAATAGTTCGTATGCAATAACGCCTATACCTACAATGGCGCAATAGTATGCAAAGTAAACAAGTTTACCTTTCTTTACAATGTTAATCATCCACTTGCATGCAACGCAACCCGATATAAACGCAGCCACAAAGCCTACAATGAGTGGCACCATGCCTATGTCACCGCCAAGGTCTTCGCCCTTCGCTACTTTAAGCACATCGAGCAGTGCCTCGCCTAAGATGGGAGGTACAACCATGAGAAATGAGAACTGTGCCATGCTTGACTTTTTGTTGCCAAGCATCAATCCAGTAGCTATGGTGCTACCTGAACGACTCAATCCTGGCAATACGGCAACGGCTTGCGCAAGACCAATAATAAATGCATCGCGTAGCGAGATATTTTCGCGAGAGCGTGGACGTGCATAGTATGAAAAGGTAAGCAACACTGCTGTTAATAGCAAGCAGCAACCTACCACCAATAAGCCCGAACCAAAGATTGCTTCTACTTTATCCTTGAAGAACACGCCTACAATGCCGATGGGTATCATAGACACAAGGATGTTTAACACATAGCGTTGGTCGGGATTAAGACGATTGAGCCCAGTGCCGTTAGCCGAAAGTGGAGCGAAAGAGCCTTTTAAAATCTTCCATATCTCGCCACCCAATATTACCAATGTGCTCAACACGGTGGCAACGTGAACTGAAATAGTAAATATCATGTTGCTTTCACCGTCTACTCCGAAAAACTCTGAGGCAATAGACAAATGTCCGCTACTGCTAACTGGTAGATACTCGGTAAGTCCCTGCAAAATACCCATTAGCAATGCTTGTATAGTATTCATAAATGCTATTGATTATTGTGATGTTTTATTTTTCTTCTTGTGTAGTCTCTGTTGTAGTTTCCTTTTTGGCGCGTGGCTTACGTATGATGCCATAAATCATAAACAAATAGCCAAACAAACATACCACCGGAGCCACCTTAATGCGGCGTGCGCTAAAGATTGCGGGGTCGAACGTTGATTCGTTAGAACCTGAGCCTGACATCAAAACCATTCCGACCAATACTATTGCCATACCTATGGCTAATAGTATAAAGTTGATGCGATCGAATGCAAAAACTTTTTTTACTGTTGAGTTCATATCTATAATTTATATTTTACTAACCTATTATTTTATGTACACTTCATCGCCCTTTAGATGCAAGTGGTGATTAACCGATAAGTATGCACACCAAAGCGTGAGCAATATGCCACATATAAATATTACACCAAGCGTTGCTATCCATACATCTGGCGTTATGAGTTCGTTGAAATAAATGTCGCCTGCACCAGCTTTGTATTGCAGATAATATATAATGTATCCCAACAAGCAACTGGCTATGCACGCTGCCAACAGCCCGATGCGCAAGGCTTGCCACATAAACGGACGGCGAATAAAACTCCATTTGGCACCAACAAGCTTCATGGTGTGTATGCTATAGCGGCGAGCGTATACGCTCATACGTATAATATTGTTGATAAGCGAGAACGACACCAAAGCCAACAATCCTGCCAACACCAATAGGCCCAAGCCCACGGCTGGGATGGTGCGGTCGAGGCTTTCCATGATGTCTTGCGGATAGCTCACTTCAGTAACAGCAGGCAGTTTTTGCACCTCTGTTTTAATAAGGTTTATGCTATCGGCATTGGCGTAGTCGTATTTAAGATACACCTCAAATTCAGCAGGTATAGGGCTGTAGCCTTCAAACGATCCAAGGTCGTCGCCCATCACATCGTTCATATCCTTTATGCCTTGTTCCTTAGATATATATACCACCCGACGCGAATAGTTGGCCTTGCGCAATGCCGCTTGTGTTTGTACAAACTGCGAGGGGGTTATACTATCGTTGAGCATTACCTCTACCGTTAAGCCCTCGCGCAACTGCTGACTGTAGTTGGTGCCCACGGTAACAAACAATACGATTATACCCAAAAGTATCAACACCAAGGTCGTGCTGATACAAGTTGTTATGGTTCCGAAATTGCCGGATCTTCTGTGTTTTCTGTGCTTTGTAGTCATTTCCTTAATGATGAATGAAAATAGTACATTAAAGCTAATTTCGTACAAAAATACAACAAAATAGTGTTGATAACCAAAAGAAGAGGAACATTTGTGCCTAAAAATGTGGTTTATTATCGTTTGTGGGCACTATATTCTGTTGTCAATAGTGCAGATATTGCGTAGCATAGCTTTTTTATGAGATTAATACCCTTCTCAGCAAAAGCCCTTTATGCATCTTCACTCATCGTTCATAATTTGTTAGTTTTCAATGCTTTAAAGCTTTCATATTGAGCTTATCACATGGTCGTTCTGACACAAAACGTGCATTCAGTTCGCGTATCACGGCCGAGATACGTGCGTATCACGGGCGTGATACGCGAACTAAATACGCATTATTGTTTTACCACTAAGCTTTTTATGTAGTAGCATATTGCCTATCGTTGTAATAGGTGCATTTTTACCACTATTCCTTACTTTCTAAATATGCAACAAAGCTTTTGGGTAAACACACGTTTTTTAACGCTACTGCATGGGCAAATAAGGGGGCTATCTCTTTGTCCGAAAAACCAGCTATGCCACAGCCTATACGCGTTACAAAGAAAAAATTCTCAATGTGTTGTCGGGCATAAGCTATAAACTGGTCTACATAGGGGCGAATGGTCTCTACCCCACCCTGCATGGTGGGTATGGCATAGCTCTGGCCTTGCATGCCCACGCCTTGTCCCATTTGGGCACCAAAGAGCATGCGTGCCACACGTGCGGCTCCACCGCCATGTATGCCCTCTAAGTTGCTGCCAAATACAAACACCTCGTCGGACTTTAAACGTTCTAACTTCTCTGGGGTGAACAGCGGACGTACAATGCCTCGATATATACGCTTGCCCGCCACGCTATTATCAAACTCGTCGTTAAGTGCAAGCATCCAGTTTGGCAGTTTGTGCTTGGCATTGTCTATCAGTTCCTTGGGCATTTGCTTAAAGTGAGCGTATGCCATGGGAGCTGCTATGGCTGCAAGCGTGTCGGCATCGCCTCCCAAAGCAATGGCAAGCTTGATACAATCGGCAAAGTTGCGACTTTCAAGAAAACAGATTAGAGCAGCAGGCACGGTTTGTTGGCACGTTTCGTCAAAACTATAGGTGGACTGAATATCGGTATATGCCTTATATGCCCATTCGGGATAGTAGTGAGCAAGCACATTATGGCGGATAAAAGCCTTGTCTTTATTGTGCATGGCATAATAGATGGTAAGCGCCGTGGCAACAGCTCCCTTTATGCCCTCGGGATGGTCGTGGGTGGGCAAAGCCGTAAGGGTTGCCAGCTCTACGCATTGCTCCTCGCTACATGCCATAAAGCCTGCTGCGGCACAACGCATGGCACTTCCGTTGCCAAACGAGTGGTAAGAAGGTTGTATGGATGCGGCATGAAGCCAATAGGCATAGCGTCCGCCATAGCCTCGATTAGGGTCTTGGCGCCCTCTCTGCCACAAACACGCTGCCACAGACTTGTTGTGAAGCAAAGCCTCAGCACAGGCAAAGGTGCACACTGTGTCGTCGGTGTAGGTGTTATAGGGATGGAGCAAATTAATGGCATGGTAGTCCTTGTTTCTTTCGCCAAACTCATAGGGCATGCCGCTTATGTCGCCAATGGCAACGCTGAGCAAGAGGTTTTTTAGTTGCATAAGGTGTGGAATTTTAAGGGTTAGTAATGATTGGTTGTTACAGAATTTAAAACTCGAGTTGAAAGCCTTTAGTCTTTAGTTCATCATACTTCTGTTTGTTGAATGAGTAGAGCTGCGCAGTGCGTTTTGCTGTGGTAGCAACGGTTTCGTCGAGTGGATTGAGCAGTCCAAAATGCATCATTTTTTTTGAGAAATTGCGCCGGTCAAACGTTACGCCCAATATGGTTTCGTAGAGCAGTTGCAATGCCTTCATTGTGAACTTTTGGGGCAACAATTCAAAGCCTATGGGCTGAAAGTGTATGCGCTCGCGCAGTTGGCGCAAGGCATCTGTAAATATCTGGTTGTGGTCGAAAGCAAGTGATGGCATCTGGTCTATGCTAAACCAACGGGCTTGGGTAGCATCATCGCCTCCGCAAACATCCTGCTTGCGAACCAAGGCATAATAGGCTATGGTTATGACCCTTTCGCGCGGATCGCGATGAGGGTTGGTATAGGTATGAAACTGCTCTATGTAGGCTCCGCTAAATCCCGTTTCCTCCTTGAGCTCGCGCCTTGCACCTTCTTCGGCGGTTTCGTCGGGATTAAGGAAGCCTCCTGGAAATGCCCAATGCCCTTTATAAGGCTCTATACCTCGCTCTACAAGTAGCACTTGCAAGCATTCTCCGTCAAATCCAAATATCACACAGTCGGTTGTTACGGCTGGGTGTGGATACTTGTAACAATATTGTTGTTCTGTCATTATATTATATATTGTGTAAATTTTACACCGTAAAGATAAGTACTTTTATTTTACCATGCAAGTATTATTAATGTAAATTTTACACAATTCGTATTTCCTTATGTTTTTGCTCAAAAATTGCACAATATACTTGGCTCTGCTAAATGAACATTTCAACCTAAGCATGCCTATAGCAAAATTTCATTTTCTGTTCTTACTTCTGCCTAAAATATTTTCTGTTTTTCCGTTGCTTAGCGTAACTTTGCATTCATAAAAACATCTCTATCAAAATGAAGATACTGCATACTGCCGATTGGCATTTAGGCAACACTTTTCACAACTATAGCCGCACACTTGAACACCGACACTTCTTGTCGTGGCTTGTGGAGGTGCTGAAAGAGCAACAACCCGACGCCCTTATCGTATCGGGCGATATATTTGATACTTCTAACCCATCGGCTATTGCCGAGGAATTGTTATACGACTTTTTGCTACATGCCACCTTGTGTGTGCCTGGACTGCAAATAGTGCTTACTGCTGGCAACCACGACTCGGCAGGAAGACTTGAGGCACCAGCAGCCTTGCTCAAAACACACAATGTGTATGTGAGAGGCGCCGTGCATTGCAACGATAAAGGCGAACCCGACTTTGACTACTACCTTCTGCCTTTGGCCGACCGACAAACGGGGCAAGCGGCTTGTGTGTGTATGGCTGTGCCTTATCTGCGCGGTGGCGACTACCCACTGGGCTTGACTCCAGAGGAGGGATTGCGCTACTTTTTTGATGGTTTGCACCAACACATCAACCGCTCCGACTTTAAGGGATTGCCCATAGTGGTTGCAGCTCATTTTTATGCCGCAGGTGCCGACATCTGCCAAAACGAGCACTCTGAACGCCTTGTTATAGGCGGACAAGACTGCGTAGAGGCCAATGTGGTGGGCAACGATGTGTGCTACACCGCATTGGGGCATATCCATAAGGCTCAAAGGGTAGATGCTCGCAACAATATGTACTATGCAGGGAGCGTATTGCCCATGTCATTCTCTGAATTGGCATACAACCATGGTGTGCAATGTGTGGTTATCGACGAAAAGGGGCACACCACCATTTCGCACATTGATTACTCGCCATTGCGTGGCCTCATCTCTATACCAGCTAACGGGCGGGCTATAGATGCCTCGCTGGTATTCGACGAAATAGCCCAACTACCTAAGCGCAAAAAGGGTGATGCGGGCGAAACTTGGCCCTACTTGGAACTACGCATTGAGGAGAAACAACCCGAGCCAACCTTGCTGCACGACGTGATGGAGGCGCTACAAGACAAGGCTGTTCACTACTGTCGCATGGTGCGCGTAAGAGGTGGAAATGACAAGGAAGCCAATGCTAAACAAGCTACTGCCGACACGTTGTCGACAATCGAGCCTTTCGATATGGCACGAAAATTCTTTAAGGCACGCTTTAACAACGATATGCCCGATGAACTTGCTAAACGCTTTAAAATGGCTGAAGAAGCTGCCGTTAAAGCTAAAGAATAGGCGACGTGCCATCTCAATCTCTGATATATAAAAAGGTGTGACATTCAATTCTGTTCACAATGAAAATAGAAAAAATAGTTCTCTGTAATCTTACATCGATTGAGGGGGAACAAACCATTGATTTTACCGAAGAACCTCTGCGCTCTGCTGGCCTATTTGCCATTACTGGCGATATGGGATCGGGCAAGAGCACAATTCTCGATGCTATATGCTTGGCACTCTACAACAAGGCTCCACGATTTGAGAATATCGAAAAAATTCTGCCCGAAGAAATGGAACTTGTTACTGACAAGGCACAACAAATTCAGGCTAAAAGCACTGCCAACATCTTGCGCCGCGGACAAAAAAGGGGGGGCGTAAGTGTTACTTTCTCAACAGCCGACGGCGAACGCTATGAGGCCACATGGACCATACGCATTAAACGCACAGGCACATACGATACTCCCGAACGCACGCTGAAAATGCTTGCGCCACGCAAAGAGGTTGTTGACAAAACCGACATACAAAAGAGCATTGACCAAGCTATTGGCTTAAACTACGACCAATTTACGCGCACAGTGATATTGGCGCAAAACTCGTTTGCCAACTTCTTGCGTGCTAAAACCAACGACAAGGCTGCCTTGCTCGAAAAACTTACGGGTACCGAGGTTTATAGCGACATCAGCATACAAATTTATCGCCTTGCACAAGAGGCTGACGCAAAGGTTGATGCTGTTAAAAACGAGATGAATGGGTTGCTTCACGACCAGTTGGATGAACAGACATTGGCAGAGCAAAAGGAACGCTTGCAACTGCTTAACTCCTCAAAACAGAACACCAGCAACGATATCAAGCGCATGGAGAAACAGCTTGATTGGATTGACAACTTCTGTAAAGCATCGAAATTGGTTGGGGAGAGCGAAAAGGTTTATAACGAGGCTACCAAGGCTTGCATGGAGGCACGTGGTGACGAGATGAAACTTGAACGCTACGACTCGCTTACCATTATGCAACCGCTCTATCAAGAAATAAAGATGCGCATTGCCGACATCGAAAAACTAAAAAACAACGAGGCAGAAAATACATCGGCTCTTGAGGAAGCTCGGCACTATCTTGAACAACAAAGTGCCAAACTCGACATTGCTAAAGAGCGCAGTGCTGATGCTGAAAAACAACTTGAGGTGAGACGCCCTGCCATTAACCGCGGACACACCTTGATGGGTGAAATTAAAGTGGCTACAGAGCAACTTCAACGCCTTGAAGAGCAATTGGCAACGGCAGAACGCACGTTTGAAAACCGACAAAACACCCTACGCGCTACGCAAGAAAAGCTCAACAATGTTACGGCTACTATTAAGCAAATGCAACTGCACAAGCAATCGCTCGAGGCGCATCGCACCATGTTTGAGAAGTTCGACCTTATTAAGGATAAACTCTCAATGCTCTTTTCTGAGACACAACGCAACGTTGAGAGCCACGACAAACAAACTAAGTTGCAAAAGAAACTGGTGGAACTACGCGCACAAGGCGACAAGGCTGAACAAGAGCAACACAACAACCAGGCTAAGCTTAATGCCCTAAAAAGCGAACTGCTCATACACCGACAAACTAACCAAGGACACGACTCTGCTAAACTACAAAAGTCGGCTGCCGACAACCGCAACCGCTTGGCTGCACTTGAACGTGCCGCTATTTTGTGGCAACACATCTCTGATGGATATGCACATATCTCTGAAAAGGTGGCACAGCAAAAACGTGAGGAAACGGAGTTGGCGCAAAAGCAAATTTTGGCGCAAAAACTCGAAATTGAGGTTCGTAGTTCTGAAGAGGCATATATGCGATTTTCAACAGCATACACGCTTAGTCAATCGCAAAACATTGTGAACCTTCGCAAGCAACTGAAAGAAGGTGCTGCTTGTCCCGTATGCGGTGCTACGCACCATCCTTATCATACAGAAACTGAGCGCGAACTGGGTGAACTCTTGAGCAACATGACCAAGGAGTATGCTAACTTGCAACAAGACTTGCAACTGAAACGTGCTCGTCTTGCATCGTTGCGCGAGGAACTTGCAGCCGATGCTGCTCGCATCAATGCTGATAAGCAGGCGCTGGCCGACCTTAAGAGTAGACAAGAGGCTGATGTGGAGGAGTGGAAAGCGTGTGCATACCTCGATAGTTCGTTCTCTGACTGCTCGGCTACAGTTAATCGTGATGCTCGCCGCATGATGATCCAGTTGCTCATTGACAACACTACACGGGCTGCCGACCAAGCCGACCAAGAACTTGAAACTTACAACTTCCACCAGGCACACATCAACCGCCTAAACGAGGAAATAAGCCAACTCGACACGTTGATGGGTAACAACCGCACTTATCTTGATAAAGTGCGCACTGAAGCACATATTGCCGCTGCTGCTTCGGAGGATTTGCAGCAAACTATCAACCTTTCAGACCGTGCATGCTCAGAACTATACACTGACCTTGACGAGATGATTACCCTTTCGGGGTGGTTTGCTGAATGGAAGAACAACTCAGACGGACTGCGTATGCGCCTAACCAATTTGCATACCGACTGGAACCAAACATGCCATACGCTTGATGATAAGGAACGCTCTGAGGCGCTGTTATACGAGGAGATTAAGAGCGCTGAAGCTAACGTGGTGGAGGAACAAAAACACGTGACTCACTGCCGTGAAAACCGCGATGCCATACGCGAAGACCTTAACGGCAAACGCGAAGAACTAAAGCGGGTGATGGGCGACACTACTCCACAAAAAGAGGCTGAAGTTCTTGAAAAGGCTATTGAAGAGGCTCGCAAAGCGGAACAACAAGTGCGCACCACTTTCCAGGAATTGCAAGGAAAACTACACTCGCTTGAGGGTAAACGCGACAATCTGCTTAAAACCCGACTTGACAGTCAGCGCCAACAACAAGAGAAACAGCAAGAACTCGACCTCATGATACTGCGCTACAATGGCACACACTCGCCTGTACAGTTTACCGAGCTCGACAAACTATTCACTGCTTCTACCGATTGGAAGAAACTCCGTGCTGACCTTGATGCCCTTAAAGAAAAGCGCATATTGGCTCAAAACAACTTACAACAAGCACGCAAGGCCCTGCAAACACTGCAAGCAGATAGTAGCCGCCCTAACATTCAGAGCAAGTTTGATAAGCAACAGCAAGAAGACGGCATTACGATGCCCGATGGATCAGTTATCAATCTTACAACACCCAACAACGATGCTATGCTTGCCGATAGCCATGCTTCGGTGCTGGATAATGTAGATGACTATTTAGCCCTTAGCACAACAATAAAAGAGGAACTTAATAGTGCACAAACGCTACTTAGTAACACCGAGGATGAGTTTAAAAAGGTGGAGGCTAAAATCTATGCACATCAACTCTGCGTGGAACATGCTGCTGCCCTTCAACAAAACCTTGATGCGGCAGAAAGCAATGCAAAGGAATGGGCAAGGCTACGCGACCTATTTGGTGCGGCCGATGGCAAAAAGTTCCGTACCTTGGCACAGAGCTACACCTTCCGCTACTTGGTGGAGCATGCTAACTACCATTTACGCCAACTTTCGCCTCGCTACGAGTTGCACAATATCCCAGGGACTCTGACGCTCGAAATCATTGACCACGACATGTTTGATGAACATCGCTACGTCACTTCGCTCTCTGGCGGCGAAACTTTTGTGGTTTCGCTTGCACTTGCCTTAGGCTTAGCTTCGCTTTCAAGTTCTAACCTCATGATAGGTTCGCTCTTCATAGACGAGGGATTTGGCAATCTTGACCGCGACTCGCTCGACCTCGTTATGCTCGCCCTCTCTAACCTTGAGAACGCACAAGGTCGCAAGGTGGGTGTAATCAGTCATACCGAACAAATACGCTCACAAATATCGCCACAAATCATCCTCCGCAAGCAAGCTGGCGGAAGCAGTTCGGTGATTGAGGTGAGATAATACACTTTATGGCATAAAACACAAAAGTTCTGAAAACTTTAGTATACAGTTTTCAGAACTTTTGCATCTCGAGCCACACTCAATGAAGCATTACCTTATTCGTACAAGGTATATAAAACAAAAAATTGCAAGTATCAGATACTTTTATCTGAATGCTTGCAATTTTTTATCGAACCCTTATAAAATATTTAAAGGACGATTATTCATCTTCATCATTAGTCCAAGAGTCGCTACTCCAATCGTCTGTTTTCTGATTAGAGAGTTGGTCTTGATCTGAATATTCATTGTTATAACCAAACTCTATTGAGCTGTTAAGGATGTTGTTTTCCGTTTCAAGACGGAGGGTAATTGATGTAGGTTCAGAATATACTTTTTTCATCTGATTGTTCTTAAAAAAAGTAGGTGCTATAAGTAAAACTTATAATCTGACATAAGTGCTACTTGTAGCACCTACTTATAAATGGGTTATTTTATAATAGTTTTTTTACCATTGACAATGTAAACACCCTTTGAAAGGCCATCTAAACTGCTAATGCTACGTCCGTTAAGATCGTAGATGCGTTGAGAGCCATCGTTTGCCTTTACAATGTCATTGATAGAGGTGATACCACCAAACAAATCGCTCATTGAGAAACCACGCATTTGGCTTTGTGCTGTAGAGAAATCAAGTGCAAGATATGCCTTGTGCGCACCATTGGTAAAGGCTGCACCTATTTCGTTGGCCCAATAGAAACCAAGGTTTTCACCGCTTTGATTGTAAGAGAACTTGTAATACTTTACATTAGTTCCGGCTACATAAGTAACACACTCTACATCTGAGCCATACAATTTATTGTCTGCAACTGCACTTTGCAACGAAAGAGTTGGAATGTAGCTATATTCGCCTTCTGCCCCTTTCAATACGAGTGCTGTATTAGCAGGAACAATTGTTTCTTCGGGATAATAGGCTTTAGCTACTAAGTTATTGTCTTTGGTTCCAGTAACAATGTAGCCAGTTACACCTTTGGGCATAGCGTATGCATTTGACGTGTAGTAGGTGGCATATCCCGCTTTTGTAATCTTGAACTTTTGCTCTTGAGACAAAACATATACTTTGGTTTCGTAAGCTCCGAGCTTACCCACTGTTAGTTTGTTCTCAATTGTATTATTGGTATTCGACCATATTTCATGGCATACATACTGCGTGTTTGCTTTGAGATAAAGGTCTGTCAGAGCAAGTTCTGGAACATCCACTGCAGAGCCGCCACGATTGGTTACAGACACTGCTATACGACCGCCTACCAAGTCTTTAACATACACATCATAACCTGTTTGCGAATAATTTGTCTTGCCCGTTGAGAGCGACTCCATATACTCTGCTTGTTGGCCAAGAGCATCTTGATTGATTGCAATAATTTCCTTATTCGTAAGCGTTTTGATATCCTCGGTTGTAATCAACGGGGTTGGCATTGTTTGTCCTGAGTTTGCCTCACCTTGTGGTTTTTCGCGTAAGTCACAAGTTAAAGATAACGGACTTGCAAACATACACCACAATGACATCTGCGAACGTGCTTGTGCATCGTTCAAACCTTGTATTTTGCCTCCATTAACTTGATGGCTGGCTGTATTGTTGCTCGGACCTCCTAAACCATGAAGGCCAATACACATCATATCAAGGTCGTTAAATCGGTTTACACCTGCATACATCCACAAGCGGCGCACTTCATCTACACCTGCTATTACACCAGGACGAGAGTTGTTGCCTATCCAATCTTCACGTGCATCACTCGTTGCACGCCAACTTGATCCGCCAACCTCTGCACCCCATGTCCAAGGTTGGGTTTTACCCCATTCGCAAATATTAAATACAAACGGAACTTCACCATTGGCTTTGCGCTTTGCATTGAGTGCTGCAATAGCATCGCCCATTTGAGAATAGCTAACCTTTGTACTTGCTTGGTTGTTGCAGTAATCGTATTTAAGCATATCAATGCCCCATGAATTGAACAACTCAATGTGCTTAGCTTCATAGCCAAATGAACCTGGTTGATAGTTTTCGCAAGTCATTGAACCTGCATCGCTATAAATACCTACTTTTAGTTTGCTATTAATTGTCTTTAATTCTGATTTCAAACCACTTATTCCTTTAGGGAATTTGTTGCGGTCGAAGGTTAATGCAGCCTTATCTGATGATTGTTCAGCCCAAGCATCATCCAATACAATGGTGTTGAAACCTGCATCAATCAAACCATATTTTTGCATGCCCTTGGCTATATTGACCATCTTGTCGTGACTGATAGCACGTGCAAACCAGTTCCATGTGAGCCAACCCATCATAGGTGTAGGCGACTGAAGGAAATTACTTACTATGAGGCGAACCTTTGTCTGCGTTTTTTCGTTGTCAGCATTTGTTAGGTTTATGGTATATGTATATTCACCTTCAATAGCTGGGGCTGTACCTGCCACATACTTATATTTGTTACCCGCAGAAAGACGATCTTCTTTGAGCGAAAGGGTTGTAATCTTGTCGAAGTCTACTCCCGTTACTGTTTCACCGCTATTTGTAACCAACTTGTGAATGTATTGTGCACCAGGCTTAGCATACATAAGTGTTGCACATGGCATAGAACCTGCAGATGGGTCGATGATTTCCCACGCTGAATTAGCATCGCTTGCCGTCCAAAGGTTGAGCACACAGTTATTGTCTACACCACCTGTAAAGTTCCATGAAGCAGAAGATGTTGTAGGATTTTCGATTTCACTTGGAATAATTGCAACTGTATTGTCCGAAAGGTAGAGCAACTGCCATGTGTTGGCTGTATTTTCTTCTGTTGTGTATTTTACATAACTGCTGCTTGTAGATTTCGTTACATTACCATTTTTAGTTGCGGTGTAATAAACGTAGCATTTGGCAGTAGCATCGTAGATATAGTATTTGCCATACTCTTTCTGTATAAAGATGAACTTATCAGCTTCGCCACGTTTCTTGGTGAAGTAAAGGTTTTCGTTTGTCTTCTTTACATACGCTGCAGGCATGTGTAGGAGATATGGGTATTGCTTTTCTGCACTTACACTTTCTGTTGGAATAAAGAATTGAATAAACTTAACGTCTACTTGATAGTTGGCATTATCTATAGTAACCTTGGCAAGATAACCTCCACCAACTTTTACTTTTACATCCTTAGCCTCAAGTGATTCGAGTGTAATGCTATGACCTCCTTGAGCGTTCAATCCCTTAAACTCTTTACCATTAATGGTAACAACAGCCTCGCTTGGCATACCATCACTAAAAAGCGTATATTCATGTTGAATGCCTGTCTCCTTAAAGGTCCATCGTGAGCCATTGTCTTGTGTTCCGTTATCTTTCCACACTCCTAATGACACTGTACCATCCTGTGGATTGCTTGAACCTACGCCTTGATACCAATTTAAATAGATACTTGCAACTCCACTTGTTTTATAAGGCTGTATTTCGTATGCCCCACCATTGATTTCGGTAAACTTAAATGGCTGAGCTTTTTCTTTCGTATCTACCAATTGTACGAAACCCGTTCTTGCACTATAACTTGCCTTTTGCTCATAGCTCAACCACTTTTTAGCAGTTTCATTATAAACATAATAACTCTGTTCTCCTTTTTCACTTGCATAAAATGCGAACTTTGCAAAGTTACTAGAATTCTTTGTAGGCGATGTCGTTTGGTTACAATAATAACCTTGAGCATTCATCATCGTGTAACGATGCTCTGGCGTACCTTCCGAAGGCAACGTTGTACTGACTTCGATCCCTGCTAAAGCCGATAGAACTATGCCCCAAAAGCATGCCATTAATAGCATGAGTTTGTTCATAAAATAACCATATTAGAGTTAGTAATAATATTAGAAATAGATAATAATCAGACTTAAAATCAAATTCTTTATCTTGATTTTACAAATTTAATGATTTTTAATTACCCCCCCCCAAATAAAAAAATCACAATTAGTAGAGAAACAATAAAAATCAGGATAAATGCATTTGTTTAATATAAAATAATTACTGCTCGCTAAACACTTTAAAAGCATATAAAATGTTTAGCAAGGAGTAAGTATTAACGCGAGTTCGAGATAATATTCTAAAAAGTAAAGAGCAGAAAAACATCCAACCTACAAAGGGTGGCCATAAAATGGTCACCTGTCAAAATTATGTAAGTTTATTTTATTGCCAAATTACAAGTTGCCCGTCAGATGGGTGAATCTCATAGTCAAAGCTGACATGAGGCTTGGTAGAAAAGAAGCAATACGCCCCCATTGCAGCCAAAATATTCATAACGCGAGTTCGGGATAAGGATTACCCTATTTATTTTTTGCGTTCCTTATCCCGAACTCGCGTTATATATATTCATTTACCCCCCCCGAATAGTTAATTTCATCAAATAGTTAAATATTATCCCATAAATGCCAAATCTGCAAGCATCAGGCCTTTTGGCCTTAATGCTTGCAGATTTGACAAGGTTCGTTTTTAATTATAAGGTATGCTTATTCACATTCGTTGTCTGTCCAGGTGTCGCTACTCCACCCTTCAGACTTTTGATTAGAGAGTTGTTCCCTATCTGTATATTCGTTATTATATCCAAACTCTATAGAGGCACTAAGAAGTTTACCTTCTGCTTCAAGCTGAATTATATTAGAAGTGGGGGCTATATAATTTTTCTTCATCTTATGTTTTTTATTTCATTTATGAAGTAGATGCTAAAAGTGCATAAACACTTTAGCATCTACTTTTTTTATATAATCATGTTCTGCATTGATTGATATGAATTTTGAACACCTACTTAATCATCTTCTTGCCATTAACAATGTAAATGCCCTTTGAAAGCCCATTCATATTGTTAACAATACGTCCGTTGATGTCATAGATACGCAGAACAGCGTTGTTAGTATTTACAGCGTTGTTGATAGAGGTGATACCACCAAACAAGTCATTGAGCGAGAAACCACGCATTTGACTTTGCGCAGTTGAGAAATCAAGTGCAAGGAATGCCTTGTGTGCACCATTGGTAAAGGCAGCACCTGTTTCGTTGGCCCAATAGAAACCGAGTTTATCACCAGACTGATTGTAAGCAAACTTATAGTACTTTACATTGTTTCCATCAACGTGAGTAGTTTCCTCTGCATCTGTACCATGCAATTTGTTGCCAATGATAGCAGTTTGTGAAGAAATGACAGGTTCGTATGTATATTCACCTTCTGCACCCTTAACAATAAGTGCAGTCATTGCAGGTACGAGCGTTTCCTCTGGATAGGTTGGCTCTGCTATCAAATGGTCTTCCTTGGTTGATGTGATGGTATAACCAGTTACACCCTTTGGCATTTTGTATGCATCTGATGTATAGAATGTGGCATAACCTGCATTGGTAATATTGAATTTATCTGTTTCATTACCTACCTTAAGTGTCATGTCTATGATACCTCCACCATTGGCAAGGATACCATTTGCACCAGTACAAGTGCCATCTGCTGCAACTTGTCCACCAGGATTGATACTATTCCAGTCGAGTTTGAAACGAATGCAATAAGTGCCAGGAGTTGTTGGAGCTTTAAACACTGGGTTGGTTACGGTGCTACCCAAGTTACGGCTTGAACCAGTGATGGTTTCACCTTTAGAGTTCACACCACTTGCAGCGTTGTTGAAATCGCCACTATAGAAACCAAAACTATATACCTCAGTATTTTGCTGATCTGTTTTGCCTTCGTTGTATGAAAACTTTTGGTCTTTATTTGTATCGATATATACATATCCATGCATCCAAGAACCTGTAAACACGATAGAACTGCTAATTTCTTCACCTGGCTCACAAGTAAGTACTGTTGAAGTCATATCCATGTAAGGGGTAAAGTTAGAGATGCTGATAGCTTTGTTTTCGCCACTGCCTGCCTTAAAGTTAATCGTAGTAATCTTACGGTCTGAACGAGTGGCAGCAGCTTTCTTATCGAAGTTTGTGTTATAAGGCTCTTCGGGCTTTTCAGCAACAACAACCTTTATGGTTTTGGTTACACCACTACCATCGTTGGCAGTAATTATAATGTTGCACTCACCTACCTTAATGGCACGTATCAAACCACTATAAACAGTTGCTACGTTTTCGTCTGAAGATTTCCATTCGAGCATTCTATTGGTTACCTTCTCAGGAGCAAGAGTTGTTTGCACACCTGTTGTTTCACCAGCATATAGGGTGTAAGTGTCATTGTTGGTATTGATGGCAGAAACTTTAACTTCAGTAGTGTTTTTGTCACGTCCATCAAATACATATACACTGCTACCTGGCAATGTCAAAGTGAGTTGTTGATCGATATCAATAGCCTCACCTTCTGTAAGACCTTCAAGTGCTACTTGGTCGATGAATGCTTTGCGAAGCACAACCGAAGTCTTTACACTTGCAGGAATGTCTAATGCCTCACGAAGGGTAAGTTTGATTGATTGTGAACTATTGCTACCATTGCGGAGGGTAAATGTAGCTTTCTCACCATTCCAAGAAGCCCAACCATAAACTTCGGCCTTGCTTCCTGTCCAAGGATTGCCGCCTACCCAGTGTGCATCAGGCAATACATCTGCATTGGCCTTTTGCCACTTAATGCACTCTGCCAAATCTGACCAAAGCTGACCATTTTGGATTGAGTTCATAAGAGCATAATCGTTGTAAAGCTCTACCATACCGCTACCGCACGCAAATGCACAACGCAACTCACGGCGAGCAGCCTCATAATCCATATTCTTGCTTACCGCACCAAATTTTGAAAGAATAAATCCATGAGTCATCAAGGTATTAATAGGACATATAGGACTATTCTTTACGAAGTTTTGATATACAAGACGATCACGATAAGTTATCCAGTTTTCGCGATCTATCTTGTTGTCGCCAATTGTGCCATAGTCATTTTCTTGGCGCCATACAGCATCTGTATAGTGGAACCAGAAAGGAGAAGCCCATGTACCTACAGTGGTATTAAAGAATATATCGCGTTTGAGTTCTTCGCGAACATAACGTTCCAAACGAATAATACCTTCTGCATTTTCGTTACCCGTATCGCCTTCGTCAGGTCCTGTTGCAGAGAATTGTGCAGAAATGCCATCGAACTTAAAGAATTGGAAACTCCCCGTACCATCATTCTTCTTTCCTTGATTATTTACAAGATTAGTAGCAGCTTTCTTAAATGCTGCATAATATTTAGGATTGCTCAATACCATTCCGCCACGGTCGTTTTGGTTCCAATAATTGCGACGGTATGTTCCGCTCTGTCCGTAGCCACCTACTGGACCTAACCATGCACCTACACCTGCATTCATCTTTGCTGCAACTGCACTAATATCACGCATTTCATGGGGGAAACCTGCATGGAAATTCCATTCACCATAACTGTCCCAACCATCATCAATTACAAAGCTATTAGGAGCAACACCAAATGGAGTGTAAAGTTTGTCGTACCAATGAGATACAACGTCAAGCACTTGATTTGCAGTCATATTGTTAGGCTCAGAGCCTGGAGCAGCATTGTTGCGATTAATATTCAATTCGTACCAACTTATATATGCTGGGTTTGCACGCCAAGGTACTGCACGTTCACGTTCTGAGTATGCTAAGAACGAACGGCGAGCTTGACCTTGAGCAACAAGACCTACAACTGCACTAATCTTCCACGTTTCACCTTCAGCAAGTGTTGTATTACGACTCCAACGTCCCTTGATAGGAACAATATCGTTAGTAATTATAGCGCCTTCTTTTGGTGTAAACACTTTTACACTCAACTTACTTGAAGCATCAATACTTTCGCTTACACCATCAAGCATCAAGCGAATAGTGTATGTGCCTTTAGCTGGAGCTATAAATGTATACACATTCTTGTTGTGAACACTACCTGTATAACCCATGTGGTAGTCACTTGCATCTATATTCGAGGCTAAAGAAGAATACATATCCACACCACCTATATACAACTTGTGGTTGCCACTTGTATAAGTGAGTGTTACTTGTACCTTTTGATTTTCTTCAAGTTCATAACCTTCCTTAGTGTACTCACGGATGTCACTTGGCTCTTTGCCTGTTGTTTCCTTTATACGTGCAGGAACTAACGAATCTTCCATATCAGTCCACGATGCTGCAGTAAGAGCAACGTCATCGTAGGTCTTAGTAAGATCATATTTATCCTCATTGCCTGTGTCTTCGCCCACTGTGTTATAAGCTGTAGGATGCTCAAGACCTGCAAATATTTTATCAGACATTAGCACGGCACCGCGTGTGTTGCCAACAACATGTGGTTTTGAACCTGCTGCCTTTGTATCAACATTATAGATAAGAGGTATAACATTGTACATATCAACGTTGTCTCCCTTGAGTTCCATCTCGGTACGCAAATAGTGACTACCATCACGCAATACAGCTCTCCAAAGCACTTCGAGTTTCTTACTGTTATATGTGTATTCGTAATTTGCAACGATTGCTTTACCAGCATAGTGTTCTGCACCACCTACAGCATTAGCAGTAGCAACTGTATCTACCACATTCACACTTATGAGTGTCATTGCACTTGCTGGCACTGAATATCCTGTTCCAAAGGCAATTGTAAAAGGCTCCGTACCTGCTTGTAAATTCATTGCCTTTGAACCACCGAACCACAAATAATTACGTTCTTTAACGAAAGAAGCTGCCAACACATTGTTGTACAAAGTGATTACTTTACCATCTTCGTCTTGCGCCACTTGTGCTTTGCCTACAGCATCTTGCTGTTTTGGGTAAAGAACTGCCACATCATAAGTAGCCGTGCCATACTTTGCTTGTATCTGACTTAAGTTTGTTGGCAACTGAGGGATAGCACCTTCAGCAGGTGGCAATACCTCTGAAAATACCCAACGGCTACCACCATCCTTTGCACCATTATCTTGCCATAGTCCAAGAGTAACGTTCTCATTATCATAAGGGTTGCTACCAATACCACCATTCCAGTTTAAATACTTATCACCACTACCACTGCTTGTTATAGGTTGCAATTCATACAAGCCACTTGTGTACTCCTTGACAATAAACTTGGATGTCTCAGATTTCATTTCAGACATCTTCACGAAATTCTTCTGATTGGCGTAACTACCACCTTGGGTATAAGTTACCCACTTCTTTGCTGTGTAACTATACATCAAGTACTGACCTGTAGTACCCGTTGCATAGAAAGCAAACTGTCCGTACTTCGATTCTGTCTTCGTGGTACCTGTCAAGCCATTGGCATATATACCATTTCCACTCACCATCGTGTACAGATGTTCTGGCTTACCATTGGTAGGTAAAGTATTACTGACTTCGATTCCTGCCAAAGCCTGCAAAACCATCCCACAAAAGCATGCCATTAAAAGCATGAGTTTGTTCATAACATAACAATTATTAAGAGTTTGTAATTATATTAGAAATAAAGACCTTATTTGCGTTCAAATAAATCCAAATAAATAGGGAAAACTTCCTATTTATTCGAACTCGAAATTATTTTATCTTGATTTTGCAAATTTAGTGATATTATTACCCCCCCAAAATAAAAATGATACAAAATGTTAGATAGTTCTAAAACTCTTTTATAATCAATAATTTATTAGAACTATATATAAAACGAAAGCGAGCGTTTCGATACAATAAATCTGCTATATCGAAACACTCGCTCTAAATAATCGGATAAAGTTCAACTTACAAAGTTTAGTCTTCGTCTGCTGCCCATTCAGGAGCATCCCAAGCTGAACTCTCGTTTAACAATTGGTCGCCGCCCATATCATCTTTTAAGCCTGGAGAGGAAGCCAACAATGTTTCTGCAACTAAGAAGGTCCTTTATGAGTTCTACTTCTAATTACTTCAAGCAAAAGCTGATATACAAAAAATCCCCTCTCAGCTAAATAGTTGAAAGGGGACTATAAAATAA
>CAKQOG010000002.1 GCA_934255485.1 uncultured Prevotellamassilia sp. | reverse complement strand
ACCCGTGGGAGAGTAGGTCGCCGCCAACTTTACAAATTATTTTATATTCCCCTTTCAACTATTTAGCTGAGAGGGGACTTTTTTGTATATCAGCTTTTGCTTTCTTTTTGTTTTAACTGAGATGGGACTTTTTTGTGTACTGTTTCCTCTTTCTCATGATTTTTTTGTAAGTTTGCAGAAATATTTTGGAGTATTATACAATAATATATGTAAGGCCTTTGTGGGCTATAACAATAAGAGTTTTACGTTTATACATAATAACATTAAAAAATAACTTCGGATATGGGTTTCTTTAGCATATTCTCAAAAAAAGAAAAAAAAGAAGTTCTTGATGCTGGACTTGAAAAAACAAAGAGTAGCTTCTTTGGTAAACTTACTCGTGCCATAGCAGGTAAGAGTAAAGTGGATGATGATGTGCTTGACCAATTGGAGGAAATCCTTATCACTTCAGATGTAGGTGCCGATACAACGATTGATATTATTCATAGAATAGAGGATCGTGTGGCACGTGACAAATATGTAAGTACATCAGAACTCCATACTATTCTTAAAGAAGAAATTGAAGCTTTGCTTACCAAAAGTGGTAATGGCGAGGTAGAGGGCTTTGATCTTGATAGTACTTGTCAAAAGCCTTATGTTATTATGGTTGTTGGTGTTAATGGTGTTGGCAAAACAACAACGATTGGCAAACTTGCTTATCAATTTAAGAAAGCGGGCTTGAAAGTTGTGTTAGGTGCTGCTGATACTTTTCGTGCTGCTGCTGTAGAACAACTCGTTATTTGGGGCGAGCGTGTAGGTGTACCAGTAATAAAACAGCAAATGGGAAGTGATCCTGCAAGTGTTGCGTATGATACTGTAAACTCTGCTGTTGCTCAGAATGCTGATGTTGTATTGATTGATACAGCAGGTCGCTTACATAATAAGGTTGGTTTGATGAACGAGCTAACAAAAATTAAAAAGGTAATGCAAAAAGTTGTTCCAGATGCTCCACATGAAATACTGTTGGTATTGGATGGAAGCACTGGGCAAAATGCTTATGAGCAAGCAAAACAGTTTATTAAAGCAACAGATGTTACGTCTTTAGCCATAACAAAGTTGGATGGAACTGCAAAAGGTGGTGTTGTAATCGGAATTTCTCATCAATTGAAAGTGCCGGTGAAATATATAGGCTTAGGAGAAAAAATGACAGATTTACAACCATTTAATTGTAAAGAATTTGTAGCTTCTTTATTTGAGGGTACAAATATGTAGATATAGTTTGTGATTCGGTGTGGTATGACATTATCTGTTGTTGTGTAATTTTATATTCAGATTTGAATGTTAAATGCATTTACAGCATAAATCTACCGAGTTGCTAAAAAACGAAGCATCTTTAAGCGTTTCATACAAAGCATCATAAGCGTCATACAAAAATATCTTAAGCGTCATATAAAGCATCTTTTAGTGCCATATAAAACACTTTAAGCATTATATAAAACATCTTTAAGCGTAATTTATTAATAATGTCGAAGTCGGAAAGAATTGTAAAATCCAATCCTATACATATAGTAGATATAATAACAATGGGATGCTCTAAGAATTTAGTTGATTCTGAAAAGTTGATGACTAAGTTTTTAGATAATGGTATAAAGGCTTACCATAATCCAGAAACAACCCATGGCGATGTTGCTGTAATAAACACTTGTGGCTTTATTGCTTCGGCAAAGGAAGAAAGTATAAACGAAATACTTGAACTATGCCAGCTAAAGTCTGATGGTGAACTAAAAAAAGTGTATGTGATGGGTTGTTTGTCTGAGCGTTATATGGATGAGCTCAAGGCAGAGATACCTGAGGTTGACAAGTTCTATGGCAAATTTAATTGGGATGAGTTGATAGAGGAATTATGCGATTCTGAAACTGAAAACGAAGTTCATGATGACCATGTAATAACAACTCCTCAGCATTATGCATACATAAAAATATCAGAAGGTTGCAACAGAAAATGTGCTTATTGTGCGATACCTATTATAACGGGAGAACACAAAAGTCGCAGCATGGAAGATATTTTATCTGAGGTTCGTAATTTAGTGGCGAAAGGCGTAAAAGAGTTCCAAGTTATAGCACAGGAACTTACGTTCTATGGTATAGATTTGTATCACAAACAATGTTTGCCAGAACTGATAGAGCAAATGGCTGCTATTCCTGGTGTTGAATGGATACGTTTGCATTATGCATACCCAACCCATTTCCCTCTTGATCTTTTACGCGTAATGCGTGAAAATGATAATGTTTGCAATTATCTTGATATAGCATTGCAACATATATCAGATAATGTTTTAGAGCGCATGCAACGTCATATAACAAAAGCCGAAACCATTGATTTGATAAGAACAATGCGCTGCGAAGTACCCAATATTTGCATTCGTACAACATTAATGGTTGGTTTCCCAGGTGAAACAGAGGAAGATTTTAATGAACTCTTGGAGTTTGTACGTCAAGTTCGTTTTGATAGAATGGGAGCCTTTGCATATAGTGAAGAAGAAGGTACCTACGCTGCGCAACATTATGAAGATGATGTACCAGAGAATGTAAAGGAAGAGCGACTTGAAAAGTTAATGTTGCTACAACAAGATATTGCAACTGAACTTTCAGAAGAGAAGATTGGTAGTGTTCAAAAGGTTATTATTGATCGTCAAGAAGGCGAATACTATATAGGTCGTACAGAGGCAGATTCGCCCGAAGTGGATTGCGAAGTTTTGATAAAACGCAGTGCAGACGAACCTATGGTTATAGGTGACTTTTACAACGTAAAAATTATTGATTCTGAAGAGTTTGATCTATACGGGAAAATCTTGGATTAAAAAGTTATTTTGCTAGTTTAAGTATGAATAATAAAGATTTTATCAATACATTGTCTGCAAGGTTGGGAATGACAACGAAGAATGTTCAAGTCATAGTCAATGGTTTTGTAAAAGATTTTGGTGATAGGCTTGATGATAATACATCGTTTGCTATTCAAGGATTTGGAGTATTTGAAGTAAAAAAGAAGATGGAACGTGTCGTTGTAAATCCAGCTACCAAAAAACGAAAACTTATACCTCCTAAATTAGCATTGTCTTTTAAACCAAGTGCAATATTAAAGGAAAAAGTAAAGTAAGAAAGGCAAAGGACAAATCATTATATAACCACTCATGAAAAGAAAGTTAGGAATACAAGATTTCGCAGATATAATAGAACAGCGTGAAGGCATCAGTCATTCTGAAGCCGAAAACTTTGTGCGCACTTTTTTTGATGTGGTAGAACAAGGGCTTGAAGAGGATAAATTTGTAAAAATCAAAGGTCTCGGAACATTTAAGCTGATAGCTGTAAGTGAGCGAGAAAGCGTTAATATTAACACTGGCGAACGTTTCCAAATTAGCGGACACACAAAAATCTCATTTACTCCGGATGCAGCAATGAAGGAATTGATAAATCGTCCTTTTGCTCATTTTGAGGCTGTAGACCTTAATGAGGATACTGATACAAGAGAGTTTGAAGAGATAGATGAAGAAATGGAAACTGAATCCTCCGATGCTGAAGGCAATGATGAAAAAAGCGAAACCGACGAAGATTGTATTGATATATTAGAGAGCGAAGAAGAAAATGAACTTCTTGATATCGAACATAAATCTTCAGAGTCTATAAACAAGGAACTTAAAAACGAAAGCACAGAAGAAACAGAAAGTGTAGTTGAAACACAAAATTCTTCTGATAGATCTTTAGATAAGCAACAGCAATCTTCAGTCATTTCAGATTGTACGAACGCTTCAGATAGTACAGACGATAGTGTGGAAGACAGTAAGCGTGATGGAGGTGTAGATAAGCAAGCAGCAGAACAACAACAAAATGTAAAAGGGGATAAAGAAAAACAAAATCTGTTGCAGTCAGAGTCTGCTTCTGTTCTCCACTCGTTATCAGGTACTTCTGCAAAGCATAATAGTAGTACATCAGAAAGTAATTCTACCCAAGGATATGTATATGGCGAAGTGCCGTCTCCGCGAAAGCGCAATTGGTGGAAAATAGTTGCTCTACTATTCGGACTAGCTATTTTGATGACATTAAGTTACTTTGCTGGTTATTATCGTATGTTATGTCCACATTGTGGAGAAACAGATGCGATAGAAACAAACAAAAAAATAGACACTCCACAGACTATGCCTATCGTAAATGATACTTCAAACCAGCGAGTTTCTACGCAAAACGATACTGCAATCTCAAATAAGCGTGCAGATACATCTACGCAAGAAATACAAGAAACGCAAGGTGCGCAAGATGTAGTAAGCAAAAACTTAAAGAGCAGCAATAAAGATAATAAATCAGAAGAACAAGCAGGCAAGCCGTGTAGTGTTGTTCCCAATACCCATGTTGTAGTAGTGGGGGATAATGTGTATCGAATAGCTCGCAGATATTATGGGTCAGATAAATACGCAGAACGTATAATAAGATACAATAATATCAAAGATGCCAATACGATTGTTGTAGGTATGAAACTGAAACTTCCACGTCCTTAAAGCCAATAGCGATTACATAAAAATCTTGTATAAGGGGATAGCTTTTAACGTTTTTAGAAAATTAATATTTTGCATTTTAAGTCGTTGTATTTTGTAATTATATGAAATACAACGACTTAAATATATATGTAATTTTTTGCATAACATTTTTATAAAATATTTACATGTAAAAACATGTTCAGGTGCTTTAAATATTAAAAATAAAGCACTACCTTTGCAGTATGATTGAACTCTCTAGACATATTGAATGCTTGATGTTGAAACATGATTGTGTAATAGTTCCAGGTCTTGGAGGCTTTGTTACGCAATATGTTCCTGCACGCTATGTTAGCGACGAACAGTTGTTCTTGCCGCCTTATCGTAGTGTAGGCTTTAATTCGCAGCTCACATTAAATGATGGGTTGCTTGTTCAGTCGTATATGCAAGTTTATGGAACCGATTACTCCGAAACTTTAAAACTCATAGACGATGCAGTAATGCAATTAAAAAATGAGTTGCAAGAGAAAGGCGAGTACGAGTTTGACGGCATAGGCAAACTCATTATGAGCATAGAGGGATCTTATAATTTTATTCCATGCGAAGCAGGTGTTCTTTCTCCAGAACTCTATGGTTTAGATGCAGTAAACGTTGCTGCTGTAAAGCATACAGTTCAAGCAGAAGAGCAAGAAAAAGCCATAGCGAAGGAAAAGAAACGTAAAATTCGTTTGCATCGTAGTGAAAAGAATTACACCATTACGCTTAATAGAGAACTTGTAAATTACGTTGCTGCCGCAGTAATAGCTGTATTCTTTTACTTTATTTGGGCTGTACCAGTAGGAGATACACACGAAAAAGGAGCACAAACAGCTTCTGTATTATATCAGCAGCTATTTAATTCATCAACACAGCAAGCCGCTCATAACCAGCAAGTACAATTAATGTACGCTGCAAATAATGAAAAGCCAATCAATTTGATGGAAGATGCTGATAAATCTACTCTTATCAGTGAAAATAAAGAGAATGCTTCTCCTACAAACGTTGCCCAACGTACAGATGTAAGCACTCAGCAAGCAGCAGATAAATCTGCAACAGCGCATTATACTATTGTTTTAGCAAGTGCCATAACTGCCGACAATGCTCAAGCAATGTCAAGCAAACTTAAAGCTCAAGGCATACAAGGAGTACAACCCTATAAACGCGGAAGTATGGTAAGAGTTGTTTGCGGACATTATCAAAACAAGCAACAAGCTCAACAAGCACTTATAAAGCTCCAACAAAATAAGCAATTTTCTGAAGCTTGGATAATGGAGGAAAAGTAGCAAAAATCTATAAGAAACAAACAAGAATAATAAAGGAATCAAGAATGAATATCATGGCATCTTGGTTCCTTTTTTTAATATACTTATCTCAAATAGAGAAACAAAAACAAAATAAAAATGAAACGAATACGTTGTCCAAAATGTGACGAATCCATACTCTTTGATGAAACCAAATACGAGGCTGGTCGTATACTTGTATTTGAGTGTCCAGAGTGTCACAAACAGTTCAAAATACGTGTACCACAACCCCAAATACCCACCGATACAGAAAAAGAAGCTACTATGCAAGAGGTTGTGTATGGCCGATTAATAGTTCTTGAAAATGCATTCCATTTCAAGCAAGAAATATTGCTATATGAGGGTGATAATGTAGTTGGTAGGCTTGTAAAAGGTACAAATGCCAATGCTGCTATCAAAACTGTTGACCCTAGTATGGATACCACTCACTGCATTATCAATGTACGCATTAAGCCAACGGGCGAGCCTGTGATTACGGTAAGAGATGCTCCATCAAATACAGGTACCTTTTTACACAACGAATTATTATCAGCTCGCGAGCGCCGTGTGATTAATGATGGTGATATCATAACTATAGGGGCAACCACCATGATATTGCGCGTTGGTGATGAAAAAGAAGAATAGCGCCAATAGTTTTATCTTTAAGTAGGTGTTCAAAATTAAATTATATATGTAGGTAAGTAAGTGGACAAAATTAAATTAGAAAATGCTTAAGGGTTAAGTACGGACTGTAGTCTTTGGGGCTTTCCGTGCCTTTCTAACTTAATTATGAGCACTTACTTATTCAAAATTATTTATATAAATCAATACTATTATTTTTACATTCGAAGCACTTTCTATGGCGCATCTTTAATGTTTATTTTCAGTCACATAGCCCGTTATACTCCCTCAAACAAGCCTTTAAGCTACATCCATATTAAGCACTTCAAATATAAAATAATAATGAACACCTAATTAAAACAAATTTGCAAAAGATGAAGATATTAATAAGTTTTCTTTTATCAGTTTTGTTTGCATTCTCAGTGCATGCACAGCGTCCGTTCGAAGGACATTTCTTTAGTAAAGAATTAGGGGTAAATATGTATTTAAATCTTTACGAAGAAAATATAAGTGTGCCAGGCTTTTCTTTTTTAGGCAAAATGCACGGATATATGCGTGATGGTATTTATGGCACATGGATGATAACCAAATGCAGTATAAAAGGTAATAAAGCAAAAATAAGATTTAGCAATGATATAGGTTCAGACTCGCAAGATGTAGAATTTACGCAACTATCTGATAGCACTTATCATTATCACGCTATGGGCGGTAATGCAGTTAAACGTGCAGTTGGACGTAAGTTAGTAAAGGTTACAGACGAGATGACATTTATTCGTAAATAATATTAGATAAATAGGTAACGAGTGCTTTATAACGCTTGTTGCCTGTTTGTGTTTCATATAATACCAAACATAAGCAATGATTATATGGGAGTACATTTACATCGCTTTGTCAATAGTCTTATAGATGTATTGTTTCCGCGTCGCTGTTGTGTGTGTGGCAGACGGCTTTTGGTCAATGAAAAAGAACTTTGCATAAACTGTTTGATACAATTGCCGCTAACCCATATAAATGGGCGAAAGAATAATGTGGTAGAACGCCTTTTGTGGGATGATGCCATTTATACAGAGCGAGCCAATAGTTTGCTTTATTATCGTCCTAAGTCAAACTATTGTCGCATATACTTCAAATTTAAATATCAGCAGCAACCCCAAGTAGCAGTAGCTTTTGGCAAGATAATGGCGCAAGAACTTGTTGATACAGATTTCTTTAAGGGTATAGATGTAATGCTTCCCATCCCCTTATCAAAGAGTAGGATGAAGCAGCGAGGTTATAACCAAAGCGAGCGATTGGCTTATGGCATAAGTACGATTACGCATATCCCCATTGACGTGTCATCTGTTGTTCGAGTGGTAGATAATCCCACACAAACTCATCTGTACGGAAAAGCCCGTCTTGAAAATGTAGAGAATATATTTCAACTTGTTTCGCCTCAATCTCTTCATGGCAAACATGTGTTGATAATAGATGATATGATAACAACAGGCAGTACCACACGTTCATGTGCGCGTGTAGTGTTGCAGGCTGGCAACGTTAAGATAAGTGTGCTAAGTCTTGGCATTTCAGCAATGAACAAAGATAATATAGAAGTACCACAGTGGCGTCGTAAATAAGCTCATTGCCATTCACAAGGTTTTATTCGTTTGCATTATAAATAAAGAAGAGCGTGGAGTTTAATAGCCTATATAAAGGATATTAAGCTCCACGCTCTGTTTGTATATATAAGGTATGTTTATCTGCCGCGTTGGTATGTAATGTCGTAAAAGCAAGGGTACACGTTAGCCGATGCATTGGCTTGACCTTGCGAGGCTGGAACGATGATACGCACATGTGCAAGATCGGTGTCGAGTCGGGGTAGGTTGATGTAAGTTAGCGGAATGAGCCATCCAGCAGGAACTGCAGCCGACTTATAGCTATTCTTCATCACGCCTTTAGTAAAGGTGCCTGTAAAATTGCCATAACTATCGGTAACAGATAGAACATCAACGTTGTTTTCGCCCGTGTTGCCTATGTTGGTAGTTTGAATACTATCGCCTGCAATGTTAAACTCGGTGTAGCGTGCAAGGATGTTTAGCGTTTCGCCGTTTTTAATTTTGCTGCCTGTTCCCTTTGAAACAATTTGCATATACACCCCTGTGCGGCTAAAGTAAACATATTCGTTTTCTGCCACATTGGTAGTTGAGTCGTTGCGGTAGAATTGTTCTTCTGATATCGGTTTGATATTACCCGGTATGTTTAGCAGATATTCGCCCGGTATGTCATCGTTTTCAACCTTGCAGCCTGAGGTTAAGAATGCGCTTATTTGCTTATTCTCTCGTTTGCGCTTGTCTGCATATGTTTCGTCGTCGTTGCACGATTGCAAGAGCGAGGTAAAAGCCACGAGCAAGAGTGCCAATAAACAGAGATTTTTTTTCATTGATAAATTGTATGAAATCCTTTATTTTAGAAAAGTTACTTGTTGTGTATGCAATGTTAGTAAACTCGTTTTGAGTTTCGAGAGCAAAAGTACAAATTCTTTTCTAAAATGGTGAGTATTCGGTGTTTATAAATGTCAAAATTGCATGGGTTAGAAGCGGGCGGTTACTTGCACATCAACCGTGTTATAGCGCGAGTCGCTGCGTTTAGTGGCATGGCGTGCAGAGCGATCGTCGGTAAAGGTGTAGTTAAGTTGAAAGATGAGGTTCTTGCCCAATGTATAGTTGCCTGAAAGCCCGTAATTAGTGCAGAGCGAAGCCCATGAGTGGCGGTCAGTGCGGTAGCAGTCGTAGCGTCCATACACTTTAAAGTGTTTAGCTACAGGCACCCCCAATGTGGCATACCATGCGTCAGAGCGGTCGGGGGCAGAGGCATTGGTTGTTACGCCGCCTACCGAACTCATGTATTCGCCTCTCACAGTCCAGTCGCTTTCATACTTCAAACCAGCTCCCCAACGCACACGTTTCACGCTTTTCAGCGTATTCTCTTCGCCCGTATACTTTTCGTTGGTGTATTTACCATTCCATCCAAAGCCACCAATGCAGAGGTTTTTAACGGGCGATAGCCATAGGCCGCCAATAAGGTCTTTGTGGTGGTCTTTGTCAGTGTGGTTAATGCCTTGACCATTAAATACGCCCACTTGGTAGTGCAGCCATTTATGCCCATCGGCAGCTGGTAAAAGGTCGCCTTGCACTTGCAAGCCCACGTCTCTGCCCGAGCTCTTGTTATAAGCTCCCTCACCATTACGGTCGTTGATAGATGCCAGTTTCATGGTGGCTTGCGAGTAGCTACCCATGCCTATGGCAAGCGGACTCATTGGGTTTTCAAAGCCAAACGAACGCTTAAATTGTCCCAACTTAATGCGCATAAAGTCGAACTTTTGCCATTCTATAAAGGCATCGAGCACTCGTGGTCCCTTGTTTTCGCCAGGAGCATTGTTCACCTCCATTTGCAGTTTATAATAAAAGTCTCTGTACACGTGTCCGTCGGCATAGAGGCGTATAAAGCGTAGGTCGAAGCCCCCATTTGTGGCCTGTCCTTCGCGGTCTGAGATGGAGTATTTGCCCATAATGTAGCCGCCAAACTTTATGCTGGGTTGCATGGCTTGCATCAGTTTAGAGTCTGTTTTAGCCTTTATCGTAAAGCCTTCGGTTTCGTAGTCGGGCGATAGGTTTGCAGTGTTGTCGTTAGTGTTATCAGCCTGTGCCAATGAGGGCGCAAGGGCTAAAAGAGAGAGAAAAAGAGGTTTAAACATATAAAATGGTTAAGATGTAAGTTACTTAAGAAAATTCAAGAACACGGTGATACACCCAGTGTTTATAAGGTCTACAAACATGGCTCCGATGATAGGCACAATAAGGAAAGGCTTCACCGTGTAGTGATATTTGTAGCAAACGGCGCTCATGTTGGCCATAGCATTAGGTGTAGCTCCCAGTCCGAAGCCACAGATTCCAGCCACCAATACAGCCGCATCGTAGTTTTTGCCCAATAGCTTAAATGCCACAAAGTAGGTAAATACAATCATGAGCACCACTTGTGTGAGCAATATCAATATTAAGGGCAATGCAAGGCTCTCGAGTTCCCATAGTTTGAGCGAAATCATTGCCATGCCAAGAAATACTGACAAGCAGATGTTGCCCACACTCACAATGCGATCCATCTCGAGCAAATGCGCCTTGTTTGTATATTCGGCAATGGTGCGCACCAGGGCAGCCAAGATGAGTGCCCCAAAATAAGTGGGAAAGGTGATACCTGTAAGTGACAGTAAGTAGCTCACCAATGTGCCGAGTCCCATAACGATGAGCAGGGCATAGGTGGCGCGAGCATATTGTTGAAACTCTTGCTCGTTGTCGCTCACGTGTTGTTGGTGGCCAGTGGGCAACGACTCGTTGCTCTCAAAGCCAGCCATAGCAGGGTTGATGGTGTAGTCTTTGGGCTGTGTGCTGATAGACTTTAGCTTTTTATGTATCAGTTTTTCTGCCACTGGACCGCCAATAACCGAGCCAGCTATCAGCCCAAAGGTAGCTGCCGACATTGATATGGTGAGTGCCCCATTAAGCCCCATGCCCTCGAGAACAGTGCTAAAGCCCCCCGCAGTGCCGTGTCCACCAGCCATTGATATAGAGCCTGTGGCCATGCCAACAAGTGGGTTGATGCCCATCAGTGTGGCAATGGTTAGTGGCACAACATTTTGCATGCAGATGATAAACACCAGTAGCAAGAGCATCACCCCAAGCGTGCTTCCACCTTGCCGTAGCACTTTAGGGTTTGACTGAAAGCCCACCGATGTAAAGAAGGCAAGCATAAAAGCATCCTTCAGCGTGCTTGAAAAGGTAATTTCGATGCCACAGATTTTATAGATAAATAGTGTGAGCAACGAAAAGATAATTCCACCCGATACAGGCGATGGTATGCAAAACTTTTGTAGCCAATTAATTTTGTGAGTAAGTATCATGCCTACAACCAATGCCAGGGCACCAACTCCAGCACTTTGTATCATGTCGAGTGTAATTTCGTAAGTCATAGTTTTGTTGTGTAAAAGTGTGTGTTCAGCATATAGATAGTAGGCAATTGGGCAAGAGTTCGCAAGGTTTATTATCTGTAAGTTCGTAATGATTGCAATTTTATTTTTCGCTATCGATGGGTGGAAGCACAAAGTAGGGAGCGTAGGTGCGTCCTTTCTTAACGATGCGTCCAGCGTCGGTCAGCAGTTTGAGCATACGCAACGCTTGCATGCGGTTGGCGTGGGCAATGCGCTGAAAGGCAGCGCGGTCGAGCATGCCGTCGGGGTTAGCATCAAAAAACTGTGTGATACGCTCCATTGCCAGTTCTTGGGTTAGTGTGGTGCGTTTGGCCTCGGTCTCGGTAGAGCGGGTAAAGGTGGCATTGCTAAGTTTGTCTGTGAGTTTCTTTTTCGGTCTGAACTTAATGCCTTTCAGTCTGAGGTGACGTGCCACTTGCTTGTCGGTGAGCGAAGTGATAGGGTAGCTGCAAGTAAGGGTAGGGGAAAATGTACCCAGTTCGGGCACTTCAACACTGTCGCCTCTAACCAATTGTTCGCCTATCACGTCGGCAAGAGCACTTACCACAGCCATAATGTCGGCGCGGTTGGCGGTGCAGCGCCCTTCGATAGCCTTGCAGAGTTGTGCCACGCTCATGTGTGATGCATCGGTGATTTGGGGATAATAGCCTTGTGCTTCCTCTGACGATGCATGCGGAATTTCTTGAAGTTTAAATTTAATATTTGCCATAGGTGTTATTAAGGTAAAAAACTGAAGATACGTTACTATGTTGCCATTCGTATGTAAATACGTCGAAGCACGTGTTAATGCAATAAAACGCTGACAATCAACGCTATAAACCCATTGTTCTGTGCCAAACAACGTAAAGTGTTGGCGTATCACGCCCACGATACGCTCGTATCATGCCCACGATACGCTCGTATCACGCCCATGATACGCTCGTATCACGGCCGTGATACGCCAACAAAATTAGCATTTTAAAACGGAATGACATAGAAGTATGTGCCATAAAAAATGAGTGATAACAAATAAGCACCCCTTGCAGGTGGTACAACAATTGTTTTTATAGTGTTATAGAATAATTAAAAGAGCCATATTGCTTACTTTGCCTTGCGAATTTATTATGTATTTTCCAACGCATTTTAAATTTTATGCTTAATATTGCATATATTTAGCAATTAAGGCAACATTACTTGATTGCATCACCTTAAACTCATTCACAATCCATCATAACCAAAACAAAGCGAAATCACAAATGGCAAAGAGTAAAAAAGATTTTACATTCCTCGTCATTGCGCTCTTTTGCAGTTCTTTGGCACATGCCCAAAAGCATGTAACGGGAGAACAAAAGGATTCTATTGGCAATAGGAATGATATTATTAAAATGGAGGATCGCCATTCGGCTAAGGGAGGAGTGAACAATGCTCTTGATGTATTGAGCGGACAAGCGGTTGGTGTAAATGTAACCTCAAACGGCCTCGACCGCATGGCCATGCTCAATAGTGTGCGCGTTCGTGGCACAACCTCTATCATTGGTGGCAACGACCCACTGGTGTTGATAGATGGCGTAACCTCTGATGTACTCACACTTTCAACCATTTATCCGGCTGATATTGAGAGCTTTAGAATTTTGAAAAACGCTACCGAAACGGCCATGTATGGCTCGCGTGGTGCATCGGGTGTGATAGAGGTGAAAACCAAAAAAGGCGCAGGTCGAGGCTTCCAAATATCGTATGAGGGCAATGTGGGCTTTGAGCGGATGTATAAGCATCTCGACATGCTCAGTGCTGCCGAATATGTGGCTACGGCAAAGGCGTTGGGCGTTTTTTGTAACAACGGAGGCTACAACACCGACCTCTATAAAGTGATAACACGCACGGGCACGGTAAACAACCATTACCTTGCATTTAGCGGTGGAACTCCGCAGTCAAACTATCGTGCTTCGTTTGGCATGATGGACCACAACACTATTATCAATAAGAAGGATTATAATGTGTTTGTGGCCAAAATCGATGTTACTCAAAAAGCCTTTGGCGACAAACTCACGGGCGATTTTGGTGTGTTTGGTTCGGCATTTAAAAACCACGACATCTTTGACACACAGATGCTATTTTACTCTGCTTCTTGTCAAAACCCCACCTTGCCCGCAGGCACAGACGCAAACGGCAATTGGCTAAAAAACGAAGCGGCCTCAAAAATTAACCCACCTATGGTTCTACTCAACGAGAAAAACGACTCTAAAGACCTAAACTTTGACGCACACATAAAGCTTAGTTACGACTTCAACCCTCATTGGCGCATTGCCGCATTTAGCTCTTACCTCTATGGCTCTACCGAGAATGGGCAGTTCTGCCCAACATGGGTGTGGGCACAAGGCAACGTGTATCGTGGCGAATTTAAAAAAGAGGAGTGGCTTGGCAACGTTGCCCTAAGTTATAACAAGCAGTTGGGCGTGCACCAAATAGCAGTTGAGGCAAGTAGCGAATACCGAAAACTGCAAAAGTCGGCCTTTTGGGTATATGCCAAGGGCATTCCTACAAACGATTTTGGTTACGACAACTTGGGGGCTACTGCCGCCCGACCTTATGGTGGAACTGAGAGCACATACGAAGACCAGTCTTTAGCATCGGTAATGGGTAGTGTAACCTATAGTCTGCTCAATCGCTACACACTTTCGGTTAATACACGTGCCGATGGCTCATCGATGGTGGGCGATAACCATACGTGGGGCTTCTTTCCCTCAGTATCATTTACGTGGGACTTAAAGAAAGAGCGTTTCCTTGCCAACGCTAAACCCTTGTCGATGTTCAAACTTCGTGCGGGCTTAGGGCAGGCTGGCAACTTGGGCGGCATTTCGGCTTATACCACTATGAACACCATGAGACAAACGGGCATTGTGCCTATCAAGAGTTCGCCAACGGTTACTCTTGGCATGGTAAAAAACAATAATCCCGACCTAAAATGGGAGACTAAAACCACATTTAACGTAGGTGCCGACTTGGGGCTTTTTGCCAACCGACTAATGCTCACGGCAGAGTATTACTACTCAAAAACATCGGATATGCTCTATGCCTACGAGGTGCCTGTGCCCCCATTTGCCTACAACACGTTGTTGGCAAACATTGGCTCAATGATGAACCGCGGTTTTGAATTGGGCATGTCGGTGCAACCCATAAGCCGAAAAGACATGGAGCTGAACATCAACCTAAACTTGGCGTTTCAGACCAACAAACTCATCTCGCTTAGTGGCAACTACAAGGGTATGAACATGTCGGCTGCTAACATCACAGCCATAGGCATATTAGATGGGGCAGGGCAGAACGGAGGCGACAACAATGTGGTATACCAAATAGTGGGCCAACCACTTGGCGTGTTCTATTTGCCTCATTGCAAGGGGCTTGTAAAGAACGAAAATGGTAGCTACTCATACGATATTGAAGACCTTGACCACAACGGAAAGGTAGACATAAGCGATGGTGGCGACCGATACATTGCAGGTCAAGCCACACCTAAGGTAACGTTAGGTTCGAACGTTAGTTTTCGATATAAAAACCTTTATGTAGCCTTGCAAATGAATGGCGCATTTGGTCATAAAATATTCAACGGAACGGGATTGGCATATACAAGCATGGCATGCTTTCCCGACTACAATGTGTTGAAAGGGGCTCCACAAAAAAATATAACGGACCAAAGAGTGTCTGACTATTGGCTCGAAAAGGGAAACTATCTTAACTTTGAGCACTTAACAATTGGTTACGATGTGCCGCTAAAGAGCAAAGTTGTTAGGTCGTTGCGCATATCGTGCAACGTGAGCAATTTGGGCACAATCACTGCCTACAAGGGACTAACACCTATGATAAACAGCTATGTTGTAAACAGCACAATGGGCATTGACGATAAGCGTAACTATCCCTTGTATCGCACGTATTCATTAGGGTTAAGTGTACAATTTTAAAGCAGAGAAATAAATGAAAAATACTTTTTGCTACATATTTGCAGCATTGTTAATGCCGTGTTTTTGCAGTTGCTTAGACGAGCATCCCAAAGACCAAATCGACCAAGAGGCCATCTATAACAATGCCGATAATATATATAAGAATGCAGTGGCTTCGCTCTACAACTACATCGGTAGCAACCAAGAGTCGGAGGGACTACAGGGTACTTGCCGTGGCATTTACGACTACAACACGCTTACAACCGATGAGGCCATGATACCTATTCGGGGGGGCGACTGGTATGACGGCGGACTGTGGGAAAACATGTATAAGCACGAGTGGAGCGCCAACGATATATATCTATATAATGTGTGGAAGTATCTGTTCAAGGTGATAGTGCTGTCTAATCAGTCGTTATCAATCATTGATAGCCACAAGCACTTGCTTACAGAGCAACAAGTAAGTAGCTTTACGGCCGAGGTAAGGGCGGTGCGTGCCTTGTTTTATTATTATGCAATGGATATGTTTGGACGCATTCCGCTTGTAACATCTTACGAAGTAAGCTTAGACCAAGTGGTGCAAAGCGAAAGGAGCAAGACCTTTTGGTTTATAGTGAATGAATTACAGCAAGTGGCACCATTGCTTGCCGACGAACACTCTAATCAAAAGGGCGATTATTATGGCAGAGTAACGCGCCCCGTGGTCAACTTTATGCTTGCCAAATTAGCGCTAAATGCCGAGATTTATACAGACGATAATTGGACTGATGGTAATAAACCTGAGGGTAAAAGCATTTATTTCAACGTAAATGGTGAGAAGAAAAATGCGTGGGAAACCTGCATGTGGTATTGCAATCAACTCAAGCAAGAGGGTTATGTGTTAGAGAGCGATTATGCAGCAAACTTTGCCGTACACAACGAAACCTCAAAGGAAAATATTTTTACCATACCTTTAGACAAAAGTCTCTACTTAGCTGAGTATCACTACCTATTTCGCTCACGCCATTACAAGCATGGCGGTGCTTATGGTGGTGCTTCAGAGAATGGCACATGTGCTACCATATCTACTGTAAAGGCTAATGGCTATGGCACCGACCATGTAGACAAAAGGTTTAAGATAAACTTTTATGCCGACACTGTGTTTGTAGATGGCAAAAAGGTGATGTTGGATAATGGACAACCACTAGTGTATATGCCTTTAGAACTTAAACTTAACCTAAGCAACAGCCCATACAAGCAAACAGCTGGTGCACGTGTGGCTAAATATGAGGTGGACCGAACGGCTTATTCCGATGGCAAACAGGTGGACAACGACATTGTTCTCTTTAGATATGCAGATGCCTTGTTGATGGAGGCTGAGGCTAAAGTTCGCAATGGCGAGGATGGGTCGGTTGAGCTAAATGCCGTGAGAGAGAGAGTTGGTATGCCCGCTGTTGAAGCCAATTTAAGCAACATATTAAACGAACGTTTGTTAGAATTGGTGTGGGAAGGTTGGCGACGGCAAGACCTCATACGCTTTGGTAAATATACCCAAGCATACGACCAACGCATACCTACCACGAACGAAGAAACTGGTTTTACCACAGTATTTCCCATCCCGCAAAGATGTTTAGACTTGAACAAGAAGAATTTGATACAAAACGCTGGATATAAATAATTTTGAAAACTTAATTATATGATGACAACCACTCTTATAATTCTGCTCATTACGGTTGCCCTTTTTATATGGGGACGCATACGTGCCGACATTGTGGCGCTTGCAGCATTGGCCTCTTTGCTCATCTTTGGCATACTTACTCCTACGGAGGCTTTAGCTGGTTTTTCGTCGCCCATAGTTATTATGATGATAGGACTATTTGTGGTGGGAGGAGCTATCATGCAAACAGGGCTTGCTAAGCTTACGGGCAACAAACTCATGGCTCTATCGCATGGTAACGAAGCGGTTGCCTTTGTGCTTGTAATGCTTGTAACTTCGTTTATTGGGGCCTTTGTGAGCAACACTGGAACAGTGGCTCTCATGATGCCTATCGTTATGAGCATGGCTTCGGCATCGGGCATTCGGTCAAGCCGATTGCTCATGCCACTTGCCTTTGCTGGCAGTTTGGGCGGTATGCTCACGCTTATCGGCACACCGCCTAACTTGGTGATTGACGAGGCACTAACAGAAGCTGGCTACCAACCTCTTAGCTTTTTTGCCTTCTTCCCAGTGGGAGCTATTGTGATAGCCATTGGTATCATTGTGCTCATGCCCCTAAGCCGTTTGTTCTTAACAAAGGCATCTGGCAAGAATAAAAAGCGCAAGAAAAAGTCGCTCGACGACCTTGTTTCGGAATACAATCTTCTTGATAATCTGCATCGATACACCGTACCTGCTAAGGCGCAAATGCTTACAACGAATGGTGAAAATGCGCAACAGAACATTGTGGGAGCAACGCTTAAGGACCTTGATATTCAGAGACGTTATGGTGTGAGCATCATTGAGATACGCAATGAAAAAAAGTCTACACTGGGTATAGTAAAGGATGTAAACCAAACAATGGCTATAAGCAATAGTGTTGTGGCTGAGGGCGACACCCTTTACATAATGGGCGACGAAGAAAAGATAGAACGCTTTGCTCATGACTATCAACTCCAAAAATTACATGATGTAAAGATCGACTTTTACGACCTTGGACTAACGGAGATTGTGGTAATGCCCACCTCAAGTTTTGTAGGCTTGCGCATAGGCCAAGCAAATTTGCGAAAGCGTTTTGGCATCAATGTGCTGGGCATAAAACGAGGGGACGAACCCGACAAAAATAGCTACCCAACCTCTGATAAGGCAATAGATAAGAATATAACAACAAGAAAGTATCTCACCGAAAATATCATCAATGCTAAGCTACATGTGGGCGATGTGCTATTGGTTCAAGGCGAATGGACAAACCTTTCGCACCTATCTGACGATACAGAGAATTGGGTGGTATTAGGCCAACCAGACAAGGCGGCCGACAAGGTGTTGCTCGACTACAAGGCACCCGTAGCAGCCCTCATTATGCTGCTAATGGTGGGTATGATGGTGTTCGATTTTATTCCCGTAGCACCCGTTACAGCCGTTATTGTAGCGGGGTTGCTCACCGTATTTTGCGGTTGTTTTCGTAATGTCGAAGCAGCCTATAAAACCATTAACTGGGAGAGCATTGTGCTGATAGCAGCCATGTTGCCCATGTCTACAGCCCTCGAAAAAACTGGTGCTTCAGCGCTTGTATCGCAGGCATTGGTGAGCAGTTTAGGCTCAGTTGGTCCCACTGCACTTTTAGCAGGCATATACTTCACCACCTCGTTGCTAACTATGTTTATTAGCAACACAGCCACGGCTGTGCTCATGTCGCCAATAGCCTTGGTTGCAGCGCAACAAGTGGAAGTAAGTCCATACGCATTTCTCTTTGCCGTAACCTTGGGCGCAAGTATGTGCTTTGCTTCTCCATTCTCAACTCCACCCAATGCCTTAGTTATGAAAGCAGGCGGTTACACCTTTATGGACTACGTAAAGGTGGGTCTTCCACTGCAAATAATCATTGGCATTGTCATGACATTTGTGCTGCCGTTGCTATTTCCGTATTAAACGCTTGGCATGCAAGTTTAAAACAAAAACTCTTGATGATTATAACAAAATAAATAGGAGGTAAACACCCTTAATGAGTGTTTACCTCCTAAATGTTTATAGACTGAATAGGTGTGCCTTATTTCTTTATATTAGGTTTTTGTAAACCATATCCTTTGCGCTTATCTTCAACAATGAGCAACAATGAGATAAGAATGGCTACAACGCCGAAACATGCAAAGATGGTCATGGTTTCGGTGTAATCAATTGTTCCATCTGCACCAGTGTTAGCTTGGTTTACTTTGCCAATCCACACGGGAACAAGAGCAAGACCTATGTTTTGGATGTAGAAGATGAGGGCATAAGCAGTGCCGAGCAACTTCATTGGGATGATTTTGGGCACAGAGGGCCACATGGCTGAAGGCACAAGACCAAAGGCGATACCCAAAACAATCATAATAGCAATGGCTAAAATCCATGAATTAAATGGAAGAGCAAATATTACATGTACAAGGGTGAGCAATGTGCTACCAATGAGCATAAGGGTGGCACCCTTACCATATTTGTCGTAGATATTACCAAAGAGTGGAGTGAGGAATATAGTACCGAATGGTAACATGGCTGGGATAAGACCAGCTACATTGGCATCAACGCCATATTTCATGACCATGAGTTTGGTGGCAAACTTCAAGAAGGGGAATACACCTGCATAGAACATGAGGCAAAGCACCGCTACATACCAGAAACCAAGGTTACTAAAGAGGGTGCCAAGGTCTGAGAATTTAAAGCCCTCTTCGGGTTCTGAAGTAACAGAGGCTGCAGTTGCATCTTCTTTTTTATCCATAGCACAATACACAATGAATGCAATCATACCTGCGCAGAGAAGTGCTGCACCTAAGCCTACTGACGCATGAACACCACCACACATACGAGCAAAGGGCAACGAAAGTGCCAATGCGCCAGCTGTGCCGATACGTGCCAATGCTACTTGTAAGCCCATGGCTAATGCTAATTCGTGGCCTGTAAACCACTTAACAATGACTTTGCTAACAGTGATACCTGCAATCTCGCAACCTACACCATAGATGGCAAAACCAAGGGCTGCTAAGATTACTTGCTCTTGATATGTGCCAAGACCAAAAGGTAGGGCAATGGAGCCTGAAAAATCGTGGCTTACAGCCCACCATTTGATTAGTGCACCGCCAAACATAAGCACTGTAGACATTACACCAGTGAAACGTATGCCAAACTTGTCGAGAATGATACCACCAAAGAACAAGAGAAGCAAGAACACGTTGAAGTAGCCGTAGGCTCCTGAAAAGAAACCATATTCGTCTGACGTCCAACCAAGTCCGAGTCCTCCTTCAGCGCCTTTGGCTGCTGTAAGTAATGGTTCAAGTGGCGACATTACATCTGTAAAGAAATAGCCAAACATCATTGTTACGCTGACAATGACCAAGGCTGTCCAGCGAGCTGCACGCGAGTCGCTGAGCTTTTGTTGAATTTGTTCTACCATATATTATTTATGTTGATAATTATTTGCTGGTTTGTGTGGATGTATCGTTTATTTCTTCAGATACTTGTCTAACCAACGGAAGAAAGTGCGTTGCCACAGAATGCCATTTTGTGGCTTTAGTACCCAGTGGTTTTCATCGGGGAAGAGCAATAATTGTGCATCAATGCCACGCATACGCGCTGCACTAAATGCCGATTCTGCTTGTGTGTACTCAATGCGGAAGTCGCGCTGACCATGGATGCAAAGGATGGGGGTGTCCCATTTATCAACGTAGAGGTGGGGCGAAGTGGTGAATACTTTTTGCATCTCTCCGTTGCTTGCTTTTTGCCAAGGAGCTGATCCCATATCCCAATTGGGGAACCACAATTCTTCGGTCTCGACGTATTGTTGCTGTGTGTTGAAAATGCCGTCGTGGGCTATGAATGCCTTGAAACGTTTGTTGTGATTGCCCGCTAACCAATAGATGCTGTAGCCACCAAAACTTGCACCAACAGCGCCAAGGCGGTTGCTATCAACGTAGGGTTCGTTACAAATATCATCAATGGCACTCAGATAGTCTTGCATACACAGACCTGAGTAGTCGCCCGAAATCTCTTCGAGCCATTCCATGCCAAAGCCAGGGAGTCCGCGGCGGTTGGGGGCAATGACAATATAGCCATTAGCTGCCATAATTTGCATGTTCCATCTGAAACTCCAAAACTGGCTGACGGGCGATTGTGGCCCACCTTCGCAGAAGAGCAGTACAGGATATTTTTTGCTGGCATCGAACTTAGGAGGATATATTACCCAGCAGAGCTCTTGCTTGTTGTCTACGGTTTTTACCCAACGTTCTTCTACCTTTCCCATTGAGAGATTATCGTAGAAATATTGATTTTCGTTGGTTATTTGGCTTACCTCAGTGTGTTTGCTAAGGTTGATGGCAAACACTTCGTCGGCTGCACTCATGCTTTGGCGCTTGCAATAGAGCGTTTTGGCATCGGGCGAAAGGCAGAGCAGGCTATAGTCGGCAACATCGTTGGTTAAAGCCTTGTGTTTCCCCTTAAGGTTGGTGCTATAAACTTGTGTTTTGCCATGCCATACACCAGTGAAGTAGAGGGTATAGTTGTCTTTACCCCAGCAAAATTCGTTTACACCGCTTTCAAATTTTTCTGTTACATATTTCTTCTCACCTGTTTTGAGATTGAGTACGCACAGACGGCTACGGTCGCTTTCGTAACCATCGCGCTCCATGCTACTCCATGCAATGTATTGACCATTGGGCGAGAATTGGGGATTTTGGTCATATCCCATGTTGCAGTCTTGCTGGGGGTGATTTATTGCTTGGTCTTTAAGCGAACGGTCGGCTTGTACGTCAGGTGCTTGGTAGTTTGTAGGCTTGCACAAATTGGTAGTTTTGCCAGAAGTAAGATCAAACAGAAAGATATCGCTATCGGTGCTAATGGCATAGGCTTTTCCTACCTTTTTGCGACAGGTATAAGCTAATTGCTTAGAGTTAGGACTCCAAGCCAATTGTTCAATACCACCAAATGGCATCATCGGACATTCAAAAGGTTCGCCCTCAAGCACATCCTTGGCATTTGTAACTTCTTTACCATCAAAGTCTGCAATGAAAGGGTGTGGGGCTGAGGTTACATATGTATCCCAATGTTTGTACATAAGGTCGTTGATAACCATGCCCGATGCTTGGGGAAGATCGGCATCGTTTTTTTGTATGCTATGGTTTTGATCTACCTCCATGATAAGCACAACTTTCTTTTCGTCGGGAGAGAATAGAAAGTCGGCTACATCGCTTTGTGTATGGCTTACTTGGCGACGATTGGTGCCATCGGTGTTCATTACCCAAAGTTGGCTTGAACCGCCCTCTGAAGATAGATAGGCTATTTGCTTGCCACCATTGATAAACGTGCCACCAGCTTCGCTTTTAACGCTGGTGGTGAGTTGGTGTGACTTTTTTGTTGCAAGGTCGAGCGTATAGAGAACAGCATGACTCTTGTTCTGTTTAACGCTATAATAAGTTACACCATATACGGCCTGACGACCATCGGGCGAAAGCTGAAAACCACCGACACGTCCCATTGCCCACAACACTTCGGGGGTCATAAGGTGGTTGGTTATAGTGGGTTGTTGTTTTCCGATAAAGCTGTCATCGGCATTTGAGAGTGCATGCATAGGTGTGGCTGTTGTGGCCAAAAGCATGGCAGATGCAGTAAGCATTGTTTTGATACCCATGAATAATAATTATATTTTTTGATTTATGAATGGTGGATCCAAGATGATAGGTTAGCTCCACCCTTATAAAAAACCTCACCTCTCACCGCTTCCCTCATCAAAGAGAAAGAAGCGAGAGGGTGAGGCTTTATGTTTAACTGAGTTCAGCGTTTTAATAGAATAATGTCTTATTGACGTTTTCCCATTTGTTGCTGACGCTTCATGATTTCCTCTTGCTGTTTTTGTAGTGCTTCGAGGCGTGCAGCCAATCCACTTGGTTTCTTGTTAGGATTGTTTTTGTTGGCTTGATAGTTAGCTTCGAGTTTGGCAAGTAGCTTTTTGTCATCAGTGGTCTTGCGCAGATACCACATGGTAAGAGCACTAAATAGCAATGAGATGAAATAGTAGTAGTTAAGACCTGCTGAATACTTGTTGAACATGAAGAAGAAGAATAAAGGCATGAGCATCATCATCCATTGCATCATCTTCATTTGTTGTGCTTGTTCGCCCGACATGGTGTCGCGTTGCTGACGCATCATCATGAAGCTATAAAGCAAGTTGGTTGCACAGAACAACAAGCAGAAAAGGCTTAAGTGGTTACCAAGTCCCCAAATGTCGTAGTTCCATGAAATTAAGCTATCGTATGTAGAGAGATCGTCTGCCCACAAGAAACTTTGTTGGCGAAGTTCAATGGCATTTGGAACAAAGTTGAACATTGCCACCCAAATAGGCATTTGGATAAGCATAGGCAAACATCCACCCATAGGACTGACACCATATTGAGAGTAGAGCGACATCATTTCTTGCTGACGCTTCATTGCATCCTCTTGTTTAGGATATTTAGCATTGATTTCATCAACTTTGGGCTTGAGCACACGCATCTTTGCGCTGCTTAAGAAACTTTTGCGTGTGGGTACATATACAATAACACGTAGCAAAAGGGTGATGAGCAATAACACAATGCCCATAGGCAAGCCAAGGCGAGTGAGGAAGTCGAATACGTAGAGTGTAAAGAAACGGTTAATCCACTTAACGATAGGCCAACCTAAGTATACAAGTCCTTGAAGATCGTTATCGAATGTAGAGATCTTGTACTTGTCCATTGATTGGAGCAAACGATAGTTGTTGGGGCCAAAGTAAAACTGAAAGTTTGAGGCATTGGCACCAGTAGCATCGAATGCATTGGTCATGTTGGCAGAGTAGTTTTTGAGATACCCCGACTTTTCATCGAGTTGCTCGCTCTTAACATCAACATTCTTCATAGGGTTGGCAGCCATAAGCACCGAACTAAAGTATTGGTTTTTAAAGGCTATCCAATCTACATCTTCAGTAATGCTTTCCTCCTTAGTCTCGTTCTCTGATAGTTTTTGTGTATCATCGTCATGACGCTTGTAGGTAAGTGTTGAGTACATATTCTCAAAGTAGAAACCCTTTTCGTGTTGCGCTACTTTGTCGTGCCAAGCCATTTGTATTGCCTTGGTTGATGAGGGCAAGTGTTTCTGCATACCTTTGGCACGTACCGACATATTTACAAGATAGTTGTCGGGGCGGAGTTTGTAGTCAATCTCAATGCTTGCACCATCTTTAGCCAAAAGTTGCATAGTAACAGTGCTATCAGTTTTATTGATAGGAGTGAAGTAATAGTTTGAGAAAGCCATTGTACCCTCCTTAGTGTCGAGCATAAAGTCGAGCCCTGCGTCTTTGGCTGTATAGAGCAACAAAGGTGCATTACGCTTTGCCTCAAAGTCTTTGTAACTTTTGAACTCGTTAAGGAATACTTTACTAATAGCACCACCTTTGGTAGCAATAGCAATCTTTACCTTATTGTTTTGCAATGCAACTTCGGTATTCTGTCCTTTCTGTGCATTATAAAAGATGTCGGTAGTGTCGATTGTTGTGTTGGCAATAGCTTGCTTAGCTATTGGCTTGTTGTCATTTGATGGAGCTGAAGCAGTTTGCTCGGTAGGAATTTGCTGCAAGTTACGTTCTTGGTTGGTGTTGTACCAACTAAAACCAATAAGTACGGCAGCGATGAGTACCAAACCGATAATCGTGTTTTTATCCATGATGTGGTTTTAAATTACACACAACACCTTTCCTTGCAATGATAGAAAGAAAGGTGTGCGTGATAATTTTGTTATCTATTATTGTGTATAAGTTACTTTTGGTGTATCTCTTTTGAGGAGAGAAACATACTACTTTTTGTTTTCAATAGCAGCTTTTACAAAGTTCAAGAACAATGGATGTGGCTTAAGTACAGTGCTTGAGTATTCGGGGTGGAATTGTGTACCAACATACCATTTAAGAGTTGGAACCTCAACGATTTCAACCAAGTCGGTGTCGGGGTTGGTACCTACGCACTCCATGCCTGCTTGTTCGTATTCATTGCGGTAGTCATTGTTAAATTCATAACGATGGCGGTGGCGTTCGCGTATAACCTCTTTGCCATAGATTTCGCGTACGCGGCTACCATTACGCAATGAGCATTCGTAACCACCCAAACGCATTGTACCACCCATGTTGGTGATGTTCTTTTGGTCTTCCATGAGGTCGATAACGTTGTGACCTGTTTTGGGATCCATCTCTACAGAGTTAGCATCCTCATAGCCCAATACGTTACGTCCGTATTCAATAACCATCATTTGCATACCTAAGCAGATACCGAATGTAGGCACATCGTGCTCACGGCAATATTGTGCTGCAATGATTTTACCCTCAATACCACGTTGTCCAAAGCCTGGGCAAATTACATAGCCATCCATTCCAGCAAGCATTTCGGCTACATTATCTTTGTTAATCTTTTCGCTATTGATAAAGTGGCATTTAACCTTGCGGTCGTTATAGGTTCCAGCTTGTGAAAGTGCTTCAAGAATACTTTTGTAAGCGTCTTGAAGGTCGTATTTACCTACAAGGCCGATGTTGATAACCTCAGTGGCTTTATGGCGACGATCAAGGAATGAGCGCCAAGGGCCAAGTCCTGGAGTATCGCCTACAGGCATATCGAGTTTGCGTAAGATGGTAGCATCAAGATTTTGTTCTTGCATGCGTAGGGGCACTTCGTAAATTGTAGGTTGGTCAAGACTTTGTACTACGGCTTCGGGCGATACATTGCAGAATGCTGCAATCTTGCGTCGTAGGCCTACACCCAATTCGTGCTCAGCACGAAGTACAAGAATGTCTGGCTGAATACCTAAGCTCTGTAATTCCTTAACAGAGTGTTGGGTTGGTTTAGTTTTGAGTTCGCCTGCAGCAGCCAAGTAGGGGACGTAAGTAAGGTGTACACAAACAGCGTTCTTACCGAGGTCCCACTTTAATTGTCGGATAGCTTCAAGGAAAGGTTGTCCTTCGATATCACCAACGGTACCACCGATTTCGGTGATTACAAAGTCATACTTCTTGCTTTTGCCAAGGTAAAGCATATCGCGCTTAATCTCATCGGTGATGTGGGGAATAACTTGGATAGTTTTGCCCAAATAGTCACCACGACGCTCTTTATCAATAACGCTTTGATAAATTCTACCTGTGGTAAAGTTGTTGTAGCGTGTGGTTTTAATGCCTGTAAAACGCTCATAGTGTCCGAGGTCTAAGTCGGTTTCTTGACCATCGTCTGTAACATAGCACTCGCCATGTTCGTAGGGGTTGAGCGTACCTGGGTCGATGTTAATGTATGGGTCGAACTTTTGAATAGTGATGTTAAACCCACGGGCTTGCAGTAGCTTACCAATAGAAGCTGCTATAATGCCTTTGCCCAATGAGGAAGCTACGCCTCCTGTAACGAAAATGTACTTAGTCTCTGACACGTTATTATATGTTTTATAATGTTCGTAGATGTGTTCTTATTGACGAATAGCGTAGGCTTGAAAGCCTTTTTTATGTTTCAGTGTGCAAAGTTAGTGAAAATTCTACTACCTTTGCATCAAATAGAAGAAAATATGAACGCAGATATAATCTTTCAATATTTCCCCAATCTAACTGATAAACAGCGTGAACAATTCGCTATGTTAGATGGTTTGTATCATGATTGGAATGCTAAGATCAATGTAATATCTCGCAAGGATATTGACAATTTGTATCCTCATCATGTGTTACACTCTTTAGGTATAGCCAAGGTGGTGAACTTTAGGGATGGTAGTAAAATTATGGATATTGGCACAGGTGGTGGCTTTCCGGGTATACCTTTAGCTATATTGTATCCTAATTGTAGTTTTAAATTGGTTGATAGCATTGGTAAGAAAATCAAGGTGGCATCAGCTGTAGCACAAGCAATTGGATTAACTAACGTGGTTGCGGAGCATCGTAATGTGCTGGAAGAGAAAGGTAAGTATGACTTTGTAGTGAGCAGAGCTGTAATGAATGCTCAAGACTTGGTTAAATTGGTAAGAAAGAATGTAAGCCATGAGCAACATAATGCTCTGCCAAACGGACTTATTTGTCTAAAGGGTGGAGATGTTGAGAACGAATTGAAGCCTTTTGCTCATTGTTCTGAAGTGTGGAACTTAAGCCAATATTTTAGTGATGAGTTCTTTGAAACAAAAATGGTTACTTACATTCAATTATAATCAGTTGTTCTGATTTAATAAAAAGAGGAGAATAAAAGTATGCAGATAACTCGTTTTGTGGTGAACATGATAGGAGAAAATTGCTACCTATTATGGGATGAGAATAATAACGAAGCAGCCTTGATTGATTGTGGTGCATTTCATATTGAAGAAAAAAAAGCTATCAGCGATTTTATAAAGCAACACAACCTTCAACTTACTCACTTGTTTAATACACACGGACATTTCGACCATGTGTTTGGCGCCATGTATATTGCCGATACTTATGGAGTAAACATAGAGTTATGTCAAGATGAACAAACTACTTATGAGCAAGCTGGTGAGCAGATGAATAGGTTTTTGCATCTTGACTATCCAATAACTCTTCCTAAGGTTGGGCATTATTTTAAGGACGGCGATGAGCTACATGTGGGCAACATCACGCTTAAGGTGATAGAAACTCCAGGGCACACACCTGGTGGCGTATGCTTTTATTGCGAAAAAGAGCATGTGTTGTTTAGTGGCGATAGTTTGTTTAAACACGAAATAGGTCGTTGCGACTTGCCTGGCGGAAACGAAGAGTCGCTTATTCATGCCTTAAAAACTCGTATACTCACACTCCCTGAAGATGTAAAGGTTCTTCCTGGTCATGGTGATTTTACGACAATAAGAGAGGAGAAACAATTAAATTATTATTTTCGATAGCGTATGGCTTTGTCTTGCGATAGCGTAAAGCGTTGCCAATTCAAAGTACAAAAAAACATGTGGTGAAGTTCACACATAAGTAACTTCACCACATGTTTTTTTGTTTTAAAATAGTTTTATTCTTTAGCCGTTCATAGATGCAATAAACTCTTGATTGTCGCGTGTGCCTTCAATGCGTTTTTTAACATCGTTCATTGCTTCAAGTGGGTTCATATCAGCAATATAGTTGCGCAAAATCCACATGCGTTTGCGTGTAAGTTCGTCTTGTAGCAAATCGTCGCGACGAGTAGAAGATGCTACAATGTTCACGGCTGGGAATATACGCTTGTTTGCCAATGAGCGGTCGAGTTGTAACTCCATGTTGCCTGTACCCTTAAACTCTTCAAAGATTACTTCGTCCATCTTAGAGCCTGTGTCGATAAGAGCAGTAGCAATAATAGTTAGCGAACCACCGCCTTCGATGTTACGTGCTGCACCGAAAAAGCGTTTAGGTTTTTGCAAAGCATTGGCATCAACACCACCCGATAGAATTTTGCCCGATGTTGGAGCAACTGTGTTGTAAGCACGTGCAAGACGAGTGATAGAGTCGAGGAAGATAACAACATCGTGTCCACATTCAACCATGCGCTTAGCCTTATCAAGTACAATTCCTGCAATCTTTACGTGGCGTGCTGCAGGTTCGTCAAAGGTTGATGCTATAACCTCTGCCTTAACAGTGCGCATCATGTCTGTTACCTCTTCAGGGCGTTCATCGATGAGCAACATCATGAGGTAAGTGTCGGGGTGATTGCGTGCAATGGCATTGGCAATATCCTTCATGAGCATGGTTTTACCTGTTTTGGGTTGTGCAACAATTAGTGCACGTTGGCCTTTGCCAATAGGTGTAAATAGGTCTACAATGCGGCATGAAGTGCTATCTTTACCATCATTAGAGCAGAGGTTGAACTTCTCTTCAGGAAATAAAGGTATGAGGTGCTCAAACGAGATGCGGTCGCGCACTTCGTCGGGAGTTAGGCTATTGATTTTGGCAATATCTATAAGCGCAAAGAACTTTTCGCCTTCGCGTGGCACTTTTACTTTTCCTTCAACCACATCGCCTGGTTTTAAACCAAATTGTCTGATTTGTGCGGGCGAAACGTAGATGTCATCTGGCGAAGCCAAATAGTTGTAGTCTGAAGAGCGCAAGAATCCAAACCCCTCTGGTACAATCTCAAGCACTCCTCGTCCGTCAAGCAGATGGTCTGTAGTAGTTAGCAGTTTAGCCTTATCATTGTTGAGACGTTTCCCGTATACAAAGTCTTTAGCCTCTCTCTCGTTTTGTGGCTGAATGAGTGGATCATCTTTAAAACGATGAAATTTGGCACGACCATTCACATCGTTGTCTGCTATAGATTGGCTATTAAAATTATCTTGAGTATTTGCCGTAATATTAAGTTCTGTTCCTTCAAACACAACAGGGATATCCTTTGTAATAATAAATCCTTCTTCGTTATTAGGATTTTTTATTTCCTCGGTTGTGGGTGGGGTAGCAGTAGGTGTGTTGAACATGGGCATTTTGCTTCCTAATGTTCGTTTAACCTCCTCCATATCGAGTATGTCAGGACTTTGTGCTATAGGCGTGTTTTGCTTATTCGATTGTATTTGCTCTGTGATAAAGTCTGGAATATCGTCGGCTTGTGTTTGTGCTATTGTTGTTGCTGCCTCTTGTTCTTCATTGCTTATTTCGGTTTGTGCAGCTTTTGCTTCAGCCTCTTCTTTTTGCTTTTGTGCAGCTAATTCAGCGGCTTTAGCAGCTGCTTCGCGTGCGGCAATTTCTGCTTTAGAGGGGCGTCCGCGCTTGCGCTTGGGAGGGGCAACTACAATGCTTTCAGTATTATCAGTAGTTGTTTTAACCTCAGTGCTTTTGCTATTTTGGGCTATAGTATCTGCTGTTTGTTCGTCAGTTTTTTTCTGCACTGATAGGTCTGTTGTGAATACATGGTCTGCCTCGTTGCGCTTTACGATGCGTGTGCGTCGTTTAGTAGTAGATGCACTACTGTTTTCCTTAGCTGAATTTTCAGCTTGCGCATCAAGTATCTTATATATTATGTCATTGCGGTCTTGTTCATCTTTATATTCTATATTTATCTGTTCTGCAATAGCTTTCAACTCTTCGTCTGTCATGTTCAAGAGTTGTTCTTTTGTTAGATTTGCCATTATAGTTAAAGATTTGCGTTAGTTCTTGTAGTTCTTTGCAAGAGGGTTTGCACTTTTGAGTGCCCCATGATGCAATGCTTACGCCAATAGGTGTTGCACACATTAGCTATTTACTTAGTTGTTGTACATACGTATTTACTAATAAATCTTATGTAAACACTTTTAAGCTAATAAACTAAAAGGGATTTTTATTGAGAATTTGTAATTGTTGGAAAAACTGGCAGAATAATTCAAAAAACAAAGGTGATAGTCATTAATTCTTACCAAAGGTTGAAACAAATAGTCCACTCGCTATGGGGAATATGCTTCATTACCTACATTTCAAATGCAAAGTTAATGATTATTTTTAAAGTTTATATGCGAAACTCTATTTTTTGACTTTTCTGTGTATAAATTTATGTAAATAAAAAAAACTTCTGTTCTCAGTCAAACTGCGTATGTAAACGTGTTTGGGGTGAGAACCGAAGTCTTTTATGCTGTGCAAGTTGTTTTATTTAAGTGGTGTTTATTCCTCTTTGGTGCTTGATGCGGCTATGATGTCTTTAATGCCTTGCCAAATGCTGCGACAGGCGCTTATAAAGATGATGCCGATGGCTTTTCCTATATTAGCACATATTTTTACTGAGCGTTTGCTACCAATAATAAGCGTGTTGATAGCCTTCTTTTCTGTGATATTAACTAAACTCGAAATGTGCTTATATCCCATCATCCATACAAGTGGAAGGGTTATGCCCACTAAGGTGTAAAGCACTATCCAAAACACATTGCTTGCGGGGTTGAATATAGTGGGATGACTCCCTATAGCTTGCCAAGGAAGGTCGTAGAAAGCCAACTTGAATGCGCTTACAAGTTTGAATGCCACCAAGTGGAAGGCAAAAATATAGAGCGTGTTGTTGCCTACATACAAGAGCGAACGTTTAATAATGTTGTCTTTTTTATCGATGAATGTGCAACCATAGATAAGAGCTACAAATGCAGTAATGGCGGGTAGGGGAAGATATATGAAATCAGTCATACTTGGATTCCATGCCATGCTCGATGGGAAGAATATCGAGGCAAGGATAAGCAACGCCAAGCATGGTGTTGCAATTTTCCATGTGAGTCGCTCAACGATGTTGTACTGTCTGAGCAGGAAACCTGCTGCCATAAACACCATGCCCATTAGTTCGCGATAGCCACCTTGTGCCACTCCCGTAAGAACAAGTCCGTCGGCAACCTTCCAATAGGTGAGTATCAATGTAACAATGAGAATACCCCAACCTACAGAGAGGTTATCCTTGAAGTACTCGCTTTTTCTGAACACCTTGAAGAGTATAAGAAAACCTATGCTTGCAAGGAGAAGTGCCCTAAAGAACCAAAATGTACCACACAAAAAGTCGTTGTAACCCGACATATTTATGGTGATGCTCCATAGGTGTTGTCCAAACTGATGCCAAGTGTAGGGGTGCATAACGCCATTGATAGCATTGCCATATTGCTCGTTGAGAATGCCAATGCTGAAAAGCACATTGTGTATAATCAAAAAGAATACACTCCAACGCCAAAATGGTAAGTAGAGCCCTTTGATGCGGTGTGCTATAAATGTGCGTTCATCGTTAAGATACTTTGTGTGAAAGAAATAACCTGCACACAAAAAGAATATGGGCACATGAAAGATAAATACAAAGTTGTATAACCAACCTCGTATACCTGCATGCGAAAGCACCACGCAAATAATGGCAATAGCTTTAACTAAAGTAAAGAGAGATGATCTTGTTTCGGCTTTAGCATTGTTGTTTGCTATTGGCAATTCGCCTTGTGCGTTATGATCTGTAGGGGCAGAATATTGTAATTCTGTATCAACTGTATTGTCTGTATCTGGTTGCATAATTGTAGTGATGCTTGCTCTTGTAAAGTAGATGGTCAATGCAGAAATTGAACATCTACTTACAATATTATACTTTCAGTACATAGTCGCCAAAGTCGCTATTGTCACCCTCCTTTTTGTCGCAATTAACGAAAGGCATGAGAAAGTGAAATAGCCAACCTTTAGCTTTTTTCCATTTGCTCCACTTTTTCCATCGTTCGGGGGTGAGCAAGAAACACCTTGTGTCGCGGTCGGTGTAGAATATCTGTTGCAGTTGTTGTGTGGTGCAAGTGTCGGCTATGAGCAGATTACACTCATAATCAAACGACAGACTACGGCTATTGAGATTGGCTGACCCAACAAAAGAGTATAGGCTATCAACCATCATAATTTTGCTATGATGAAAGCCTCCTGTAAAGAAATAGGGCTTTATGCCATACTTCATCAGTCGGTGTACGTTGTATTCTACGATGCGTGGTGTAATGGGGATATCGCTCTTTTCAGACACCATTATCTGCACGTCCACACCTCGCTTGGCAGCCTTTTTAAGTGCACGTTTGATGTGACGGCATAGGGTGAAATAAGGGCTGATTATGAGAATTTGCTTTTGTGCATGTGTGATGGCATGCACAAAGGTGTCGTGAATGATGCGTGGGCTATCTGTAGGGTCGCGATTAACTACTCCCACACATTTATGGCCCGCTGTTTCGGTGGTATCGGGCTTTAGCATGGCAAAGTCCTTGCGGGCATCGCGCTCGCCAGGATAGTATTCAGCACCACTGATGTTTTGGTGTGTCACCTTGTTCCAAAAATCGAGAAACACCTTCTGAAGGTAGCCTACGGCATCGCCCTCAACGCGTGTGTGAATGTCGCGCCATTCGCCAAACTCGGGTTTGCCTATGATGTAGTAGTCCGCCACATTCATGCCACCAGTGTATGCCACTTCGCCGTCAATTACTACAATTTTGCGGTGGTCGCGGTGGAGGGCATGGTTTATCCACGGAAAGCGCATGGGGTCGAACTCATAGATTTCCACCCCTCGTGCTCTCAAACTATCAAGATGTTGAGCGCGCAATGGACGGTTGTTTGAACTATTGCCAAATCCATCGAACAGGGCGCGTACTTTCACGCCTTCGGTGGCTTTTTGCACAAGCAATGCAAAGAGTTCTTTTGATATAGAGTCGTTTCTAAAGTTAAAGTATTCAAGGTGTATGCTATGCTTTGCTGCACGAACAGCAGGGAGAAGATCTGCAAACTTCTCCTTGCCTGTTTTAAACACAACCACACGATTGTTGGTCGTGAATTTAACGCCAAACTCTTGTTGCAAATAGGTTGTAATGTCAAGTTCGCTTGGCTTGGTAGGGTGACAACGTTGGGCAAAAGCAGGAAGATACATGAATAGGTTGGTTACTAAGACTATTAAGAAAGCAACTATATGGGGCGACACTGCAACATGCAAACCATCTGCGTGCTTATTAAGTGTGTAATCCAAAATTGAATGTCTTTAAGTCTTAAATCATTGTACTAAATGAATCTACAACACCTAAGAGGTGCTTGTCTTTATCAACCACAAGCACTGAGTGAATTTTGTGTGTATGCAAAATTTTCTCTATCTCAGTGATTTTGGTGTCGGGCGAAACCTCTTTGGGTTCTTTGGTCATGATGTCAGACACGGTTAGCGAGAAAAAGCTATCTTGCGAGTTCTCCATAGCTCGGCGTATGTCGCCATCGGTGATAATGCCCACAACCTTATTGTCTTTGGTTGCCACGCATAGCCCTAATCGGCCGTTGCTCATGTGTATAACGGCTTCGCTCAATTTCATTGTAGGGGGAATTACGGGCAAGTCTTCGGTGCGCATCACGTCGTGAGCTTTGGTGAGTAAACGTTTGCCCAATGTTCCACCTGGGTGATACTGAGCAAAGTCTGATGCCTTGAAATGGCGTGCTTCCATTAAGGCACAAGCCAAAGCATCGCCCAATGCAAGCGTAGCTGTGGTAGAAGAGGTTGGAGCAAGTCCGAGCGGACAAGCCTCGTGGCTTACAGAGGAATTAAGGTGTGCTGTGGCATACTGCGCAAGCAACGATTTGGGGTTGCCACTCATGCCGATAATAGGAATGTTGTTTTCGAGCAAATAAGGCAAAAAACGTAATAATTCATCAGTTTGCCCTGAGTTAGAGATTGCCAACACCACATCGTTCTTTTGTATCACGCCTAAATCGCCATGAAAAACGTCGAGCGGGTTGATAAAGAAACTCGGTGTGCCTGTAGAAGAGAGAGTTGCTGCAATCTTAGCACCAATATGTCCACTCTTTCCCACACCCGTTACAATCAGTTTACCTTTGCAGTTTAGTATAATTTCGATGGTCTTGTCAAAGTCGTCATCGATAAGTGGGATAAGTTCTAAAAGAGCTTTAGATTCGTCTTCAATGCATTTAATAGCAGTTTCGGTCCATTTACTCATGATGGATGTATGTTTTAGGGTTGAGTAAACATCATTAAATGCCTACTCAGCAAGTCTTTAGAGTTTTATAGTTAAGATGGTAAGCAAGGCTCTTTGCTTAATTTTTTACTTAATAAGATTGGCAACCACCCCCTCAAGATCTCTTAGATAGAGCATATTAGGACCATCGCTAAGAGCCTTTTCGGGGTTGGGGTGAGTTTCAAAAAAATACCCTTCTGCACCAAAAGCTTTGGCAGCCATAGCCATTTGCGGAACAAATTGGCGGTCGCCTCCAGTCTTGCCATTAGCACCGCCAGGGCGTTGCACCGAGTGTGTGCAGTCCATGATTACGCGGTCGGCATATTGCTTCATAATGGGTATGTTTCTGAAGTCTACAATCAAGTTGTTGTAGCCAAACATATTGCCACGTTCTGTAAGCCACACCTCTTTTGCGCCTGCGTCCCGGCTCTTTTCTACAGGGTATTGCATGTCTTCGCCCGAGAGGAATTGAGCCTTTTTTATATTTACAACACATCCCGTGCGTGCTGCAGCAACAAGCAAGTCGGTTTGTCGGCAAAGAAATGCAGGTATTTGCAACACATCCACAACCTCGCCTGCCGCTTCAGCCTGGTAGCTTTCGTGAATGTCGGTGAGTAGTGGCAAATGATATTTGCTCTTTACATCGGCCAGCATTTGCAATCCTTTTTCAAGTCCTGGCCCGCGATAAGAGTGGATGGACGTGCGATTGGCTTTGTCAAATGAGGCTTTGAAGTAGCATTTTACTCCCAACTTTTTTTGTATATCAACGATTTTAGCAGCCACTTCGTCGAGTATCTCTGCAGATTCTATAACGCATGGTCCTGCTATAAATATAGGTGTCATGTATGTGTGATGGTTAGTTTAAAATTAAAGTAAAGAATAGTGCTAATTTATCGCATGATGGCGAGGTGCAGTCTATCTTACTTGCAAAGATAGTGAAAGGAATGTGCAATGCCAAATTTAGTGAAATCTTATTGTTAAACTATGGAACGAAATGTTTTTATTTTGCAATTTCTTTTTGAGCATTATTGGGACATAAAAAGAAGGTTGTAGAGGCTGTTTTTGTGAACATTTATTGACATTTTGAATATCTGAAATAGAAACGAAATGTTAATGAAATTAACTAAAAATAGTGCTTTCTTTGTGCTAAAAGCCTGCTTTTTACACAAGGATACGTATGATAAGGGTACAAGAATACGTATCCTTAGCCTACAAGAATACGTATGATAAGGGTATAAGGATACGTATTCTTGTGGGTTAATAACGCGTTTGTTGGGATAAAATGTAATGATTTATTAGACGCTTTGTTTTGTAATGTATTGAATATCAATTAAATACGATAAACGCTCAAAAATCGAAAAAAATGAACCAATATTGTTCGTGGTTGATTTTTTTTAAATTATGAGCGTTTAAGCATAAAGAAAGGCTGTGGCGTTTGTATTAATCACAGACCATAATTAAGGGTGTCTTTTGGACTTTAATCTTTGCGTTGTTTGCCCTTAGTGTGAAACTACGATTGGTGTCAAAATAAATGTTATTGCTTTGTGGTTAATATATAATTATAATCAATAATATATAATAGAGCATGTAACATTGTCTAAATGCAAATTGCGAAAGTACATTCAGTGGTGTAGCAAGGACAAGTAGAAGGGGATAAATAAGTTTACGAGCACGCATCTCTCTGCAATAATGTTAGATTTAAGTTTATTTTGATTGTAATTTTAGTTTTTTTCAATAAGGTGGCAATCTTATCTATTGTGACTTATCTATTTTCTCCGAAAAAAAGAAAATAAAAAGTAGTAAACTGCTTTGCAAAGTAAAAAAGAATTTTGTAATTTTGCGTGCAATTAAAATCCAATATAGTATGACCTCTGATTTTATTGCTGACAAAATCGTGATGGACGGTCTCACGTTTGACGACGTCCTTTTAGTTCCCGCTTATTCTGATGTACTTCCGCGTACAGTGTCGCTTGCTACGAAGTTTTCGCGTAACATCGACTTGCAAATACCATTTGTTACAGCTGCCATGGACACTGTAACAGAGGCTCCTATGGCCATTGCCATTGCACGCGAAGGCGGTATTGGTGTTATTCATAAAAATATGAGCATCGACGACCAAGCACGTCAGGTAGCTATCGTAAAACGTGCTGAGAATGGTATGATTTACGACCCTGTTACCATTAAGCGATACAAAACGGTGAAGGATGCTCTCGATTTGATGAGCGAATATCACATTGGTGGTATTCCTGTAGTAGACGATGAAATGCATTTGGTTGGTATCGTAACAAATCGTGACTTGCGCTTTGAACGTCAACTCGACAAACGCATTGATGAGGTGATGACAAGCGAAAACCTTGTTACCACAACCCAACAAACAGACCTTCTTGCAGCAGCACAGATATTACAAGAAAACAAAATCGAAAAACTTCCTGTAGTAGATAAAGAGGGTCGTCTTGTAGGATTGATTACGTATAAAGACATCACAAAGGCCAAGGATAAGCCCATGGCTTGTAAAGACTCTAAAGGTCGTTTGCGCGTGGCTGCAGGTGTAGGTGTTACTGCCGATACAATGCAGCGCATGGAGGCTCTTATTCAAGCTGGTGCCGATGCCATTGTTATTGATACAGCACATGGTCACTCTAAGTTTGTAATTGAAAAACTCAAAGAGGCTAAGGCAAGTTTCTCTGGTGTAGACATCGTAGTAGGTAATGTGGCAACAGGCGATGCAGCTCGTATGTTGGTAGATGCTGGCGCCGACGCCATCAAGGTGGGCATCGGTCCTGGTTCTATCTGCACAACCCGTGTGGTAGCAGGTGTAGGCGTTCCTCAGTTGAGCGCAGTATACGATGTAGCATGTGCTCTGAAAGATACCAATGTGCCTTTGATTGCCGATGGTGGCTTGCGCTACTCGGGCGATGTAGTTAAGGCTTTGGCTGCAGGTGGCTATAGTGTAATGATTGGTTCACTTGTTGCAGGAACCGAAGAAAGCCCAGGCGAAACCATCATCTTTAACGGACGTAAGTTTAAAACTTATCGTGGTATGGGTTCGCTCGAGGCAATGGAAAATGGCTCAAAAGACCGCTATTTCCAAGGCAACGTAAAAGAGGTTAAGAAACTTGTACCAGAGGGTATTGCAGGCCGTGTGCCTTACAAAGGATCTGTACAAGAGGTAATTTACCAAATGGTAGGTGGCTTGCGTTCGGGCATGGGCTATTGTGGCGCAGCAACTATCGAAAAATTGCACGATGCCAAATTTACCCGCATCACAGGTGCAGGTGTTCTTGAAAGTCACCCACACGACATTACTATCACAAGCGAGGCTCCTAACTACAGCCGTCCTGGTGAGGCTTAATGTCTCTTTAAGTATAAAAATAATAAGTCGCTATGTGTCTTTCTGAAAGAGCAAATTTGCTTCCCTACAGAAAGACTATAGCAGATTATTGTAGTATATGAAGAAAACTTCAGTTATAGCATCCCTTTTCGCCCTGGCACTTAGTGCTGGGGCGCAATCGGTTACAGACCCCGTGTTGATGACCATCAACGGAAAGGCTGTAACAAAGAGCGAATTTGAATACTCGTTTCATAAAAACGGCAATGTAAAAGGCGCAGTAGAGCAGAAAACGCTCAAGGAATATGTGCCTATGTTTATCAACTATAAACTTAAGGTGGCAGCAGCAGAGGCGGCTCATCTCGACACGCTTTCAAGCTTTAAGAAGGAGTTCCTTACTTACCGCGATATGCAACTCACACCTTACATGGTAGACTCAACCTTTACCGATTCTATTGCACATTTGGTTTACGACAACACATTAAAACAACTTGGCGGCAAAGATCTTATAGAGCCTGCACATATATTGTTGCGCTTGCCACAACATGCCACAGCCGAACAAACAGCTGCTGTAAAGGCAAAGGCAGACTCTATCTATAACCAATTACTAAAAGGTGAGAACTTTGGTGAATTGGCAAAAAAATACTCTGAAGACCCAGGTAGCGCCGTAAAGGGTGGACAGTTGCCTTTGGTCGGACCAGGACAATTTGTTAAGGAATTTGAGGATGCTGCTTATGCACTCAAAACGGGCGAACTCTCTAAACCTGTGCTCTCTGCATTTGGTTACCACATCATCAAAATGACCAATCGTCGTCCGCTTGGCTCGTATGCAGAAGTGAAACCCGAAATACTTACAATGCTTAAGCGTCAAAACATTGATGAGGCTTCGGCAGAGTATCGCATAAAGAAAATTGTAGATGCATCGAATGGCAAACTCACTCGCGAGGAAGTGCTCGACAGCGTGATGAATGCACATATTCACAACGATGCCAATCTGCGATACCTCATCCAAGAGTATCACGATGGCTTGTTGCTCTACGAGGTATGCAAGCGACAGGTATGGGACGTTGCGGCTGCTGATACTGAAGGACTCGAAAAATGGTATAAGCAACACAAGGCTGATTATGCATGGACTTCGCCTCGTTTTAAAGGCTTTATCTATCATTGCAAGGACCCAAAGCAAAAAAAAGCAGTAAAGAAAACATTGACCAAGAATGCCGAAGGCGAATGGCGTAAAGCTATACAACAACAGTTTAATAAAGACTCTGTAAGCGTAGCAGTAAGCGGTCCGTATCTTTGTTCAAAAGGCGAAAACTCGTTGATAGATGTGTATGCATTTAAAGAAAAAAAGACTATACATCAACCAAAAGGCTATAAAGTGAGCGGGGTATGTGGCAAGGTGCTAAAGCAACCTAAGTCTTATCTCGACGTAAAGGCACAAGTGCTGAGCGACTATCAAGCCGACCGCGAAAAGGCATGGTTGGATGAGTTGCACAAACAATATGCCGTAACCATAAACGACAATGTGCTCAACACGATAAAGTGAACTATGCTGAATAAATAGCCTAAAATGCATTGGGCTATTGGCTTATCCTATATATTGAATTTATGATAAAAAAGATATTTGCTATAGCAGCATTTACACTTGTGCCTATGCTAAGCATGGCACAAAAAAATGTTGTAGATCAAATTATTTGGGTGGTTGGTAACGAGCCTATATTGCTCTCGGATGTAGAGGAAACACGCATCACGGCAGAGGCTTCGGGCATGCCTATAGACAATCCTTATTGCACCATTCCCGAACAGATAGCTGTTAATAAACTCTTTGTTCATCAAGCAGAACTTGATAGTGTTACGGTGAGCGAGGGCGATATTATTCGTGGCGTAGAGAACCGTATCAACGAAACCATTCAAACATTTGGCTCACGCGAAGCTATGGAGCAAATGTATGGTCGTACACTCTCGCAGATACGAGATAATCTAAAGAAGCAATATCGCGAACAGATGATGGCCAATGAGGTGAGAAGTAAACTCACCAAAGACGTAAAGGTAACACCAGCCGAAGTGCGCGAATATTACAAAAACGTTCCTACAGATAGCCTACCTTTTATTCCTACGCAAGTAGAGGTGCAAATTATCACTTCCACTCCAAAGGTGGCACGCGCAGAGGTAGAACGCATCGAAGCAAAGCTCAGAGAGTATGCACGCAGAGTGAATAGCGGAGAGGCTGATTTCTCAACATTGGCAAAGTTCTACTCTGAGGATGGTTCTGCACGTAATGGTGGCGAGCTTGGTTATATGGGACGTAGTCAGCTCGTACCAGAGTTTGCCAACGTTGCTTTCTCATTGAACGACCCTAAGAAGGTGAGCAAAATTGTTCGTAGTGAATATGGTTATCACATCATTCAATTAATCGACAAAAAAGGCGATAAAGTAAACGTTCGTCACATATTGTTGAAACCGCATATCGAAGCAAGCGAGATAGAAAAGGACATACTCCGACTCGACTCAATTGCAACAGATATTCGTGCCAATAAGTTCACCTTCGATGAGGCTGCACAAGTGTTATCCGACGATAAAGACACGCGCAATAATCACGGACTTATGGCTAATGTTAATCAGCAAACAGGCATTGTTAGTTTGCGCTTTGAAATGAAGGATCTTCCACAAGATGTGGCCAAAGTGGTGGACACATTAAAGGTGGGTGAAATCTCAAAAGCATTCAGCATGACCAATGCTAAAGGCCAAGAAGTGTGTGCTATCGTAAAACTGAAAGATCGCATTGAAGGGCATCGTGCCAGCATGACCGAAGACTTTCAGACCTTGCGCGAAGAGGTGCTAAACAAACGTAGTGACGAAGCTATCGAAAAGTGGATACAAGATAAAATCAAAACTACTTATGTACGCATTCATCCAGAATGGCGCAATTGCAACTTCCATTATAAAGGGTGGATAAAATAAAATGATTAAGGGTGGTTCTAAAATTAAATGTAATAGAGCCACCCTTAATAATTTATAACGTATGTGTAGTACATAATAAGAGCGTTTTATGCTATCTTTGCATAAGTAAGATTGAGGTTTAGCGCAATTAAAGCAAACTTTGTTTTGTGTTCGCCTTGCATAATCTTTGCATATTCGTTATTCATTCATACAACAAAACATTTATGAAAAAAATATATATAGCTCTTATGTGCTTGGCTACAATGTGTGCAACCGATGCCAATGCACAAGGAACACAACGCAACAAGTTGGCATCAACTCCACCCATGGGATGGATGACTTGGAACTTGTTTAAAGGTAACATCAATGAGAAACTTATTCGCGAAACTGCCGATGCTATGGTAGAGAGCGGATTGGCTGATGCAGGATATAAATACATATTTATTGACGACCTGTGGCAAGGTGGACGTGATGCACAAAACAATATTATTCCAGATGCTAAAAAGTTTCCTTCTGGCATAAAAGCATTGGCTGATTATGTACACAGTAAGGGATTAAAGTTGGGCATATACTCTGATGCTGCTCAGCTTACGTGTGGTGGTTATACCGCAAGTTTGGGCTTTGAGGAACAAGATGCTCGCACTTTTGCCTCATGGGGTATTGACTATTTAAAGTATGATTATTGCAATGCTCCAGAGGATAGTGCTACTGCACGTTTAAGATACCGTACCATGGCTAATGCTCTGCAAAAAAGCGGACGTGACATTGTGCTCGGCGTGTGCGAGTGGGGACAACGACAAGCCGAAGAGTGGTGCGAAAGCGTTGGTGGACAACTTTGGCGCACATCGTACGATGTGAGAGATATGTGGAAAGACGTGGTGAAACAAGGCGGTATGGGCATTCTCGACATCATTAACATCACAGCTCCAATCAGTAAATATGCCCACCAAGGACAGTGGCCTGATATGGATATGCTCGTTGTGGGCCTGAATGGAAAAGGTGGACCTTCGAGCGATTTAGGTGGGGTAGGGTGTAACTATACCGAATATCAGACACAGATGAGCATGTGGTGTATGCTATCTTCACCATTGGCATTGTCAAACGATTTGCGTAAGCTTACAGAACAAGATAAACGCATCATTTTAAACAAAGAGGTTATAGCCATTAACCAAGACTCATTAGGCAAGGTGGCTGAGCGAAAGGTCAATGCAGATAACTATCAAGTGTTTGTTCGTCCGCTTTCGGGCAACCGTTATGCTGTAGCAATGATGAACACTGCTGATAAGGCTCAAAAGCTAAGCATTAATTTTAAGCAGATAGGACTTAATGGTGCATACAAGGTGCGCGACGTTTGGCAACACAAGCAAATAGCAACTAAAGCATCTAAATGGTCGGGCAGAGTAGAAGCTCACGAAACCAAAGTGTGGGTGTTAGAGTAAGCATATAACAGGTATGCATAATGTTGCATTGATAAATGTATGAAAATGATATGAGAAAGTCTGTTTTTGCAAGTATACTATTCCTTATTTGCCTCTCTTTTGCAGCATGTAATTCCAAGAAAACACAGCCCACTGTTGCAGATAAAGACACAACAGTTGTTGCTGATACCACGGTCGAAGATCAAGTGCCAGATTCCACTATCTACGGCACCTCGACCGAGGACTTTGGTATGAGCACATTTAGCATGGTAACAGACAAGGGCGATACGCTCTTTGTGTGCAGAACATCCAATGATGGGCAGGATGCCAAGATATATGGCAGTGTAACTTATGGGCAGAGATATGCAATGACCACAAAAGATAATGGCGAATCTTTAGGCGTGTTAATCAATCTAACCGAACTTAATAAAAAACTAAAGGACTACGAGATTGTGAATGGTAAACTCGTAGTAAAGGGTGACACGGTTGCCCTCGAAACCTATTTTAAATAGGCCGTATACTTTAAGAAAGAAAAAGTTTTTTAATTAATAAGATTATTATGTTTTCTGGTATAATAGAAGGGATAGCTCGTGTGGTAGCTATTGAAAATGATAAAGACAACAAGCATTTCACCTTAGAGTGTGATTTTACTAACGAACTGAAAATAGACCAAAGCATCGCCCACAATGGCGTATGCTTAACTGTGGTTAAGATAGATGGCAATCGTTATGTGGTTACGGCTATGGACGAGACCTTGAAACGTTCTAACCTTGGACTATTGCAGCCTGGCGACGAAGTAAACGTAGAACGCTCTATGAAGATGAATGGACGTCTTGACGGACATATTGTTCAAGGTCACGTAGATACTACAGCCGTGTGTAAAGAGGTCGTTGATGCGAATGGTAGTTATGAGTTTACCTTTGAGTATGACGTAGATGACGAGATGATTAGCCGTGGTTACTTTACGGTTGAAAAAGGCTCTGTTACGGTAAATGGCGTAAGTCTGACTGTGTGTACACCCACACGTAACACGTTCAAAGTGTGCATCATTCCATTCACTTTTGAACATACCAATTTCCATAACATAAAGGTGGGTAGTAAGGTAAACCTTGAGTTTGATGTGCTGGGCAAATACATTAGCCGTTTAGCCGAGCTCAAACAAGCATAACGGATAACTTTAAACAAGCATAGAGGATAAGAATGCGCGAATTGCTTTTTATTTTTATAGGAGGTGGATTGGGTAGCATCTGCCGTTATAGCATAGGTGCTTATATGCTCAATTCATTGGCACAACGCTTTCCGTGGGCCACTTTTGCAGCAAATGCCTTAGGGTGCTTGTGCATAGGTTTACTCATTGGGTACTTTAGTAATCGCCCAACAGGGTTGTTGTATTTGTTGTTGGTAACAGGTTTTTGCGGAGGCTTTACCACATTCTCAACCTTCTCAAACGAAACGTTTCAATTACTTAGGCAAGGACTTTATGCCTTTGCATTGGGCTATATGGCACTTTCGTTCTTTGTTGGCATAATGTCTGTTGCCGCAGGATTTTATCTTGTAAAAAACGTATAAACATAGTGCAGAATTTGAAAAAGCAAGAACTCTACGATTATGTGCTTAACTATCTAAAGAGCACGATGGATGATACCGAAACAGAACTACATTTTAGCAACACTTTTGAGCTGCTTGTAGCTGTGGTGTTGTCGGCTCAATGCACAGACAAGCGCATTAACCAAGTAACTCCTCGCTTGTTTGCAGACTTTCCTACTCCCGAGGCAATGGCGGTAACTACTCCCGATGTAATATACGAGTATATTCGGTCAGTAAGCTATCCTAACAACAAAGCCAAGCATCTTGTAGGACTTTCGCAGATGTTAGTTAATCGTTTTAATGGACAAGTTCCTTCAACACTTGAAGAGCTTACGCAACTACCTGGTGTAGGACGCAAAACTGCCAATGTAGTGCAAGCTGTAGCCTTTGGTAAGGCTGCTTTAGCTGTAGACACCCACGTGTTCAGAGTGAGCCATCGTTTAGGTCTTGTGCCCAAACGATGCACAACACCATATAGCGTAGAGGTGGAGCTAAAAAAGCATATACCCAATGATTTAGTGGCTTCGTCGCATTATTGGTTGTTGTTGCTTGGGCGATATACCTGTACTGCACGCAATCCCAAGTGTGGCAAATGTGGTTTACGCGATGTTTGCAAAAGCGCTATGGGATAGTAACAAATTATGCAGATAAGCCTTTCCGTTTTATGTATACAAGCCTTTCCATATTATGCATATAGACCTTTCCAAATAGTTCTATCTTGTATATTTTGAACGCTTATCATAGCGTTCTTTTTATTTATATATTCCTTTCGATATGAGCACTTTGCGAATGCGTATACATACCCTTTTACAACAATTGCAAAAGGGCATTTACGAAAAAAATACAGAAACATCTTTAGCATTATTGGCTGCGCTTGCAGGCGAGAGCATGTTGCTGCTTGGTCCGCCGGGAGTAGCCAAGTCAATGGTTGCACGCAGACTGAAGTTGGCATTTAAAAGCGCAAGTTCATTTGAATATCTCATGTCGCGTTTCTCTACCCCCGACGAGATATTTGGCCCTGTGAGCATAAGCAGTTTAAAGGCGTCAGACACTTACGTGCGTGCCGTTAAAGGCTATTTACCTACAGCCGAAGTCGTTTTTTTAGACGAGATATGGAAGGCTGGTCCTGCCATACAAAACACTTTGCTCACGATTATGAACGAAAAATTGTTTCGCAATGGCAACGAAGAAATGCATTTACCGCTCAAGTTGCTTGTGGCAGCATCAAACGAGTTGCCTGCTAAAGGCGAAGGACTTGAGGCCTTGTGGGACAGATTTATAGTGCGAATAGTGTGTAAAGGTATTGCCAACGAGCATACGTTCAGACAGATGCTTTGTGACGACCCTATTGATGTAAATGTAGACGATGCACTTGCCGTAACCAACCAAGAGTATCAGCAATGGCAAACCGAGGCTAAAGCCGTAAGATTGTCTGATGAGTTGCTCAATGCAATCGAACAGATACGCTTGAGCTTAAGGAAAGTAGATGTTGAGAAATCCGAACTACCGCGCAGCATTTACGTAAGCGACAGAAGATGGAAGCACATTGTGAAACTTCTACAAATGTCGGCTTATATACAAGGACGGCAAGAGGTGTTGGCAACAGACATCCTACCCATGTACTACTGCATGTGGAACGAGACAGAAGAAATCCCCGCAGTAAGAAACATCGTAATAAATGCTGTACTTGCGCCATATATTGCAGAGTTGCAACGCATATCGCAAGCTGTACAAGCCGACCTTAAGGCATGTAGTGCCAAAGAAGCACTTGTAAAGGCACTGCGCGAAAACGATCATCGCGACGATAATTTAGCCATTGTTAATCGCTATTTTTATCAGATTGCAGGGCATGGCACAGGGCATACTTGCGTGTTTATCACCGACTTTAAGCGTATGCCCCTTCACGGTAAATTCGCATCGATGGCGCCAGGTGTAATGTATAAAGACCCCACAAATGCCAAGCGAACAATCGTTCGTCTTTATGCGCCCGAGATAGCAAGTAGTCTCCCCGACAATAGCGAACAGGTTACGCTATGTCGCGACGATACTCACATATATATCAACGGTACAGCATTTAAGATGCGCATACAAGGAGATGCAGTGCTCAATCCATCTGCTGGAACGGTGGGTAATAGTTTGTTTAGCGAAATCGAAAGTATGGAGAATGCTGATGCTCCACTTTCAACTGCAAATTATGAAGAGGATATAGAAAGTTTTTGCGATAATATAGACAAGTTGCAACGAACCTATAAGGATAATATGTTCCTTGCAGATGCCGATATTTCTTTATTAGATAGCCATTTGCAGCAGATATACAAGCAGATAGCATTGTGCCGTGTAGACATACGTAAGTTGCTTTATGATGAATAACCAAGAGTTTTATCACAAGATGCTTAAGCAGTTTGTAGTCACGAGCAAACTGCCTAATATTAAGCTCTATGCCAGCGATAATCTTACGCAATATCTGTGGCAAGTAATGGCAGACGAGGGTATAAAGCAGCAGGTATTAAACGACGACATTGCAGCGCGCATATTCGAAGATAGCATGATGCAACTTGTATGTCTTTATTTGCAAAAGCTCAACTATCACAAGCAGCGATGCCGTTTTGAAGAAAAGCAAATAGCAGATGCAGAGCAGTGGAGCTTGGCAAAGCGTAAAGAGGAATATCAGGCACTTTTGCAGCATATAGCAACCAATTATGCAGCACAAGGATTTGACATAAGGTTTTACCAACATGAGTTCCAGTCACCCTCTTCGGTAGCTGATGATGCCCTGTGGCAGTCGCTCTTAAACGATTGGAAGCGTTGCTTAACAATGCAAATGCAGCAGCGCAACAATACATATCTTGATAGCCGAAAAGAACTACAATGCCTATTGTTGCATAACAATTTAAAGGCAGCTCCAGCTTATGTTCGCCAGCACAATATATCAAAGCAACGCTTCTTTCAGTCGTGGGCATTGATGGGTGGCAGATGGAACCAACTTGAGTATGAAAGGTTGCAAAGCATTGTAAGTTTGCAGCAAAAATATCCCGTGTTAGAGCAGATTACAGCCATAATGGGGCGCAAGGCCGATAGTTTAGGAGCAGAGCAAATAGGCTATACATCGGGTTGTAGTGAACGGATGGAGCATGCCTCGCATAGCGACATTACGGGCATCAGCATAGGGCGCGATCTAAGTGCATTGTTGCCCTTTGAGTTGGCGCAATTTAGCGATACCGACATGGAAGACCTCTTTTTTAAGAAGTATGTAACCAACCATCTACAAACGTTTGGCTATCAGAGTAAAACGATAAATGCCGCCCAAGGATTGCATCGCAAACCAGCCCGTCCCCATGGCCCAATGGTGGTGTATGGATACATCGGCAAGCATGGCTGGGCTGCCCAACCAAATAGCCTTGTCGTTGATGATGAGGCTATCAGAGATGTGCGAAGCCGAGCAGCGCGACTGCTTGCTTATAGCCTTTTCGGTATTAGCTGTGCCTATAGATGTGTTGCACGATCGCACACAGCTCTTGCAATTCTTTACTCGCAGGGCAGCTGGCAACACCGATTCGCGCAAGATGCTCGATGCACTATTTACGCTATTCAGTTCGGAAGCACGCTATGTAGGAGCAGATGTGTTGTGGATTACCGACTTTAGAATACCCATGCCACAATCGTCTTATTTATGTCAAATGGAGCGTTTAAGGCAATGCGGTACCCGCTTTTATGGTTTGCAAATAGGCATTGCTCAAAACCACTGGTTGCCCTATTTCGACCAAATGTTTCAGATAACAGATTATTAATAATCCTCTTATTTGTTGGTGTATAACATAGCAAAAACCACATGTAACAAGGCTGCATACGGCCATTGTTGCATGTGGTTTTTGTTGTAATTGTATGTGGGTTGTTGTATTAGAACAAAGCTGTGTATTAAGCCTCTTCAGGTTGTTCTGTAGGTAGTTCAGTTCCTGCAAATTCAAAGGTAAAGTTGCTGCCTTTTGCCGAAGGAAATTGGCTACGTATGTCTATTTCAGAGCGTTTCTTTAGATGTTCAACAATGCGTTCGTAGCATTCATTGCCCGAGTTAGCTTTAACGTAAGCTTGAAAGGTAGTGTCTTGATAGCGAAATTTAGTTGTGCCATTGATGGGTAAAACGCGCTTAAATGTGATGGTGCCTAAGTACCATCCGCTACGCACTTGAGCCAATTGTGCAGCCTTTATTTCTTTCTTGTTGAGTATACCGTTGTCTTTAGCAAACGTTGGTCTGTCGTTGTTAGCGTTCCCTCTATATTGGTTATTGTTATTGTCTTTACGATGTGCCTTAAACTCCTCCATTGTTTTGGCAGAGGTCTTGATAAGAATAAAGTAAACGCGTGGTCTGATTTTATATCTTTTAGGGTAGGGCATATCGCTCTCAACGTAGGCACGAACATCATCTTCTAAGCGTTGATTGATAGGAATTTCGGGAATAGACGAAAGAAATTTCATAAGTTCGTCGTAATTACGAACCAAGGTATCTTGGTCAAAATAGCGGGCGTAGATGTTCATGTGCTTACAGTAAAGATATATTGACTTTAATGTCTGTTTGTTTTTTGATTGCTTATATTTATTTTACAATCACTTATGGGTTGGTAGATACAGCAAAGATTACAAGAATAAAGATTTTAAATATGTTTTTTCTTGTAGGATGAGAATAAACTTTTGCTGTCTTTGTTGCTTACATCAAGTTAAATGTAAACGTATGCACCAAGATGGCCATTTCTTGTGTGCAGAAGTTTTAAAATCAAAGTTGCAGAAGATGAAAAAAACTATTTGAAAGTATCAGATAATGCTATTCAAACAAACTCTGCTCTTTAGATTTGAGCGGAAAACGAGACTCGAACTCGCGACCCCAACCTTGGCAAGGTTGTGCTCTACCAACTGAGCTATTTCCGCAAATATGCTATTAGAATAGTGTGCCCAGAACAGGACTCGAACCTGCACGTCATTGCTGACACTAGTACCTGAAACTAGCGCGTCTACCATTCCGCCACCTGGGCTTTTGCTATATCTTGCCCATAAGAAAAGAGCGGAAAACGAGACTCGAACTCGCGACCCCAACCTTGGCAAGGTTGTGCTCTACCAACTGAGCTATTTCCGCTTAATATTGCCTTATGTCATAGAGAATATCACAAAAGCAGTGCAAAATTACAACTTTTTTTTGAATGTCCAAGCCTTAACCTTTGTTTTATGGCTAAAATGTGAAGTTTTGCCTATGTGCGGGGCTTGTTTTTCCAATAAGCATTCATTCTGTCACGGCTTTTGTTCTCTTGTGGGTTGTTGCAAGGTTGCCACAGTATGCAGTCTTTAATTTCGTTGGGCAGGTATTGTTGTGGCGTAAAGTTGCCAGGGTAGTCGTGTGGATAGCGGTATCCATCGTGGTATCCAAGGTCGGCCATGAGTTTGGTTGGTGCATTGCGTATGTGCAGTGGTACGGGCAGATTTCCGGTGCGTTTTACCAGTTCGAGAGCATGGTTTATGCCCATATAGGCAGAGTTGCTTTTAGCACTTGTAGCCAGATAAACGGTGGCTTCGGCAAGGGGTATGCGTCCTTCGGGCCAGCCTATCTTAGCCACGGCATCAAACGCTGCATTGGCCAGCAAAAGCGCATTGGGATTGGCCAACCCAATGTCTTCGGCTGCCGAAATAACCAGTCGGCGAGCTATGAATTTAGGGTCTTCGCCCCCTTCAATCATGCGGGCCAACCAATAGAGGGCAGCATCGGGGTCGCTTCCGCGAATGCTTTTGATAAATGCCGATATAATGTCGTAGTGCATTTCGCCCTCCTTGTCGTATGCCATGGGGTTTTGCTGCAAATGCTTGATAATGGTGTCGTTGTCTATAACCAATGGCCCCGTTGGTATGGCAGATGTAACCAAGTCGATTATGCCCAAGAGTTTGCGTGCATCGCCTCCGCTATAGCGTAGTAGTGCATCGGTTTCTTTTATACTGATGTCGCGTTGTTTTAGCTCTTCATCTTGCGTGATGGCCCTATGCAATAGTTGCAATAGGTCGTCTTTGCCTAAACTTTCGAGCACATACACTTGGCAACGCGAAAGCAATGGGCGTATCACCTCGAACGAGGGATTTTCGGTGGTGGCACCTATTAAGGTGATAGCTCCTGTCTCAACAGCAGCCAGCAAGGAGTCTTGTTGCGACTTAGAGAAACGATGAATTTCGTCGATAAAGAGAATGGGACTTTGTTCGCCAAAGAACCTATTGCTCTTGGCTTTGTCAATAACCTCTCTTACCTCTTTCACTCCGCTATTAACGGCCGAAAGCGTATAGAAAGGGGTGTCGAGTTGGTGTGCAATGATTTTGGCAAGAGTTGTTTTACCCACTCCCGGAGGCCCCCACAAGATGAACGATGAAATATGGTGCGAGTCAATCATTTGTCGCAATACAGCCCCCTTGCCAACAAGGTGTTGTTGGCCTATATATTCGTCGAGCGAGGTTGGTCGCATACGTTCTGCTAATGGTTTCATGCTAATGCTTTTAATGGCAAATTACTTATTCTTCAATTTCGCTCAGTTCAAGCCAACGCATTGATTTTTCGTCGAGTTCGTCGGCAAGTTGGGGCAAGCGTTTGCTCTTTTCGGTGAGTTCGTCTACAGATAGGTTGCCCGAGCAGAGAGCCTCTTCAATCCTTTTTTTCTCGTTTTCAAGCGTCTCTATATCCTTTTCAAGTTGTTTCAGTTCTTGTTTCTCCTTAAAGGTTAGGCGGCGTTTTCTTTCGCCTCCCCAGGTCTTTTTAGAGCCTTGGGGTTCGGTCGGAGTAGCCTTTTTAGCCTCTTCTTTGCGCTTCTCTTCTTTAGTCGTTTGCTCCTCGCTATCGCGTAGCGACTTCCATTCGCGAAACTCAGAATAGTTGCCCGGAAAGTCGTCTATATGTCCCTCGCCGTTAAACACCAAGAGGTGATCTACCACGCGGTCCATAAAGTAGCGGTCGTGGCTAACCACGATAACACAGCCCTTAAAGTCTTGCAAGTACTCTTCAAGAATTTGCAGCGTAGCAATGTCGAGGTCGTTGGTAGGTTCGTCGAGCACCAAAAAGTTGGGGTTCTTCATCAGCACGGTGCATAGTTGCAAACGGCGGCGTTCGCCTCCCGAAAGCTTGTAGATATAATCTTGCTGGCGAGCCGGCGGAAAGAGAAAATGCGTAAGAAACTGCATGGCCGAAAGGTGCCTGCCACCGCCAAGGTCAATAAATTCGGCATGCTTGCGCACGGCATCTATCACCTTGTCGCGCTCGTCGAAGTCCATTCCATCTTGCGAGAAGTAGCCAAATCTAACGGTTTCTCCCACCACAAAACGTCCCGAATCTGGTGTTTCGATACCGAGCAATAGTTTGATAAAAGTGCTCTTACCCGTGCCATTTCCGCCAACGATTCCCATCTTCTCGAAACGCGAAAAGTTGTAGTAAAAGTTGTCGAGAATAACCTTCTTCCCCGTGCTTCCATCGGCTTGTGGAATGTTGAAAGTTTTGCTCACATATTCAGCCTCAAAGATTTTGCTACCTATGTATCCGCTCTTCACCTCTAAGCGTGCAGTGCGTTCCTCGCGACGCTGTTTAGCCCTCTGTTCGAGTTCGGCAAAAGCCTCTTTGCGGTAGCGTGCTTTAGTGCCTCGGGCGCATGGCATGCGTCGCATCCAGTCGAGTTCTTTGCGATAAAGGTTGTTGGCTCGGGCAATGTTAGCATTCTCTGCTTGAATGCGCTGGTCGCGTTTTTCGAGATAATACTCGTAGTTGCCAGCATAGGTATAGAGTGTTTCGTTGTCGAGCTCAAGAATTTCGTGGCATACGTTGTCAAGAAAGTAGCGGTCGTGAGTAACCATAAGCAACGCTTTGGTGGTGCGTTGCAAATAGTTTTCAAGCCACTCAATCATCGTAAGGTCAAGGTGGTTGGTAGGCTCGTCGAGCACAAGCAAGTCGGGGTCGGCCATTAGCACATTAGCCAAAGCCACGCGCTTAAGTTGTCCGCCCGAAAGTTCCTCAACGGGTTGCGTAAAGTTGGTGATATCGAGTTTCGACAAAATTTGCTTTGCTCTCAATTCAAAATCCCAAGCATTGCAGCGCTCCATTTCGTCGATGAGTTCGTTCAGTCCAGGGTTGCCAGGCGTGGCAATACACTGCTCGTATTGGCTAATAAGTTGCGAGAGCGTACCTGCACGCTGAAAACAAGCATCTATAACCGTGGTGCCAGGTTCAAACACAGGCGACTGTTCAAGTATGGCAATGCTTGCATCGCGTCGCATAATGATTTCGCCACCATCGTAGTCTTCGTGTCCTGCCAAAATGTTGAGCAAAGTGCTTTTGCCCGCCCCATTGTGTGCAATCAGTCCCACTTTCTGCCCTTCACCAACCGAAAAGCTGATGTCGTTGAACAGTTCGAGCGCTCCAAAGCGCTTTGAAAGATGTTGTATGTCGAGTAGGGGAGTCATGTTTTATGTATCTTATTATTTAATGCGAAGTTACAAATTAATTTTGAGGTATAGATACAGTGCATGTCTAACCTTGGAGTGCTACGATGGCTCAAATTGGTCAATTTCTCCTTATACGTAAACATGTTGTGCCTCATAATTCGTTTGTTTTTAACCACCGTCGCTTCTGTTCGAATTTATCGCAAATATGACGATTTTCTATAATTTGTTGATAATCAGTCAATTGTGATTTTGTAGCTGAATAATGGGGCGTGTTTATAGTCCCCAAATACGCCAAAATGTTACAAGGATACGTATCCTTATACCACAAGAACACGTATCCTTAGGTAACAAGAATGCGTATCCTTATGCCCTAAGGATACGTATCCTTGTGGTGTAACAATCGTATTCTTACACTTAAATCAGCGAAAAACGCTGTTTTAATCTCCATCTTTAGCCATTTTAAGCCCTTGTGCGCTTCTGTTTTGAACTGCGTGATGTACAAAAAATATTGTTCTATTTTTCGGATTTTATCCAATCGTTTGCCAAAAGTTTTAGTTCTCAATAGGTATGAATTAAAAAAATAGTTTATTTTTGTTTTTAAATAAACTTTGGTTTTGCATAGAACCTATTTACCCTAAATTAAAGTTACTATGTATGATAATTTAAAGTATCAAGCCAATCCGCAACGTTACGACAAGGCTGACACTTTGTATCAACGATGCGGAGATAGCGGAGTTTTGTTGCCCAAGATTTCGCTTGGATTGTGGAAAGGGTTTGGAGGCACTCACCCCTTTTCAGAAAGCGAAGCAATGTTGCACTACGCTTTCGACCACGGCATAACCCATTTTGATTTAGCCAATAATTATGGTCCTCCATATGGTTCGGCAGAGGAGACATTTGGCTGTGTGATGCAAACATCCTTCCGCCCCTATCGCGATGAACTGTTTATCTCTACCAAGGCTGGTTATGATATGTGGCCAGGACCTTATGGCAATTGGGGCTCGCGTAAGTACCTAATGGCAAGTTTAGACCAAAGCCTAAGGCGCATGCAAGTGGATTATGTTGATTTGTTTTATTCGCATCGTTACGACCCTTTAACCCCTCTCGATGAAACGCTGCAAGCGTTAGTAGACATTGTAAAGCAGGGCAAGGCCCTTTATGTAGGGCTATCACGATGGCCCGCCCAAGCATTAGCTTATGCCCACTCTTATTTAAAGGAGCAACATGTGCGACTGCTCACCTATCAAGGGCGCTACAACATGATAGACCGCGCTGTCGAAACCGATGGCGTGCTCAACACCATCCGCCAACTTAATTGTGGCTTTGTGTCGTTTTCGCCCTTAGCACAAGGCTTGCTAACCGACCATTATCTGCATGGCATTCCCTCCGACTCGCGTATGCGAACCGACGTAACACTAAAAGAATCGCTCTTAACCCCTCAGCTAATGGCACAACTAAACGGCTGGAATGCAGAGGCCACAGAGCAAGGTTACTCATTGGCTCAATATGCACTGCGTTGGGTGCTTTCGCACAAAGAGGTAACAAGTGTAATAGTAGGTGTAAGTCGCTTGCAGCAACTCAAAGATAATCTTGCAGCTTTGCAGTAAGGAGGGCACTATTTGTGTGTCTAAGTAGGCATTTAAAATAAATTTAGAATATTTAATTAAGTAAGTGGACTAATTTAAGTTTGTCCTCTTACTTATATAAAATTGAATACCTACTTATGAATAAGAACACTTAGAAATTGCCATTAAGCGTATTTTATTGCTTATTAATAGCAGATTTTCAAGTTTTTTATGATATTTGCACATTGAAGCGTATGCGTATTAAATCATAAGCATTATCAATAGATAGCAAGTCTAATATTATTAATTCGTAACATATATTTTTGTATGAAAAAACGTTACTTACCCTTGTTGCTCGCTCTTTTCGGAACGACTACAGCAACAATGGCAGACACGCCTGTAAAGGTAACAACCATTACAACTAATGGTAGTTTTGCAGACGGAACACATTGGTACTACATGAGTATCGGTAATCAGGGATTTAGAATTTCTGACAACCGCAACAATGCGTTTATCACTTTGGGTGGCACGCGTCGTGCCTCGGCCGACAATGTGTGGTGCTTTGTTGGCAACAATGCTGAAGGTTACATGATTTACAACATGAACGCTGGTACCAAAAAGGCATTAGCTGCCCCAAAAGAGATGAAGGGAAATACTGGTGCCGAGGCGTATGCCCACCTCATGTCGGTAGATAATTTGCCAAGCGATTACACCAATCGTTGGGATATAACAGCAGCGCCAACTTCATACGGCATTAAGAATGGATTTTATATAAGCGAACATGGCGAGTCGAGCAAAACTCTCAACAACCGCGATCGTAAACTTGCCTTTTGGTCTACAGGCAAAGATGCTGGCTCTACCATTGCCATCACTCCGCTCTATGATGAAACAAATGTAGGCGATTTGACCATCGACTTAACTACAGGTACATTCACCTCTTCAAACCAAGCTAAAACTTGGCATAAGGTGTGGACGTCAAATGTTGCCAATAAACCCGTCATAACTTTCTCTGCCGACAATAACGACATGAGTAAAAATACTGCCGACAACACATTTAATATGGCACCCGGAACGCAAAACTCCAAAACAGCCACCTATACAATTGCATCGTCTGCAGCTCAAATCATGCGTTATTCATTTACAGTAGCTAAGAAAACGGCTTCTACAAAGAAAATGACGCTAACCATTGACGGAAAAGAGTATGATTTAACATCGGGCTCGCACGACATCAGTGTAACTCTGCCTGTAAGTGTTAAATCTACATCGTTTAAGTTGCATGGTGAATCTGCAGCCGAAGAGGTGAAAGTAACGAACTTCAAAGTTGAATATAAAGCCGATGCAGCATTTACACAAGTTATATCAACCTCAACTGGTTCAGGACTTAGCACTTCGGCTTGGGCTTCAACATGGACTTCTACATCAACCTCACCAACCATTACGCTCTCTACTGCCAAAAACAATATGAAGAACGATGGTGGGTTTGTAATGGCATCTGGTAGCGACAAAACATCTACTTACACAATTGCAACCAATGGTGGCACCTTGTCGGGCTATACTTTTAAGGCGGCTCTTAAATCAACATCTACCGCTACAGATATTAAAATTACTGCTAATGGTAAAGAATACCCTATTACAACTACGACTTCTATCATAAGCGTTTCAGATATTAATGCAACGAGCACAAATTTTGTGTTAAGTGGCACGAACACCCCCGTTGTATTGACTGATTTTAATGTAACAGGTATAGATGCATCATCTGTAACACTAAAGGTAGACTCTTGCGAACAACAATACGACTTGTTGGTATGTACCTCAACTCCTAATTATCGTATTCCTGCTATTGCCCAATCAAAAAATGGCAATTTGATAGCTATAAGCGACTACCGTTTCTCAGGTGCAGATATAGGAAGTGGCGCGCTCGACTTGCGCTCTCGCATCTCAAAGGATAATGGTGTAACATGGGAAGAAATTAAAACAATTGCCGACCATACACAATACACTCAAGGTAGCCAAAATGCAACCCAATTTATGCACACAGGCTTTGGCGACCCCTGTATCGTTGCAGACCGTGAAAGCAACAAGGTGCTATTGATGAGTTGTACGGGTAACATAATGTATTGGGATGGTACACGCACAAACCACCAAGGTATTGCACGTTTTTATAGCGAAGATGGTGGCGAAAATTGGCAAAAACCCGAAGATATTTCGGATAGCATCTATGCCTTGTTCGATGGTAGTCAGATTGGTGGTGCCAAAACCATGTTTATTGGTTCAGGCCGCATTTGCCAAAGCCGCATTGTTAAGGTAAAAGATTATTATCGCCTTTACTGCTCAATTATTATGAGGGATAACAATAGCGGCAATACCAGCCACAACTTTGTTATCTACTCTGATGACTTTGGTAAGACATGGGGCGTACTTGGTGGTCCTAACGTAGCTCCAACTAATGGCGACTGCGATGAACCTAAGGCTGAGGAACTACCAGATGGCTCAGTTATTTGCAGCTCACGCGTAAATGGCGGTCGTAAGTATAACATCTTCCGCTTTACCGATATGGAGAAAGCTACAGGCTCATGGGGTAGCGAAGCATACTCAAAGAGTGACAACAATGGTGTTGTAGCTGCTGGCAACTCATGCAATGGCGAGGTAATGGTATTGCCCGTAAAACGCAATAAAGACAACAAGCAAATGTACTTGATGTTGCAATCAGTACCAATGGGTCCTGGTGGTCGTTACAATGTTGGTATTTACTACAAAGAACTCGAAAGCTACGATGACTTTAGTTCACCTGCCAACTTGTCAAAGGATTGGGATGGTCATCATCAAGCAAGCTACATCAGTTCAGCTTACTCAACGATGACGCTTCAGAATAACAACACTATAGGTTTCCTCTATGAAGAGAGCACATTTGGCTATGACTATTGTATTCTTTATAAGAACTACTCTATAGAGAAGATTACAGATGGCAAGTACTCATACGATAACACCGTAAATCGCAATGACTTTGTGAAAGTAGGTGTTACTGACAAGGTTGAAGAGAAAATAGAAGCAGCTAAAAACTATACAAAAACCGTAGGTTGCTACACCGAAGAAGGAAAAGCTACTATTCAAGAGGCTTGCGATGCTTACAATGCTAACCCTTGCGACGAAACCTATGTAGCGCTTAATGCAGCTGTAGAAAATGCTGCTCGCAACGAAAGTGCCCCATTGAAAACCTACCGTATACGTAACAAAGAGCGCTCAAACGGCAATCTTTATCTGTCTGCAACAAGTAGCCAACTCACAGCACAAACATTGAGCAATGGTGGCGATAATACTAAGTTTTGCCTCGTTCCAGGCTCAAAGAGCAACACCTATCGCATATATAGTCCAACAATAAGCAAATACATAGGTCGAACGCTTGGTGATGAAACAAAAACTCCATTGGTAGACAATATTGAAGATGCTTACGACTATCGCATAGACCTTAATTTGGGTAATTTTACAGCAGGTTTTGTATGTGCTAATCCAACCAATGGTTCGCATCCTGCGCTCCACTTAGCAACCGATTGCTCACGCATCGTACCCTGGACTACTACAGCTGGAGCTTCGCGTTGGTATATCGAAGATACCGATCTCGAAGCCGATATGTATGCGTTGTCGTTCAACGCAAGCGACTATGGCACACTCTATATGCCTAAATCGTTTGTTATGCCCGAAGGTGTGAAGGGTGGGGTTGTAACCCCAACTGCCGATGGCATTGCCATAGATTATTGCTACCAACCAGGTGAAACCGTTCCTGCAAACACTGCCTTGCTCTTAAGTAGCATACAAGGAACCATTAAGTCTTTGCCTTTGATTCATTCGGTTGCGCGTACACAAAGCAACGATGTATCAAGCGTAGAAAACTGCCTTTATGGTACAACTAAGAAAACACTAACAACCGTTGATGGCGATGCCAGTGCTTATGTGTTCTACAAACTATCTTACGGCTCAAGTGAGGCAAACCGCGATGTGTTAGGCTTTTATTGGGGCAAAGAAAATGGTGAAGCATTCACTAATGCTGCCTACAAAGCATACTTAGCTTTGCCACGTATACAAGCCGCTAGTGCAAAGCGTGGCTTTCCTCTTTTCGGTTCAGAGATAACAAGTGTTAATCACCTGAAAACCTCAGACAATGCTGCCAATGCAGCATGTGTTTATGATTTGCAAGGACGCAAATTAAACCAAATTCCAAGCCATGGCGTATATGTTGATAGCAACCATAAAAAACACGTTGTTGTGAACAAATAAACTTTTGCAGTTAGCCAATAACAAGAGTGTGTAAGAATATAATAGGGTTATTCCTACTACGTTCTAACACACTCTTGTTATTTTATTTATGGGATGAAAAAATCGAACTTTTTGGGGGCTACAGACAAAAAAAAGTACAACAATAATGTTGTACCTAATACCAATTTTATGAATAAGTTGCGGAGGCTCGACTCGAACGAACGACCTCCAGGTTATGAGCCTGGCGAGCTACCAACTGCTCCACTCCGCGATATAAGAACTTGTGGAATTGTACATCCTTGTTCCTTGTTTGCGACTGCGAAGGTATCACAAAATGGTGATACGTAAAAGACTTTTAGGCGTAAAGACCACTTTATTATAATATATTAACGATGTATGGGCTATTTTGAATAGTGCACTATGCAATTAATGAATTTAAAAGTACGTTTTGAAGGAGAAAATACATAAGATAGATGATTACATGTGCTGGGTATAGAATTGAAAAAAATGATTGAAAAATATTGGTTCATAGGTAAAATGTGTTTGAATACTTGCCATTTTACCTACTTTACACTATCTTTGCATAGGCTAAGCCTTGTGCTCTATGCACTATGGCCAACATAATCATCAATCCTTCAATTGATATAATTAATATGGACTTGGATATTCTTACGGCAGTCTCACCTATAGACGGACGTTATCGTTCAAAAACAGAGCCTTTGGCTCCTTATTTTTCTGAGTATGCACTCATGAAGTATCGTGTACGCGTTGAGGTAGAATACTTCATAACCTTGTGCGAATTACCTTTGCCTCAGTTGGCAGATTTTCCACATGATTTGTTTGATACCTTGCGTGGCTTCTACAAAAACTTTTCTGAGGCTGATGGTGCTCGCGTTAAGGAAATTGAAAGCGTTACTAACCACGACGTAAAGGCAATAGAATACTTTATTAAGGAACAATTCGATAAAATAGGTGGACTTGACAAGTATAAAGAGTTTATCCATTTCGGCTTGACCTCGCAGGACATTAACAATACATCATTCCCATTGATGCTTAAAGAGGCCACAGAACATGTATATCTTCCTTTATTGCAAGAACTTATTGACCAACTCAATACTTACGCTGAAGAGTGGAAAGATATTCCTATGTTGGCTAAGACACACGGACAACCTGCATCTCCCACACGTCTTGGCAAGGAGGTCAAAGTTTTTGCTTATCGCTTACAACGTCAGAAACAGTTGCTTGAGGCATGCCCAATGAGCGCAAAGTTTGGTGGAGCAACAGGTAACTTTAATGCACATCATGTAGCATATCCATCATACGATTGGCGTGCTTTCGGCGCTAAGTTTGTAAGCGAAAAACTTGGACTTGAGCGTGAAGAGTACACCACGCAAATAAGTAATTACGATAATATGGCAGCTTTGTTTGATGCAATGAAGCGTATCAATACCATCGTAATTGACCTTGATCGCGACTTTTGGCAGTATGTGTCAATGGAGTATTTTAAGCAACGTATAAAGAAAGGTGAGGTAGGTTCAAGCGCAATGCCACACAAGGTGAACCCTATCGATTTTGAAAACTCTGAGGGTAACCTTGGTTTGGCAAATGCTATATTTGAACATTTGAGCCGCAAGTTGCCTGTAAGCCGTTTGCAACGCGACCTTACAGATTCAACTGTTATACGCAACATTGGTGTACCTATGGGACACTCTATCATTGCTTTCCAAAGTTCATTGAAGGGACTTCGCAAACTCTTGTTGCACGAAGAGAGCATTCGCAAGGATCTCGACAATTGTTGGGCTGTTGTGGCAGAAGCTATCCAAACTATTTTGCGTCGCGAGGCTTATCCACATCCCTATGAAGCTCTAAAGGCACTCACACGTACCAATGAGGCTATCACAGAGGAGCGTATTCACAACTTTATCGACGGACTTGAAGTGAGCGATAAGGTGAAAGATGAACTCCGTGCCATTACACCGCACAATTATACTGGTATGTAAACTAACATTTCTTGCAGACAAGTAGGAATCCTCTTGTTGGTTATTGCAAGAATATGCACTATAAAAATCTAAAAAGAGCAATAAAGGCAATAAGGAGCGAATTATATAAACTAGACTTTAATGTATTCTATTCATTGATTCCTTAGATGCTCCAATAGCATTTATTGCTCTTATTTCATGTTATGTAAGTATTTGGAATAAAGAACATATTTGTTCCGATGTCTTGCATGGTAGAGTAAGATTTAATTTGACATTCAAAGAAGCGTTCGTGAGAATGCTCAGTTCAACTATATATATTTATAAATCATGAGTGAAGATTTTTACAAGAACAGCGACAATAGCCGTGATGGTTACAAGTCGCATGGTGATGGAAATGCTAATGGCGGCCGTTTTAATCGTTCTGGTCGTACACGTTTTAATCGTAATGCCAACGCTGTAGGAGGTTATAACTCTCAACGTAGCGAAGGTGGTTATCGTTCTCGTTTTGATGCTAACAAAACAACTCGTTCATATAGTCGTCGTGACAATGGTGAAAGTTCTTATGGGCAGCAAAACAATGAAGGTGGCTATCGTCCACGCTTTAACCAAGGTGGAAACTTTCAACGTAACAACGAAAATCGTTGGGGTAAGTCACGTTATGGACAAAATAGCGGAAATGGTTATGCTCAACGCCAACAAGGTGGTGGCTATCGTTCACGTTTTGACAATAATAATAACCAGGCATCTGAAACAGATGGAGGATTTCGCCCTCGCACTCAACACTCAGAGGGGTATGGCAGATATCAGCAGAATGGTGGCTACCGTTCTCGCTTTCAAGGTGGAAATGGCTTTGCTTCACGTCCTACACAAAGAAGAGGCTACGATCCTAACGCTAAATATTCTCAAAAGAAGCGCTTGGCCTATAGTGCTGAGGTTTATGACCCTAACGAGCCTATGCGCCTTAACAAATTCTTGGCTAACGCGGGTGTTTGCTCTCGTCGTGATGCCGACAAATATATCGAGGCTGGTGTGGTAAGCGTTAATGGTACAATTGTAACAGAGCTTGGCTCAAAGGTGATGCGCACCGACGAAGTGAAGTTTCACGACAATGTGGTGAAAATCGAAAAGAAGGTGTATGTGTTGCTCAATAAGCCCAAAGGCTATGTAACTACAAGTGATGACCCTCAAAACCGCAAGACGGTTATGGACCTCGTAGCAAATGCATGTCCTGAGCGCATTTATCCTGTGGGACGTCTTGATCGTAACACAACAGGTGTGCTATTGCTTACTAACGATGGCGAGTTGGCTTCAAAACTCACTCATCCTAAGTTTTTGAAGAAGAAAATATATCACGTTACTACCGACCAAAATGTGTCGGCTGCAGATATTAACCAAATTGCAGAAGGCATAACGCTTGAAGATGGAGAAATAAAAGCCGATGCTATTGAATATGCTTCGCCTACAGACAAAAAGGAAATTGGCATTGAAATTCATAGCGGTAAAAATCGCATCGTGCGCCGTATCTTTGAGAGTCTTGGTTATCATGTAGTAAAGCTTGATCGCGTGTATTTTGCAGGACTTACAAAGAAAAATGTACGTCGTGGCGATTGGCGTTATCTTACAGAAAAAGAAGTTCAGATGCTTCGTATGGGAGCTTTTGAATAAGAGTGATATATCCGCATGACATTATCATAGATTATAAACAACACTATAACTATAGCAATGAAAAGAACAAAGATAGTAGATTTGCTGAAACGCACAGATTTTGGATCTGATGTATGCGTAAAGGGATGGGTTCGTACTCGTCGTGGTAGCAAGTCGGTGAACTTTATTGCACTAAACGATGGTAGCACCATTAAAAATGTACAGGTTGTTGCCGATGTAGAAAAATTCGATCCTGAGGTGCTCAAACTCATCACCACAGGTGCTTGCTTGAGCGTTGAAGGTAATTTGGTAGAGAGCCAAGGTGCTGGTCAAAGCGTTGAAATTCAAGCTACTAAAATAGATGTACTTGGCACTTGCGGAGCCGATTATCCTATGCAAAAGAAGGGACAATCGTTTGAATATATGCGCCAACATGCACACATGCGTTTGCGTACAAATACCTTTGGCGCTGTGTTCCGTATTCGCCATAATATGGCAATTGCCATTCATAAATATTTTCATGATCATGGCTTCTTCTATTTCAACACACCTATCATTACGGCTTCAGACTGTGAAGGTGCAGGTCAGATGTTCCAAGTAACAACGAAGAACCTTTACGACTTGAAGAAAGATAAGGATGGTAAGATTGACTATAGCGACGACTTCTTTGGCAAAACAACTTCACTGACAGTGAGTGGCCAATTAGAGGGCGAACTCGGTGCTACTGCCTTAGGAGCTATCTATACGTTTGGACCAACATTCCGTGCAGAGAACTCTAACACACCACGCCACTTGGCTGAGTTTTGGATGATAGAGCCAGAAGTTGCTTTCAACGATATTACAGATAACATGGATCTTGCTGAGGATTTTATCAAATATTGTGTGCGTTGGGCACTCGATAATTGTCAAGACGACTTGGAATTCCTTAACAAGATGATAGATAAAACGCTTATTGAACGTTTGCGCTTTGTGGTTGATCATGACTTTGTTCGTTTGACATATACCGAGGGCATCAAGATTCTTGAGGAAGCTATCAAGAATGGTCATAAGTTTGAGTTCCCAGTATACTGGGGCGTTGATTTGGCAAGTGAGCACGAACGCTACCTTGTTGAGCAACACTTTAAGAAACCTGTTATCTTGACAGACTATCCTAAAGAAATCAAAGCCTTCTACATGAAGATGAACGAGGATGGTAAGACGGTTAGAGCTATGGATGTTCTCTTCCCACAAATTGGTGAAATCATCGGTGGTTCAGAACGTGAAGAGAACTATGATAAACTAATGGGCCGTATTAAAGAACTAAACATCCCAATGAAGGATATGTGGTGGTATCTTGATACTCGTAAGTTTGGTTCTTGTCCTCATTCAGGTTTTGGATTAGGTTTTGAACGTCTCATCTTGTTTGTTACAGGTATGCAAAACATTCGCGACGTTATCCCATTCCCACGTACGCCAAAATCAGCTGAGTTCTAAGCCGAATATTCAGTATTCCTAAGTAAAAAAGTCACCACATAGACAATGAGCAAACATTGCTTATGTGGTGACTTTTTTTGTATCTTCACAAAGAACAATTTGAATTTTACATTATTCTTTGTGTTTATCTTACTCCTATCAGTTTATGTGTTTGTAGTGAAAGACGCCACTGAGGATGACTTAAACAATAGGCAATCGTTTCTTTTAAAATTCTTTTATTTTGCTCAGTATCTTCTGTTTCACATGGCTGAAGGAAGTAGTTGTCAGATTTTATATAAGAAAAATCAGAGAGGGGTTGTCCTGTATAAACTACCTTTAATTCATTGCATTTTTTAAGACAAACTTTTGCCTTGTCAGTATGAATAAAGGGAGATTTTGGCGAAAGTGTAATCCAATCTACGTTTGTGGGTAAAGGGTGTGTACCATTGGTTTCTACTGCTACAAACTTGTCCTGTTGATGCAATAGTTCAACAAGCGATTCTGTAAGTTGCAGCGATGGTTCTCCACCAGTTATGACCACGTGTTTAGCTGGACATTGGGCAGCTTTGGCTGCAATTTCTTCTTCGGTCATTTTGAGGCCTTTTTGGTGCTTTGTATCGCAAAAACTGCATTGTAAATTGCATCCTGAAAAACGAATGAACAGCGAAGGTGTGCCTGTGAAAAAACCTTCACCTTGTAAAGAATAAAATATTTCGTTTACAATCATCTGTTTGTTATAAAATTGTAAGTAGGTGTACAATTGCAAAAAATTGAACACCTACTTATGAACTTAAAATTTATTTCTTCTTTTCTGGAATAAGGTATTTATCACCAGTTTCTTTTACAATAATTTTGCGATAGCTATCGTTAAATCCAGGACGTTCAACGGTTTTACCAAGTCCGTCTGGTGTTAATTCAAACTTGCCGTCTTTTTCAGGTTTAACTGCTTGGTCGTTGAATTTTACAATGAGATACTCACCAAGTTTTTTCCAACGAGCCATCATCTGGTCTGCGCATTGAATAGAATAGTCTGTTAAGTATGCTTTAGCTCTTGCAGGGTCTTCTTTTAGCAAACTCATAGCCTTTTGTTCTACTTCGTTTTGCTTTTGCGCATATCCATCCTCAAGTTCTTGGCGTGCAACTTTTAGGCTTGGAAATAGTTGAGAATAACGGGGGTATGTCATATTCGACACCCAATTTTCAACCCAAAAAGCAGAGTTCCATGAGAAGGTAACGCCATCAGCATCTGCTGGGTCGTAGCATTGGGGAGCTTGTGTTGCAGAGCAGTATACAGGAGTATAAGCTACCATGTTAGGGTCGTCGTTTCCATACCATAGCACGCCACCAACGGCATTGGGCATATTGGCACGTAACTGAATAACGTATGTGCCAGCTGTTTGTTGGGTAGAAATGGGGCGCTCGTTAAAATATTTTTTTCCTTCGTATTCCCATGCCAATGGGGTGGGGCGGTAGGGGGCATCATACGGACCTGCGCCAGCATCTTTGGTTATGTCGAATGGAGTACCCTCGTAGTGGTCGCGCATAGAATTCATTACATCGTGTAATGACAATTTTTGTTTGGGCTTAAAGTATAGAGGCATGCATTCAGCTTGTCCGATATGCTTGCCGTCTGCATAATCCAAGTATTTATCCATACCATCTACCCATTTATTAAAGAAACTCCACACACGTGTTTCGCAATAACGAATAGCACTGAAATCGGCTGGTGCATAAGCATCTGCAAAAGAAAAATCTGCATCTTTGCCTTTAAAATAACCGTGTTTGCGTGCAAAAGAAATTACATCTTTGGCATACATCACGTTTTGTTTATCTTTCAGATTGAATTGGTGGATGCGGCTTTGATTGGCATGGCATGCTATACAATCATCTGGAATGCGCACAGCAACCCAAACGGTTCCTTTCTCTTGAGGACCTTTGCCTATCATTTCGAGTATCCACACTTCGTTAGGATCGGCTATAGAAAAACTTTCACCTTCAGAGGCATATCCATATTTTTGTACCAATGTGGTCATCACCTTTATTGCTTCGCGTGCAGTTTTTGAGCGTTGCAATGCTATGGTCATTAAGCTTACATAGTCAATAGTGCCTTTAGGATCAACAAGTTCTTCGCGACCACCAAAGGTAGTTTCGGTTATGCCTACTTGGTGTTCGTTGATGTAGCCCATAACAGCGTATGTGTATGGCGCTTCGGGAATTTCGCCAAGGTAGTGGTTTGTATCCCCATCTATCACTTTACGCATAGAGCCTGCAGCGTGTTTGCCTGCTGGTAGATAGTGCAGACGACCAAACATGCCATAGTCGTCTTGATTATAAGTAATAAAGGCTGATCCATCGGCCGATGCTTTTTTGCCTACCAAGAAACTAGTACATGCGTCAGCTTCTTGTGGCAAGCAAAGCATAGCACTTGTTAATAGTATCGACCCTGCAATGCGCTTAGCTGAATGAATAATACTCATTATTTTATGTATATTAAATTCAAAAATCAAGCAGCGAGTGTTTTCAACTCACTGCTTGAAACATTTTGTTATTTATCTTATAAAATTAGCATGCTTTGAAGGACATGTCTAATCCTTTTACAGAGTGTGTAAGGGCACCAACTGAAATATAATCAACGCCACATTCTGCATAATCACGAAGTGTATCATAGGTGATACCACCGCTTGATTCTGTTTCGAATTGATGGTTGATTAGTTCAACAGCTTTCTTAGTATCTTCAACAGAGAAATTGTCGAGCATGATACGATCAGCACCACCATGTGCCATAACTTGTTTGATTTCGTCAAACGAGCGACATTCTATTTCAACTTTAAGGTGTAAACCCTTCTCCTTTTGATAAGCTGCGCAACGATCAAGAGCATTTGCTATGCCACCAGCAAAGTCTATGTGATTATCTTTGAGCAAAATCATATCGAAAAGTCCTATACGGTGATTGCAACCTCCACCAATTTTAACAGCCTCTTTTTCGAGCATACGCATGCCTGGAGTGGTTTTACGAGTATCGAGTACACGAGTGTGGGTACCCTCTAAACGCTTTACATATTTGTTTGTCATTGTGGCTATGCCACTCATGCGCTGCATAACGTTGAGCATCAGTCGCTCTGTTTGGAGCAATGAACGTACTTTGCCAGTAACAATCATGGGCACATCTCCAGGTTTAACATGTGTACCATCTTCCATGAATTGTTCAATCTGCATAGTGGGGTCGAAGCGATGAAAGATTTCTTTCGCTATGCGCATACCTGCCAATATGCCTTCTTCCTTGATTAGCAATCGAGACTTGCCCATTGCATCTTCAGGGATGCAACATAGGGTGGTATGGTCGCCATCGCCTATATCTTCAGAGAATGCAAGGTCTATTAGTTTGTCGTTTAATTCTTCTACTGTGTACATATATATATTGTCTATTTGTAATATGTTGATATTATGGCAGTGCAAAATGGCATAAGGATGTTTATGTCATGTTGTGCACCTTTTGTAACGACAAAATTACTGAAAAACTTGCATGTGAACGATAGGATTATAAAAAATGAGTTCTGAAATAATATAATAATGTGAAAATAAAGGTTTGTATGTGGCCGTGGCACTTTTTTTGTTAAAGAAAAATTGAAAAAATATTAAGATTATGGCATTTATAGATTACTACAAAATTATGGGTATACCTAAGGATACCCCACAGGCTGATATACGTAAGGCTTATTTGAAACGCTCTAAGCAATTTCATCCAGATCTTCATCCAGATGACCCTAAAGCTAAAGCAAAATTCCAAGCCTTGCAAGAGGCGAATGCTGTGTTGTCAGACCCTGAGAAACGTAAAAAATACGATAAATATGGCGAGAATTGGGAACAAGCAGATGCCTATGAAAAAGCTAATAGCGCAGCTGGTGGAAATGGTTCACACTTCTACTATAGTGGCGGAAATGGTGACGAGGATTTTGACTTCTCACAATTTACGGGTGGAAGAGGTAACTTCTCATCATTCTTTGAAGACTTGTTTGGCAGATCGTCTTCACATGGCGGCTTTACAAGCGGTGGCAGAAGCTATGTAGATCCCAATGAATATGATGCTCATGCAGAGGTTGCTATAGATATGTATACAGCTCTATTGGGCGGTGATATATTGCTGCAAACACAAGGTGGTAAATTAAAATTGAAGGTTAAACCCGAAACGCAAAATGGAACAAAGATACGTTTGCGTGGTAAAGGTTATCAGAAACCAGATGGTACTTATGGTAATTTGATTATCACCTATAAAGTAAATTTGCCTACTAAATTAACCCAGCATCAACGCGATTTGCTTATGCAAATGCGTGACGCAGCTAACTAAGGTATGATGGATATGAAACATTACAATGTGGTTTGTGCTGTTATAGTAAACAATGGCGAAGTGTTGTGCATGCAAAAAGGGAAAACTAAATATGATTATACCTCTTTTCGTTGGGAATTTCCTGGTGGTAAGATTGAAGAAGGAGAAACTCCACAACAGGCTCTACATCGTGAGTTGCTTGAAGAAATGGACTATGATGTTTCTGTAGAAAGGCATATTGTCACGATTAATCATGTTTATCCTGATTTCTCAATAACCATGCAAGCTTTTCTTTGTAGTGCAAAGTCAAGAGATTTTAAGATGAAAGAGCATGCAGATTTTCAATGGAAAAAGCTTTTAGATTTAAGCGATATTAATTGGTGTGATGCAGACAGACCAATAGCAGCAGAAGTATCTAAATTAGTTATATCATAAAAAAAATAACACCCATAAACAAAATGAAATGACCCCAAAGAGTTGGACACAAAACTTTTGGGGTGCAGTTCAATATTTTGTTTATGGGTGTTATTTTTTTTGTGTATATCTATTGTCTTTTTAATTGCTTTTCTATCCATTCCATTATAATATCAACAACGTAATGTTGCTCATTCTCTGTAAGTTCTCTACCAGGAGCTATATGATGCCATTTATATAAACATCCTCTGCAGCAGCAAGCTGTGGCATGCTGAGCAATAAATACAGGGTGTCCACGCATGGGGGTTTGTCGGCCATCATTAGTAATTTCTGCAGGTGCTAAGCGCTTTGATATAAAATCAATAGCGTGCCTGCGTATTGTATCAAGCCCCTTTTCATTAATATAATCAACGTCTTTCTTAGATAATCTGAACTTACTTCTAAATGGCGATTGTGCCAATCTGTTGAACAAGTAGCTTGTTTTATGGTTATGCGTATTTTGCATAGCGTTGTTATTAATGACTGTGTTATTACCATCAAAAAAGCTATCAGGAAATAAAGAAGGTTCTTTCATTTGTATATGTTTATGTTGTTTTTACAAAGTTACAATATTTCGACCTTCGTTATTGCAATTTTAAATGTAAAATAAGTTTTATCTTGTCTTATACAAATGTTGGAAACATAGTTTAATAACCTATTTTTTTGTTTGTATGCGATGTCCTTAAAACAACAAAATGTACTATTTTATCGTGTTTATATTGCAAAATGCTATAAAATGGCAATAAAATAAATGTTTTGCATTTTTTTTACGTTGTAAAGTCACTTTGTAGCAATAAATGTTGTAATTTTGCGAATAATTAAAACAAGTAGTAAGCATATTTATAATACAAGAACATTATGCAATTAGAAAATAGGCTTGACGAAGGACTATATCGCTCTGAAAACGAGCACGACGCTTGTGGTGTTGGCATGATTGTCAATATACATGGAAACAAGAGTCACGAGTTGGTAGATTCAGCTCTAAAAGTCCTTGAAAATATGAAGCATCGTGGTGCTGAAGGAGCAGATAATAAAACTGGTGATGGTGCTGGTATACTTCTGCAAATTCCTCACGAGTTTATTCTTTTACAAGGTATCCCTGTGCCTGAAAAGGGACATTATGGAACAGGACTTGTATTCCTTCCTAAAAAAGAGGATGAACAAAGCGAAATATTGCGTATATTTCTTGAAGAGGTTGAGCGCGAGGGGTTGTCACTTATGCACTTACGCACAGTCCCAACTAATTCAGAAATATTAGGGGAGGCTGCGCTCTCTACCGAACCAGATGTTAAACAAGTGTTTATCACTGGTGGTGAACCTGATGAGCTTGAACGTAAATTATATATTATACGTAAAAAAATAGAGAAACGAGTATCCAATAAAGACTTTTATATTTGCTCACTTTCTTCAAAGAGCATTGTGTATAAAGGTATGTTGTCTTCAACTCAATTACGTGACTATTACCCCGATCTTACGCAGCCTTATTTTACAAGTGGCTTAGCAATAGTTCACTCTCGTTTTTCAACAAATACCTTCCCTACATGGGGATTGGCTCAGCCATTTCGTTTGTTAGCACACAATGGCGAAATTAACACAATTCGTGGTAATCGTGCTTGGATGGAAGCAAGAGAATCTGTGCTTTCAACTGATACTTTAGGCGATATCAAGGCTATTCGTCCTATCATTCAGCCTAACATGAGCGACTCTGCATCGCTTGATAATGTTCTTGAATTTTTGGTAATGTCGGGCTTGAGTTTGCCTCATGCTATGGCAATGCTTGTTCCTGAAAGTTTTAACGATAAAAATCCTATTTCTGAAGATCTTAAGGCTTTCTATGAATATCACTCTATCCTTATGGAACCATGGGATGGACCTGCAGCGTTGTTATTTAGTGATGGTAGATATGCAGGAGGTATGCTCGATCGTAACGGATTACGTCCTGCACGTTATCTCATTACTAAAAACGACATGATGGTAGTGGCTTCCGAAGCAGGTGTTATTGGTTTTGAAGCAGGTGATATTAAAGAAAAAGGTCGTTTGCAACCAGGAAAGATCTTATTAATTGATACGCAAGAAGGCAATATATACTACGATGGCGAACTAAAAGCACAACTTGCTGCAGCTCATCCTTATCGTCAGTGGTTGTCGGCTAATCGTATAGAACTTGACACTTTAAAGAGTGGACGTAAGGTTGATAATGCAGTAAATGACTTTGATAAGAAACTCCGTATCTTTGGGTTTACACGCGAAGATGTAGAACGTACTATTACGCCAATGGCCACAAAGGGCAGTGAACCAATTGCATCTATGGGTAATGACACTCCATTAGCCGTACTTTCAGATCGTCCACAGTTGCTCTTTAATTATTTCCGTCAGCAATTTGCACAAGTTACAAACCCCGCTATCGACCCTATACGTGAAGAACTTGTGATGTCGCTTACCGAATATGTGGGAGCTGTTGGTATGAATATACTTTCGCCCAACGAAAGCCATTGCAAGATGGTTCGTTTGCCAGAACCTATTCTAACAAACAATCAGCTCGACATTCTTTGTAATATTCGTTACAAAGGTTTTAACACGATCAAATTGCCTATGGTATTTGAAGCGTCAAAGGGTGCTGAAGGTTTAAAAGAGGCATTAGACAATCTCTGTCATATGGCAGAACAAAGTGTAAACGATGGTGTTAATTATATCATTCTCTCTGATCGTGGCGTAGACGAAACGCATGCTGCTATACCATCGCTTTTGGCTGTGAGCGCTGTGCATCACTATCTTATTTCTGTACAGAAACGTATGGAAACGGCTTTGGTTGTAGAGAGTGGTGAAACTCGCGAAGTTATGCACGCTGCCTTATTGATAGGCTATGGTGCAAGCGCTATTAATCCGTATATGGCTTTTGCTGTGCTTGATGATTTAGTTAAGCGTGGTGAGGTGCAGATGAACTACGAAACTGCTGAAAAGAACTATATCAAGGCAATATGTAAAGGCTTGTATAAGGTGCTATCTAAAATGGGTATTAGCACATTACGCTCTTATCGCGGAGCCAAAATTTTCGAAGCTATAGGTTTGAGCGATGAGTTGTTACATAGCTACTTTGGTACAGTTGCAGGAACTATTGGCGGTATACATCTTGAGCAGATTGCTCGTGACTATAAGAAATTCCATGACGAAGGATATGCCCCATGCTATAAAGATCGTGAACTTGAAGGACTATTGCCATACGCTGGCCTATTTAGTTATCGTAAAGATGGTGAACGCCATGCATGGAATCCCGAAACTATATCGACCTTGCAACTTGCTACGCGTTTAGGTAGTTATAAGAAGTTTAAGGAGTTTACATCACTTGTAGATAATAAACCCAAGCCCATATTCTTGCGCGACTTCTTTGAGTTTAAAAAGAATCCAATTTCTGTAGATGAGGTAGAGTCTGTAGACGATATCGTAAAGCATTTTGTAACAGGGGCAATGTCGTTCGGGGCTATTAGCAAAGAGGCTCATGAGGCACTTGCTTTGGCTATGAACAAACTAGGAACTCGCAGCAATACTGGCGAGGGCGGTGAAGATAACGAACGTTTCCACGAAAAGTTTGATGGCATTTCTCTTTGCAGTAAAACCAAGCAGATTGCTTCAGGACGTTTTGGTGTAACAACTGAATATTTGGTAAATGCCGAAGAAATCCAGATAAAGGTTGCCCAAGGTGCAAAGCCAGGTGAAGGTGGACAATTACCAGGTTATAAGGTTAATCAGATTATCGCAAAAACTCGTCATTCAATCCCTGGTATATCGCTTATATCTCCTCCGCCACACCACGATATTTACTCTATTGAGGATTTAGCCCAGTTAATATTCGACCTTAAGAATGTTAATCCGAAAGCACAGATTAGTGTTAAATTGGTGGCAGAGAGTGGGGTCGGAACCATTGCTGCTGGTGTAGCCAAAGCCAAGGCAGACCTAATAGTTATTTCTGGTGCAGAAGGTGGAACGGGTGCATCACCTGCCTCTTCAATGCGCTATGCTGGCATCTCACCTGAGATAGGATTGTCTGAAACTCAACAAACGCTTGTTCTCAATGGTCTTCGTGGTCAAGTGCGTTTGCAAACTGATGGGCAGATAAAAACGGGTAGGGACATTATTTCAATGGCTCTTCTTGGTGCAGAAGAATTTGGCTTCGGTACAACCGTTTTGATTGTTCTTGGTTGTGTAATGATGCGTAAGTGTCATGCCAACACTTGTCCTGTAGGTGTTGCTACTCAAAATCCAGAATTGCGAGAGCATTTCCGTGGTCATTATGAATATGTAGTAAACTACTTCCGCTTCTTGGCACAAGAGGTACGTGAGTATCTTGCAGAAATGGGCTTCCGTCACTTTAACGATATAGTTGGTCGCACAGACTTAATTAAATTGCGCCAAGCAGACGAGCATTCAAAAGCAGCTTCACTCGATTTCGGACGTTTGCTTCATCGTATCGACAATAATGCAGACATACACCACACAACTGCGCAACATCATAACATTGACAGCGTATTGGATCAATCGATGATAAAGGCTGCTGCAGAGGCATTGGATAATCAGAAAGAAGTTTCGCTCGAATATTCAATTGCCAACACAGATCGCTCTGTAGGTGCTATGCTTTCAGGTGCTGTGGCTACAAAGTATGGTCAAAATGGTTTGCCCGACGAAACCATCAATGTGAAGTTTAAAGGTTCTGCAGGTCAGAGCTTTGGTGCATTCCTTACTCACGGCATAAACTTCAAACTCGAAGGAGAAGCTAACGATTATTTAGGAAAAGCATTGAGTGGTGGTCGTATCGCAGTTATGCCTCCTATTCGTTCAAACTTCAATGCTGAAGAGAATACCATCGCGGGCAATACACTTCTTTATGGTGCAACAAGTGGTGAGGTTTACATCAACGGTATGGTTGGAGAACGTTTTGCTGTACGTAACTCTGGCGCTATAGCTGTAGTTGAGGGCGTTGGTGACCACTGTTGTGAATATATGACAGGTGGACGTGTAGTTGTACTCGGAGAAACAGGACGCAACTTTGCAGCCGGAATGAGCGGTGGTGTAGCTTATGTATGGGACAAGAACCATAATTTTGACTATTTCTGTAACATGGAGATGGTTGAACTCTCGCTCATCGAGGATTCTGCTTCAAGAAAAGAACTGCACGAACTCATTCGCCAGCACTATCTGTACACAGGTTCGCAGCTTGCCCGTACAATGCTTGACGATTGGAATCACTATGTAGATGATTTCATTCAAGTTACTCCAATTGAATACAAACGAGTACTTGCTGAAGAGCAAATGCGTAAGTTGCAGCAAAAAATTGCTGAGGTTCAGAGAGATTATTGATACAATATTGTTTAAGAAAACAGACAAAGAGATAAAGAGCAAAGTGCATCTTAATACGTAGGTATTAGATGATTAAAAATTGATATTGACGAGCATGGTTATCAAACAAATTTCAATGCTTTGCTCTTATCTCTTCTTGCCAACAAATATATAATTATATCATGGGAGATCCTAAAGCATTTCTCACTATTCCACGTTGCGAAGCAGGCTATCGCCCAATACACGAACGTATAGCCGACTTTGGTGAAGTAGAACAAACTTTAAATACAAGCGATCGTCGATTGCAAGCATCGCGTTGCATGGATTGTGGCGTACCATTCTGCCATTGGGCATGTCCATTAGGTAATCGCCCTCCAGAATTTCAAGATGCAATCTATAAAGGAGAGTGGAAAACAGCATACGAAATTCTTACTGCAACAAACGATTTTCCTGAGTTTACAGGACGTATTTGTCCTGCTTTGTGCGAAAAAAGTTGTGTGCTCAAACTCTCTATGAATGCTCCTGTAACCATTCGCGAGGATGAATGCTCTATTATTGAAGCAGCGTTCCGCGAGGGAATGGTGCAACCTCGTCATTTTGAACGTAATGGCAAAAAAGTTGCAGTTATTGGTTCGGGACCCGCTGGCTTGGCAGCAGCTAATCAACTGAACCATCGTGGATATGAGGTTACAGTGTTTGAACAGCATGAATATGTCGGCGGTTTGCTACGTTTTGGTATACCAAACTTTAAACTTCAGAAAACTGTTATTGATCGACGCATAAAGGTAATGGAGGCTGAGGGCATAACGTTCAAGGTAAATGAAACAATAGATGTAACTAAACTTCCTGAAGGTTTTGATGCTTATTGTATTTGCACGGGTACTCCAACGGCACGCGATCTTAAAGTGCCTGGACGTGAACTCAAAGGGGTACATTTTGCGCTTGAACTTCTTAGCCAACAAAACAGAGTCTTGGCAGGTCAAAGTTTTAGCGATAGCGAGCGCGTAACAGCTAAAGGCAAACGTGTACTCGTTATTGGTGGCGGTGATACAGGATCTGACTGTATCGGTACATCTAATCGTCAAGGTGCAAAGAGCGTTACGCAAATCGAGATTATGCCTAAACCACCAGTAGGTTCAAATCCCAATACACCATGGCCACAATGGCCAATTGTACTCAAAACCTCTTCGAGTCATGAAGAGGGGTGTGAACGTCGTTGGTTGCTTACTACAAATAAGTTTATTGGAACTAAAGACGGACGCGTGAGTGGTGCAGAGGTTGAGGAAGTAGAGTGGAAACCTAATCCAGAGGGTGGACGTCCCATTATGGTGCCAACAGGTAAAAAGGAAATCATCAAGTGTGATATAGTTTTTCTTGCTATGGGCTTTTTACGTCCGCAACAACCTAACTTTGCAGAGAATGTATTTGTAGCAGGCGATGCTGCTACGGGTGCAAGTCTTGTTGTAAGATGTATTGCGGGAGGACGCAAGGCTGCTGCAGATATAGATGCTTATTTGTCTAGTAAATAACGCAAGCAAATAGCTCTTGTCGTATTTAAAAGCAAAATAAAGTCAGATTGAGCATAATGAAATATATGCTCAATCTGACTTTTTTATTTTATGATTGAAAATACAATTTTATATATAGTTATTGGCATAATGGTATTACAAAATGAAATATAAATATCAAAAATATATTAAATAATATTATATATATTGCAAAATGCTTGTGCATAACTCAAAATGCCTGTATATTTGCAATGTTTTTCATGGTATTAGATTTAAGGTTAGTAAAGATTGGTTGTCGTGAGACAATCAATTTTTTTTGTTTATATACCAATGTTCGTAAACAGTTGCAAATATAAAAAGCTTGCAACATTTGTCAATATAAGAAAGCAGTAATAACGTACGTTTGTAGTGGGAGATAGGCAATGTATAATGTATAAAAGAAACTTCAAAATCAATAGAATAGTAGAATAAAAGATATATATAAGAAAAAACGTTCTACCACCCTTATAGTGATAGCGAAAGGTTATTTAGGATTGGTGATAGATAAAAATATTAGGCAAAAATAGATGATTTTGAATAAAAAAGCTTGTATACATTTGCTATGTTATAATAAATGAGTACTTTTGCAAGCCGATTATTATCTGGATGGCTAAAAGCCAACCATGCCGTGGGTTAATAGTTACGCCCGTTTTTATTGGCCAGGACGTAATGGTTAGGTGATATCTACGGCAAAAAGATAAATTTTAGTAGTTATACAATTTTTAAAAACAAAACAAAAGTGGACACTTTAAGTTACAAGACCATTTCTGCTAACAAAGAGACTGCACAGAAAGAATGGGTGGTAGTTGATGCTACTGACCAAGTATTGGGTCGTCTCTGCACAAAAGTTGCCAAACTGCTGCGCGGTAAGTATAAACCAAACTTTACTCCGCATGTAGATTGTGGTGACAATGTTATCATTATCAATGCCGACAAAATTCAATTGACAGGCAAAAAGTGGACTGATCGCGTTTATCTCACTTATACAGGCTATCCTGGTGGTCAACGTGAGCACACTCCAGCAAGCATTATGGCTAAGCCTAACGGTGCTGACAAATTGTTACACCGCGTGGTTAAGGGTATGCTTCCTAAGAATAAGCTCGGTGCTAAGCTTCTTGCAAACCTTTATGTATATGAAGGTGCTGATCACAAGCATGAAGCACAATCACCAAAGGCAATTGATATTAACCTCCTTAAATAAGCTTAGCAGTAATGGAAATGATTAATGCATTAGGCCGTCGTAAGAGCGCCATCGCCCGTATCTATGTAACAGAAGGTACAGGCAAAATTACCATTAACAAGAGAGACCTCACAGAGTATTTTCCCTCTCCCATCCTGCAGTTTGTTGTAAAGCAACCTCTTACTCTTCTTGATGTTGCTGAAAAGTACGACATTAAGGTTAACCTCTGCGGTGGTGGTTTCACCGGTCAAAGCCAAGCACTACGCCTTGCTATTGCCCGTGCTCTCGTGAAAATCAATGCTGATGACAAGAAAGCTCTTCGTGCTGAAGGCTTCATGACACGTGATCCACGTGCCGTTGAACGTAAAAAGCCAGGTCAGCCAAAGGCTCGTCGTCGCTTCCAGTTCAGCAAGCGTTAATATTCTGTACGCTGCCTAAAACAAGCGTTCGTTTTGATTGCTTGATGAGGTTTAAGCTGCTGGATTTACGTTTAGTATCTAAACCAACAGGACCCTGCAATCGGATGTTTTTGTTATATCAAAACATCGCAAGCTACTTGTTGGCTGGTTGAACTAAAACAACTTACAAAGAAAGTAAACGAATTACAAACAAAAGAAAGAAATGTCTAGAACATCATTTGACACCCTTTTGGAGGCAGGTTGCCACTTTGGTCACCTTAAGCGTAAATGGAATCCTGCAATGGCTCCTTATATCTTCATGGAGCGTAACGGTATTCACATTATCGACCTTCACAAAACAGTTGCTAAGATTGACGAAGCTGCAGAAGCTTTGAAAACAATCGCAAAGCAAGGAAAACGTGTCCTATTCGTAGCTACTAAAAAGCAAGCTAAGGAGGTTGTTGCTGATAAAGCAGCCTCTGTAAATATGCCTTATGTAACAGAACGTTGGCCGGGTGGTATGCTTACCAACTTCCCAACTATTCGTAAGGCAATCAAAAAAATGGCCAATATCGACAAGTTGATGAACGATGGTACTTACTCAAACCTTTCAAAGCGTGAAATCCTTCAGATTTCTCGCCAGCGTGCAAAGTTGGAGAAGAACCTTGGTTCTATCAGCGACCTTACTCGTCTTCCAGCTGCATTGTTCGTTGTTGATGTATGCAAAGAGCACATTGCAGTTAAAGAGGCTCATCGCCTTGGTATACCTGTATTTGGTATTGTTGATACAAACTCAGATCCTAACGTTGTAGATTACATCATCCCTGCAAATGATGACTCTAACAAGAGCATCGAAGTAATTCTTGATGCAGTTTGCGGTGCTATCGCAGAAGGTATTGAAGAACGCAAGGCTGAAAAGGTTGATGCTGAAGCTGCTGGCGAAGGCGAGGCTAAAACTCGCAATAAGCGTGCTTCTAAGGCTCGTGCTGAGAAGGCAGAAACTGCTTCTGCTGAAGCAAAAGCTGAGTAATTTACACTCAAACAACATGATGAAAGTATAAAGTATAAAAGTATAAAGTATAAAGTTTAACCCCATTACGAGATTACACTTTTATTCCTTATGCCAAATGTACTTTATACTTTCTTCTTTTTAACAATAAATTTAAATATTAACCCAATTATATATATTTCCAAACAAGATGGGAGTAGCATTAGAAGATATCAAAAAATTACGCACACTAACAGGTGCGGGTCTTGGCGATTGCAAAAAGGCACTTGCTGAAACTAATGGTAACATAGAAGAAGCTATCGAAATCATTCGTAAGAAAGGTCAAGCTGTTGCAGCTAAGCGTTCTGATCGTGAAGCAGCAGAAGGCGCTGTTCTTGTTAAGAGCGAGAATGGTTTCTCTGCAATCATTGCTTTGAAGTGCGAAACTGACTTCGTTGCCAAGAATGCTGATTTTGTAAAGTTGGCTCAAGATATTCTTGATGCAGCTGTTGCAAACAAGTGCAAGTCTCTCGACGAGGTTAAGAACCTTACTCTTGGTGAACACACTATTGCAGAAGCTGTTACTGATCGTAGCGGTATCACTGGCGAGAAGATGGAGCTTGATGGCTATAGCTTTATCGAGGGTGAGAATGTTGCAGTTTATGACCACATGAACCGCCACATGCTCTGCACTATGGTTCAAACAAACAAGCCAGCAGAAGAGGCAGCTCACAATGTTGCTATGCAGGTTGCAGCTATGAATCCTGTTGCTTTGAACGAAGAAAGCGTACCTCAAGCTGTTAAGGATGAAGAGTTGAAGGTTGCTATCGAAAAGACTAAGGAAGAGCAAGTAAAGAAAGCTGTAGAAGCTGCATTGAAGAAGGCTGGTTTCAACCTTTATATTGCTGAGAGTGAGGAACACCTTGAAGAAGGTATAATGAAGGGTAATATCACTGCAGAACAAGCTGACCAAATCCGTGAACTCAAGAAGACTACAGCTGAGCAAAAGGCTGCAAATCTTCCAGAACAAATGGTTCAGAATATTGCTAACGGTCGTATGAAGAAGTTTTATAAGGAGTCATGCCTTCTTAACCAAGAGTACATCCAAGATAGCAAGGTTTCTGTAGCTGAATATTTGAAGTCTGTAGAGAAGGATCTTACTGTAACTGACTTCAAGCGTTTCACTCTTCGTGCTGAATAATTCACACATATACATTTTTAAATGTATGTGGTTAGGAATTAGTTTATATAATAAAACTATCTAACGAAGTACATAAAAATTATTAAGCCATTTGTTTATTCGTTGATTATGAATAAACAAATGGCTTTTTCTTTATATGTTGGATGTCCCCTCTGCAAAAAGTTCAAGTAAATTTGTCTTTTTATTTTCGGCTTGCATTATCTTTTTTTAAAAAATGAATGTAGTTTCATCACCGCAGGTGCTTCGCATTTTAGGTTGTAATAGTTTCTTCTCTGATGTGATGGTGGCATTCCAAAGACTTTGTGCTTTTTACCATTGATGCTAATTATACCTGTTTTTCTGTTTTGATTTCTGTATCTCTATTATAGAGAGTCTGTGCTTCTATAGAGAGTCTTTGCTTCGGCATTGGTGCAGTCCAAAGAGCGTCATTTTATACACTCTAATCCCTCTTTGCTTATTTCAATTTTTTTGAAGTTCGCTTTTTTGCCATCTGCAATTTTCTTCATTGTTTTGTTGTTCACCTTTGAGGTTGTACTCTCTTCAATTATTTTCTTTAGGTAATCACTATGGAAGGTGTTTAGCGACATTTGTCCTATGACATGGCGCAATTCATTGGCAAAAGCCATTGGTCACGTTTATTCTTTTGTTAGTTCGTAGAACATCTATGTAAATATTAGGAATGGAGGGTACAGAATGCAACGTTAGCACATCAGTTTGGAAAAGGCTCATAAAGTCGACCTTAATTATTGCTACGAAACAAAAATTGGTTGGTTTCTTGTGTGATAGAAACCAACCAATTCTTTTATATTGAATAGTGAATATTCGTAAAGTAGTAAGGGATATTAGTTTGCTTTAGCTGCAAAACTTTGTCCTTGAATTTTGTTCAACTCACTCATAAGGTTTTGGCACATAGTACCATTGCCCATAGCTTGGTAACGTTTAATGCGATACTGAAGCATTACAATCATCTTGTTTTTTTCCATGTTTTTGCGTCTTTTGTGTCTATCGCGTTTCGATAGACTGATTAAACTTAATCTTGTTTATTATCGTTCTATTCTGATGCAAAGTTACAACAATCGGTGTGCAAAACCTATATAGAGGCTTAAAAAATGCACATAAAAAGCGTTTTTTTGCAAAAATAGTGTGTTACTGAAATGTTGTGTTTGCAAAAAAATGCTATTCATAAAAGTAAGTTGACATATTTTGTGTAAGTTTGTAACTGTAATTTGCCTTATCTGCTATAATGGCAGTTATGAATGTTTGATAAATAAAAGAAAAATAGAAGTGGAAAGAAAGACAATACAAATAGATTATCAATCGTGCATGATTGATGATTTGGATGAGAAAGACAAAGAACTTGTTTTAGCAGCAAAAGAGGCCACCTATACAAGTTATTCTCCTTATTCACATTTTAGTGTGGGAGCGGCTGTAAGGCTCTCGAATGGTGAAATTGTGTGTGGAAGTAATCAAGAAAATGCTGCCTTTGGTGCTGGTACGTGTGCAGAGCGTTGTACCATGTTTTATGCCAATGCACGTTATCCAGAAGAGCATATTTGCACCATAGCTGTTGCGGCTCGTGGGGTAGATGGTAAGTTTTTAAAATCGCCAATATCGCCTTGTGGTGTGTGCCGCCAAGCTTTGGTAGAGGCACAAACAAGGGGTAAAGAGCCGATAAGAGCTTTGCTTTATGGTGAACGTGAGATTTATGTGTTAAAGAGCATTAGCGACTTAATTCCCTTTCAGTTTGATGAAATAAAGTAGAAGAAAAATAAAGGATAAGAAAAGTGGGGACAAGTTTAATCTGCTTGTCCCCACTTGTGTTGTAATGCTTGTTGTTTGTCAGTCGGCTACTGGGCGAACCAAATAGCCTCGTTCAAAAACATCGAAAGATGATGGATACCCCCTATCCATATTAAACACAAAGGTGTGTGCGTTGCCATGATGTTCATAACTGGGGGTAGACGTCCAATAGCTTCCCCATAGGTCTTTGTCTACAACTTTCATATCCTCTTTTGTTTATTCAGCCACCATCAAATCGCTGATAATGTCGTTGCTAACCATGATGTAAGGTTGAGCTATAGAGAGCTTGTCTCCGTCTTTGATAAGCCGTCCTTTCTCAATGTGTTGTTGTGCATTTTTTAAGAGATACGCTAAAAGTTGCTTGCCAAACTTATGTTCTGTAAGAGATAATGAAAGTCCTCTTTTTGTGCGCAAACATACAAATACCCATTCGTCAAACCGTTCGTTATCGCTAAGCACCTCAGTGGTATGTGGCACCTTGCCAAGAGCCGATTGTGAAATGTATTCAGAGAGTGATGGTAGATTATATTGTCGATTTTCACCATCAAAAGAGTGAGCTCCAGGTCCTATACCCAAATAAGGCGTTCCATCCCAATAGCTCGAATTATGTTTTGACTCAAAGCCCGGTATGGCAAAGTTTGATATCTCGTAATGGTTGAAGCCATGGCATTCGGCTTGTTGCATAAGCAACGAAAATTCTTTTACAAAAGCATCTTCGTTGGCGGTTTGAAGCTCGTTTTGTCTTATCTTCTTGTCGAGCGCAGTTCCTTTTTCAACGCTTAGTGCATACGACGATAGGTGCTTGATAGGTAGGGCAAAGGCTTGGTCTAAATCATGTGAAAATGAGTTGCATGTTTGCCGTGGCAAGCCATATATAAGGTCGATAGATATGTTATCGATGTCGTTGTGATGCAACGTTTCAACGGCATTTATTGCCTCTTGCGCATTGTGTCGGCGGTTGAGTAGGTGCAAAATGTCATCGTCAAAACTCTGCACCCCAAGGCTCATTCTGTTAATGCCTAAACGTTTAGTGCTCTGCACAAAAGTTTTGTCAATATCATCGGGATTGCATTCAAGCGTTATTTCGGCGTTGTTATCAACTTGATAATACTTGAAAATACAATCAAGTATTTTCTCTATTTCTTTGGGAGCAAGCTGCGAGGGGGTTCCACCGCCAAAGTATATAGTTTTTATGTTATTCGTGGGCAGATAGTTAGTTCGCATCATGATTTCGTTGCATGTAGCCTCTACATATTGCGCTCTTACGCTTGCAGATTGGGTGGTAGAGTAGAAGTCGCAGTAAATGCAACGACTGGCACAAAACGGAACATGAACGTATATCATGCCCTGTTTATTGTTTTGTTTCATTATTTAGGTTTTCGCTTTTCAGTGTAGGCAGATGAATTTTGTAGTGAACAGCCAATATGCGTGCTACAACAACCACTAAGCCACATATCAAGCCCGAGGCAATGTTGCCCAAATGCAATTGATAGCAGATAAAGTAAGCAACGCCACCTATGACACATGCCATGGCATAGATTTCTTTTCTGAAAATAAGTGGAACTTCGTTGATAAACACATCACGAAAAACGCCGCCACCTGCCCCTGTAATGGTTCCCATGATAATGGCTGTCCAAAAGGGGAAACCGGCTGCAAGTGTTTTTTCAATGCCAGTTACATTGAACAGTGCCAAGCCTATTGTGTCGAACAAGAACCACGTGTTATCTTGTTTAACCAAAAATTTGCGAAATGCGATGACCCACAACAATGCAAATGCAGTACAGATAAGGTAGAACGAATTAGTCATCCAAAAGGGAGGTTGGCTCAACAATAGGTCGCGCATGGTACCCCCTCCGATAGCTGTGGTAAGCCCCACAACGTATGCGCCAAAAAGGTCGAAGTGCTTGGCTGAAGCCAGTCTGATGCCCGAAATGGCAAAAGCTAATGTGCCAATAAAGTCAAGTATTTGTACAAACATTGTATAGATTAAATATTTTTTTACCTATTAAAGGTTTACTGCATTAAGCGGTTTGTTGTTGATAAAGTTTTCTATGTTTTGAGCTAATATGTTTACGATGCGTTCGACCGTTTGTGGAGTTTTCCAACCAATATGAGGCGTTATATACACATTGGGAGCAGTGAATAAGGGGCAGTTGGGCAGTGGTGGTTCTTGTGTTAAAACGTCTGTGCAGTATGCTCCCAATCTTTTGCTTTTTAGAGCATTAGCAACATCTTTCTCGTTAATAAGCCCACCTCTTGCTGTGTTTAGTAATATTAATCCAGCTTTGGCGGTATCCAGTAAAGCCTTGTTTACAAACATTTTGTTTTGCGGCGTAAGCGGACAGTTAAGGCTAACGATGTCGCAATTAGCAAAAGCTTGATTAATGCTTATCTTCCTAACATAAGGGGGTAGGGTAGCGTTGTCTTTACTTGTAACGGCATAAATTTCGAGCCCCAAGGCGTGCATAATAGTGGCGAGTGTGTGCCCTATATTGCCATAGCCTATGATAGCCATTTTTTTGTGGTTAAGGTCTGTGCGTGGTAGTGATGTGTAGCAAAAATCGTTGCTCTTACACCATTCTCCCCGCATGTTTTGTTCGGTATAAGCCCCCACATGGTCGGCAGCTTCGAGTATGAGCGAAACGCCAATTTGCGCTACTGATTGAGTAGAATAGTTAGCGCAGTTGCATACAGGTATACCTTTTTGGCGAGCATAGTTGGTATCAACCTTGTCGTAGCCCGTTGCAGCAACGCAGATAAGTTTAAGGTTGGGCAGTTGCGCAATAATGCTTTGGGGCAGCGGTGTTTTGTTTACAATAAGCACATCTGCATCAGCACTACGCTCAATGATTTGCGAGGGCTCGGTGCGGTCGAACACGGTTAGTGAACCATAAGCTTCGAGCCGAGCCAATATGTTGTCTGTATTTTGCAGTGTATGTCCGTCTAAGAAAACAATGTTCATTGAAGAGGTATATTTTTTATTTATTGCAAAATTAGGAAAAAATATGAAATTGCATACACTGCATAGCAAACTCATGCTTGTAGCGTACGTGCAAAGTTCTTTGCGCGGATGCTATTGTGAGAGTTCTGAGCAGAAATCAACAATGATACACGCAGTATGAATTGTTGGTAAGATATAACTATATGCTTGATTATCAGTGATAAAAGCATTCCTTGTATGCTATGTCTACGTATTCAGTTAGCGTATCACGCCCACGATACGCGCGTATCACGCCCACGATACGCACGTATCACGCCCATGATACGCACGTATCACGGCCGTGATACGCTAACTAAATGCGTAAGTTGGGATAGAAAAGTACAGAAGATGGCAACGTAAGCAAAGCTTTGTTGCAAAAAATAACCGCATCAAGCACTTGCATAAGCAAATGCATGGTGCGGTTGTGTGGTGGCAAAACAATGTATTCTATGCTATAGTTCTTGTGGCATTTCAGTCCGTACTTTTAGCCTTACTTTTTCCTAATTTAATTGTTTATTTACTTGTAATCTGTTCTATATTTCAATTAAATTTGAATGCCTACTTACCTGTTATTTTTCCCGTACATATTTAGGTGTTATGCAGCCTACAAGCTGCCAATAGCGTGAGCCAGTAGGTTTGTAATACAAAAGAAGGTCATATTCGTTTTCGGTTTGAAAGTAGTTGCCTTCCACAGGATTGGTATATCCTTTATGTGTTTCGTTATTAGTGGTGCATAGATACATATAGTTATAATATCCGCATTTGAGCAGTATGTCGGCCACGTATTGTTGCAGGTTATCATCGTAGCGCATTTTGTAGGCAGAGGTTAAGCCAGTAGTCCATCTTCCGTTTACATAAATGCTTGCTTGTTTGTTGTCTAACTGTGGCATATCGAGCGAGAAATGTGCAAGCACATAGTCGGCCTCGGTGTCTGCATTGCCTGCTCCTTCGTATCTTGTAACATAGAGTCCGTTGTGGTCTTCGTCGTAAAGATAGTTCTTGCGCGGATAGTCTGTCATGATGGTGTAGTGGTAGTAGGGGGCGAACCACTTAACGCTTTCGCCGTGCATGCCAGGGTAGCGAGTAGAAAGAATTTCCATTTTACGGTATTCGTTGCCAGCGTCGAATATTAGCTTGCGCGAATGTTCCCACAGCAAGTTGTTGCCATTTTGAGCAGTGGGTGGCACGCCTATAATGGCATTGTCGAACCGGCGGTTTTGCATAACAAGTAGCTTAATCTCATTGTTAGGGTTGCGCAAGGTTAGATTGCTACAATCAACCCTCAACGATAGTTGTTGGTGTGAGTCGTTGTGGTCTATCTCTGTGTCGGTAGAACATTGGGCATAGATGCCAACACGCTTGTCTACCATAGCAAAGTAGCACTCAAAAGCCTTACGTGCATTGCCCTCATCGTCTTCGTCTGACACGGTGATGCGGTAGTTACCCGAAAGCAATGGACGCATGCGAGCATTGGGTATGGTTAGCGAATAATGGTTGTAGAGCACAGTGGTGTTGGTGCTGGGCTGGTAGTTGTCTATCACTTCTTCGTCTGCCACGCTATAAAGATAGTCGCTATCAAAAAGTTCGTCAGACACGTTACCCTCGTAGTCGCAATGCTCTATTTTATAGGTGTATCTCACATACTCGTGCGTAAGATCGTCGAAACTGAGTTCAAGTGTTTCTTTGCCACCAAGCGTAATAACAGGAAAGTTTTCTGCGCTATTGTCTACCCGCAATTGTATGGTGTGGATGCTTGGTTTAAATATGTTGGTACGCCCTGGTTGCGCTTGCATAGAGCAAATGCAAACAAGGCTGAACAGGCATGTGAGTAAAAGGTGTTTCATAAAGATGCTATAGAATAAATGGGGATTGACAAAAGTATTATCGAACAAAAGTACTATTTTTTAGGCGTGTAATTCTTTATGTGAATGAAAAAATCGTAATTTTGCAGTTCATTTAAGAATTAGTTGGCTGGCTTGTCGTGTACATCCATGTTTGGTTGCTCATGTTGCATTTGCTGCAATAGGAGTAACCTTCACGAGCGGTGTAGGAGGAAAGTCTGGGCAACACAGAGCATTCTGCTTCTTAACGGGAAGTCGTCCGCGAGGGTGAATTAGTGTAGAAGAAAATAACCGCCTGCAATCTATGCAGGTAAGGGTGAGAAGGCGGGGTAAGAGCCCACCAGACACATGGCAACATGTGCGCTGTACACATCAGAAGTTGAAAGTTCATGTATACCAACGTTTTTATAGAGGGCTGCTCGTTCCAGTTTGCTTTACGCAACGCGTTGGAGGGTAGAACGATACAACATATTGGTGACAATATGTGCGGATAAATGACAAGCACGATTATTTGCTTAGGCGAATGATGCGTACAGAACCCGGCTTATAGGCTGACTAATTCTTTTTTTATTAATAAGACCTATTCCGAAAAAAGCAAATCTGCAATGTTGGAATAGGTCTTATTGTATGTTTATGGTTTATTACTCGTCGGCATTCAGAAACTGTTGTATGGTTTCTTTTATCATTTGCTTTTGCATTGTTGCTTGGCTAATAGCAACGCCTTGCACACCAATGTGGAGCAAGGGCATTACGTCGGCAAGGGCTATATTGCCAGTTGCGCAAAGCGGAATGCGCAAGGCTTCGTTCTGCATTTCGGATATAATCTGCTCATAACCTTCAATGTCCAATGCAGGTGCTGGGGAAGGGGTGGTCATGGCATCCTTAAAAGGACCACAACATATATAGTCGGCGCTTTCGCCCTTGAGTCGCTTAATATCTGCAAAGGTGTGTGCTGTGCCACCAATGATAAACTCATGACCGAGCAATTCGCGTACCTCGTTGGCATGCATGGTGGTTTCGGTAAGGTGAACGCCATCGGCTTCGATAGCCTTACAAAGCTCTACCTCGTTGTCAATAACAAATGTTGCTTCATGCTGTCTGCAAGCCTTGAGCAATTGGCTTGACAGTTCTTCTTTACTTTCTGTAAAATTGTTGTCGAAATGTAACCTAATCCATTTGCAGCCACCAGCGAGTGCAAGCATTGCTATCTCTTGGCATTCGGCTGCTGATGTATTTGTATGAACAATAAATTGTAAGGGTACCATGAAATATTTAAATGTTTGGTGGATTGCAGAATGAGTGTTGATGTTGATTGTTTTTGTGAATGGCAAAATTAATCATTATTTTGCTCTAATAGGTGGGGGCTTAAAATTATTGATGTGAATTTGTGAAAAGTTTTGTTCAGATGCCTACTTATTTATACTTAATAGTATGCGATAAATATAAAACCAGCATAATTTTTGCTGATATGCTTCAGTAAAAACTATGCTGGTTTTGCAATATAATTAGTGTTGTGTTTAAGCAACAATGTAGGCTTAGAGTGCTACTTTAAAGGTTTGACCATCGGCAACAACTACGTATGCGCCTGAGGGTAGAGCAGTGCCTTCGGCTTGTTTAACACCTTGTGCATTGTAGATAGTGGCGTGTTGTGCATTTTTGATAACAATTCCATGGTTCTCTATGCTAACGCTTACTTGGCTCTTTTGTGCTTGATCAACACCTGTCGTTTGATGTTGCATTTGCATAGCACCTTGGTTAGTTTGAACTTGCTCAATAACCTTGTTTAAGTCGTTAAGGTCGTTTACGATATCCTTTTCAGTAAGGTAAGGATAGTCAAGCTCATCTTGTGCCTTGGCTACGGCTTCTTTCAAAAGGGTAGCATTCTCGCCCGTGAGCGATTTAAGCAAATCGTTGGCTGCTGCAATAGAACTGTGCAATTGGTCTACTTCTTTGTTAGCAGGTAGTTTAACAAGACGGAAACAGAAAGCATTGCTTGTAATTACATTGGTTGCGGTAACAGATGTTCCAACGTTAGTAGATTGCACAAACTTGATGCTGCTCTTTGATGAGGCATCGGTAGTTGTACCAACATGCAAGGCTACCTTTGTGTCAAATCCCATGGTTTTGTCATCTGTATAGATTACAAAATGACTCGCATCTTTGTGGTCTACAGTCTGTTTGGCAAATTTAATAGCCGTTCCTGTGCCATAAATGTAGCCATTGTTTTGTGGCATAGTAATCGAAGCAATACCGTTTTCGTCTGTTGTAATATAGAAACGAGACCTTTCGTAGCTATATGTGTTTGACAAAGATGCACTTCCACTTGTGGGTGAGAACGATAGGAATTTGCCCTCGCTTGCATAAATGTAAGTGGGGAATATGCTCACGGCTTGCAATGCATAGTAACCATTTACCTTTGCAACGGGCTGAGTGGGAGCTTTGATTATCTGCAAGCGTGTGTTCTCGCCGCCTTTGTCCTGAAATGTGAATGTTCCTTCATCGTTATAGCCATAGCATTTGTTGGCATTTTCATAAGGAATCATGTTGTAGAAGTTGTCGTCTACTTCGGCAAAAGTCCATTTCTGGTTGTTGCCCCCAGAGGATTTCCATTGTACAACTTGGTTGTTGAACTTGGCATGTGCTTCTGAAGGATTATCAATGCACACGTTGCCTAATGAACTCTTTATAGTCCAATAACCATTGCTTTCGGTGAAAATCCAAAGTTGTCCTTCGTCGTCGTCATCAATGGTTACCATCTTAAGCACTTTGTCGTTGGCTGTAGATCCCTCGTTACTAAGGGCATATTTACCATCAGCCGTGCATATTTTGTATGCTTGTCCGCTTATAATCTTGTCGGCATGTGCTGAGAAGGTACAAGCCAAGAGTGCTAAAAGCGAGAATATAATCTTTTTCATGTGGTCTATGTAGGTTTAATTATTGTAAGTCAATGTAGTCTGTTGGCATAGAGAAGGTAATACCACGGCGTTGTAAATCGAGCATCAAAGGACGAGAACGCTTCAAGAAACCTTTCCATGAACGGTTCTTTTGTGCACTCCAACCAGCTTCTGCAAGAATAAGCGTGCGGGGATAAGCTTGGTAGAAAATGCGCTCTGGCGAGTTGATACATTCGCTCCAAAGTGTGCCGGCTACACCAAAAAGGTTGTTCTTTTCAAACTCTTCTCCCTTGTTCCAACCAGGGTTGAATTGGTATACAGTTTCAAAATTTCTAACAGGCATACCCCAGTTCACCTCAGGCATATCGCCGCTTGCCATAGGGTAGTCAAAATAGCAGTAGTCGCCCGGACACATCATTATCTTGGCATTGTTGTTGATAGCTGCATTTATCGCAGGTTCGGTAAGGCCATTACGCCATGCAAAGGTTACACATCCTTCTTGAATTTCCTTAAAGTCTGTTTCATACCAGAACATAGGAACCTTGTCGTACTTGGTGCGGAGCGTGTCGATAATGCGATCAAACATATACTTCTGCAAACGCCAGTTTTCTGAACGGTCGGTTGTGGTAATGCCCAATTTCTTTTTTAACGCTTTATCTTTCTCGCAGTTAGTCCAACAATCAAGGGCTGGATTACCAGCTTCGTCGCCACCAAGATGGATGTACTTGCAAGGGAAAATGTCTGCTATCTCGCGGAACACGTTGCCTAAGAAGGTATATGTAAACTCATTTCCTGGGCAAAGCAACTCGTTAGATACACCACAAGTGGTGCGGATGGGTACAGATTTGCCACCGCAAGTAAGTTCGGGAAAAGCGTGAATAGCTGCAACCTCATGACCTGGCATTTCGATTTCGGGAACTACCATAACGTGATATTTCTCGCAGTATTTCACAAAATCCTTCATCTGCTCTTGTGTGTAGTAACCCGAGATAGGCAATTGCATATCGTCCATACCCACGCGTGATGAACTCTTAGTAATGAGTTCGGGGTACTTCTTAATTTCGATACGCCATGCTTGGTCGTCTACGAGGTGAAGGTGGATGCTATTGAGCTTGTAGCGTGCCATTTCAGGAACAAGTTCCTTAAGTCGTTCGTAGGGAACAAAGATACGGCAAGGGTCTACCATTAATTCGCGTACGTGGGTACGTGGTGTATCTTCTATCTCAATGGCATTTGTCTCGATGCAACGAGCCGAAGCCTGGTTGTCGATCATGAGCTGCTCAAGTGTCATAATACCATAGAATACACCTGCGGCTGTTTTGCCTTCGATGTTTACACCATTTTCGTTAACGCTCAGTGTGTAAGCCTCGTCATCATCAAGCGAGTTGTTGATAGACAAAGTTATCTTAGCAGTGCCATTTTCGTTAAGTTGAGTAATACCAGCTCTCTCTTTAAGAATGCGTGTAAGGTGCTCTTTCTCGTTTAAAAGAGTTGTGGGGCATTCAATAGAAGAAACATTGAGCCATACAAGGGGCTTGCCACTTGTTGTCTGCATTTTCAAGGGGATAGGAACTAAGTTCTGAGCAACTGCAGTGGGAGCAACTGAACCTAATCCTAAAAGTATAGCGATGGATAATAATATCTTTTTCATTGAAGTTGTAATTAGTAATTTACTTTGTAGCTCTTTCCGTTAATGGTAACAACATAAACACCCTGCCCAGGCAATGCAATGCTAACAACGTCGGATGCTTGCAAAGACTTAATTTGTTGTCCCTTTACATTAAACACTTCAATTATAGTGTTTGCTGAGATGTTGCTAACTTTCAGTACGCCATTTTCGATGCTTAGAGTAGCTTCGCCATTGTTTGTTGATGCACTTTCAATGCCTGTTGTGATGGTCTGAATGTTAAAATTCTTCCAAACATCAGCCTCTGCATATTTGCTTTCGCTTCCTTCGGGAACATAGAGCGTTACTTTAGAGCAGTCTACGCCAACAAAGGCTGTTGCATCTGCTTCAATAGGGGTTTCGGCATACAAAGTGATAGCTTTTAGACCCGTACATTTTGCAAATGTGGCAGCTTTAATCTGCTTTACAGATGCAGGGATTTCAAAACTTTCAATGCTGCTGCAACCATAGAAAGCTCCCTTGCCTAAGTCAATTAAACTTTCGGGGAATGATATTTTACCCGTCAAACCGCTGCAATCCATAAAGGCTGCATCACCCAATTGCTGGATGGCACGGGGCATGGTAACAGCATTCAAACTCTTGCAACCTGCAAAAGCCGAGGCACCAATACGAGTAATCATTCTGCCAAATGCAATATCACCTGATAGGTTTTCGCAACCTGCAAAAGCATTTGCACCGATAGACTGTAGATTGTTGTGGAGTGTTACGCTTTCAAGATTCTTGCAACCTGCAAAAACGCCATCGCGTATAAGCATAAGTTTTGATGGTATACGTACTTCGCCAGTTATACTTTCGCAACCCTCAAAAGCATAAGAACCAATGTTGTTGATATTGCTTGTAGAAGGGAAATAAATACCTTTTATCTTCTTGCATTGTGCAAAACAACTTGCACCGACGCTTGTTGCTGAAGCTGGGATGTTGATCACACCTTCAAGCGAATCGCATGCAAAAAAAGCTTGCGAACCTATTGTTTTAAGGTTGTTAGGAAGTGTCAAGTTGCGCAAGTTATGACGTGAATGCAGTGCGTTCTTTGGGATGTTAGGACATGAAGCACCTTTAAGATTAAGAGTCTTCATGCTATAACAAAGGTCGCGCAATTGGCGGAAATCACTATTACCTGTAGTAGAGAGTGTTCCGTTAAGAGTAATGGTTACGGCTTTTGCTTTTTTGTCGGCTGCAACAGATGTAATGTTACTTGAAGTAACAGTTTGAGCGTACAAGGTTAAAGGTGTACCCATCAGACCAATGCAAAAAAGCATGATTGGTAATTTTTCTTTCATAGAAAAAAAAGATTATAAGTGTATAGATAATTGTTCCTTCTTTATATAAAAAGAAATGCGTAAATTCTCAACAAAATTATATAATAAAATAGTATATGGAAGTATTATAAAGGTATAAAATTAATGAAAAGCATATTTTTAGTGCGATGCTTGTGTGTTTCAATAATAAATTGTATCTTTGCACTCGCAATTTTGCAACGATAATATATTAATTCATTCAAAATTATGATGAATCAGTACGAGACCGTTTTCATTATGACTCCCGTTTTGTCTGACCAACAGATGAAGGAAACGGTTGAAAAATTCAAAGGTATTCTCACTGACGCTGGTGCTGAGATTATCAATGAAGAGGAGTGGGGCCTCAAAACAATGGCTTATCCCATTCAGAAAAAGTCCACAGGTTTCTATGAGCTTATCGAGTTCAAAGCTGAACCAACAGTAATCGCTAAGCTTGAAGTTGCTTTCCGTCGTGACGAGCGCGTAATTCGTTATCTTACTGTTAAGAACGAGAAGTATGCTGCTGAATACGCAGAAAAGCGTCGTAACAAATTTAATAAGAAGGAGGACTAAAAAATGGCACAAGCACAATCAGAGATTCGTTATTTGACTCCCCCAACAGTGGATGTCAAGAAGAAAAAGTATTGCCGTTTCAAGAAGAGCGGTATCAAGTATATTGACTACAAGGATCCAGAATTCTTGAAGAAGTTCTTGAACGAACAGGGTAAGATTCTTCCCCGTCGTATCACTGGTACTTCTCTTAAGTATCAACGTCGTGTGGCTCAAGCTGTAAAGCGTGCTCGCCACTTGGCACTTCTTCCTTTCGTAACAGATTTGATGAAATAATAACACAGAGGAGGTAATAAGATATGGAAATCATTTTGAAAGAAAACGTTATTGGTCTGGGTTATAAGGACGATATCGTAACTGTAAAGGACGGCTATGGTCGTAACTACCTTATTCCTACTGGCAAAGGTGTTATTGCGTCTGCGTCTGCAAAGAAAGTATTGGCAGAAAATTTGAAGCAACGTGCTCACAAGTTGGCTAAGATAAAGGCTGACGCTGAAGCCCTTGCAGCTAAATTGTCTGCTATCGAACCATTGAAGATTGCAACTAAGGTTAGTGCAACTGGTGCTATCTATGGTTCTGTAAACGCTCTTCACATCGCTGAGGCTCTTTCAAAGCTTGGCTTTGATATTGATCGTAAGATTATCAGCGTTAAGGATGTTAAGGAAGTTGGTTCTTACACTGCTACTGTAAACCTTCACAAGGAAGTTTCTGTTGAAATTCCTTTCGAAGTTGTAGCTGAAGAAGCTTAATATAGCAACAACTATCTGCGGATTGTTAAAGGATAAAAGAGTATTAGATATTACGCAATGCGCGTAGTGTTTAATACTCTTTTTATTATATTGTTATATAGGCAAAAGCTCTTTGGGTGTAAAAGATAATACTTATAAAAGACTTATAATAGGTTAAAATATATTGATTTAGAAGACTTAAAGATGCGCTACTTTATATATCTTTCGTACGATGGCACTGCATATCATGGATGGCAAGTACAACCTAATGCCGTGAGTGTGCAGCAACGAATGAACGAGGCTTTGAGCACGTTGCTACGCGGTAAAAATAGCGATGTGACGGGGGCTGGCCGAACAGATGCAGGCGTACATGCTCACATGATGGTGGCACATTTCGACATAGAAGATAAGGTAGATTGCGTGTGGCTAACAGAGAAACTAAACCGCATTTTGCCTTATGACATAGTGGTAAATAAAGTTGTAAGAGTAAAGCCCGATGCACATGCTCGTTTTGATGCAAAAGCGCGAACTTATCATTACTGGGTGTATACACGTAAGAACCCATTTAAGCGACATTATGCCACCAGAATATCATATCCTCTTGACTTTAATTGCATGAACGAAGCTGCAAGTTACCTGTTGAGTGTGAAGGACTTTACGAGTTTTTCTAAATTGCACACAGATGTAAAAACAAACATTTGTCGAGTAACTAAGGCTGAATGGACGCAGGTTGATGACGACCTTTGGCAGTTTGAAATAACGGCAGATCGCTTTTTGCGTAACATGGTTCGTGCGGTAGTAGGCACCTTAGTAGAGGTGGGTAGAGGACGTATGAGCATTGACGACTTTAAGCGTGTCGTTGCGCAAAAAGACAGGTGCGCAGCGGGCGATTCTATGCCAGGAAACGCTTTGTCGCTTGTGGATATAGCATACGATAACAATATATTTGAGGATTGATGTGGGTATTTTTAGCGTTTCTTTCAGCTTGTTTGCTGGGCTTTTACGATGTTTATAAAAAGCGTTCTTTGCGCGACAATGCAGTGCTACCAGTGTTGATGATAAACACTTTATTGTGCGCATTATTCTTTCTTCCGTTCGTTGTTCAGTCGTTCTTTTCTGCCTCGGGAATTATTCCGCAAGCATCATTTCATGCACATGTATTGGTAATCATAAAGTCAGTGATTGTGTTATCATCGTGGATATGTGGATATTATGCCATGAAGCATTTGCCGCTCACCATTGTGGGGCCAATCAATGCCACTCGCCCAGTAATGACGCTTATGGGTGCCTTGCTTATCTATGGCGAGCAGCTCAATGCTTGGCAGTGGGCAGGTGTGTTGCTATCGATATTATCGTTTATGTTGCTAAGTAGGAGCGGGCGTAAAGAAGGCATACGCTTTATGCACAATGCTTGGATATTGCTACTTATTGCAGCGGCAGTGTTGGGTGCAGCCAGTGGACTATACGACAAATATCTTATGGCATCTACGGCAGATGGAGGTGCAGGACTCAATCGTTATTTCGTTCAAGGTTGGTATAATCTGTACCAAGCCATCATGATGACGATAGTAATGTTGTCAATATGGATGCCAACGCGTAAGCAATCAACGCCCTTTAAGTGGCGTTGGAGCATAGTGCTTATCTCAGTGTTTCTTACAGCAGCAGATATGGCATATTTCTATGCACTTTCGTGCCCAGGAGCAATGATAGCAGTTGTATCTATGATACGTAGGAGCAGTGTTATTGTTTCGTTTCTCTTTGGTGCACTTATGTTTAGAGAACGCAATCTGCGTTCCAAAGCCATCGACCTCGTGTTTGTGTTGATAGGTATGATATGTTTGTTTATTGGCAGCAAATAATAGGGAGTATCACATGTATAAGTATAAGCTATTGATGCTTGAATACAAGTTATTCAAGCATCGATAGCTTTTTTTATCGATAAAATATTCGTGTTTGTCTATTATTAAATGTCAAGACGATAATGTATTAATATATTTGATAATGATTTGTATAACTTTGCATTAACGAAACGAAAAAAACAAACATTATGTTGAGACACAAGATAGCATTACTATTGACATCAGGCCTATTGTCGCCTTTGTGTGTAGCACAAAGTGTTGCAAGCAAATGGTCTTTGCAACAGTGTATAGATTATGCACTATCTCACAATGTGCAGCTACTTAAGAGTGCCACGCTTGAGAAGAGCAAGGCTGTAGATGTAGTTGAAGCAAAGGCAGGTAGACTGCCCAGTTTAAATGCTTCGTTGCAACAAGGGGTTGCTTACCGACCCTTTCAAGAAAATGGTGGAAACTTTGTTAATGGGGGCATTGCTACATCGGCTGCCGACAAAGCCACTCAAAGCGGAAGCTATGGTGTAAATGCTCAGTGGGTGGTATGGAATGGAGGTAAAACCAAGATGAATATCACCAATGCCCAATACGACCAGCAACTTGCAGCATACGACACACAGGCATCTGCCAATAAGATTAAAGAGCAAATAGCACAGCTCTACGTGCAGGTGCAATACATGTCGGAGGCCGAAAAGGTTAATCGCACATTGCTCAAGCAAGACTCCATTATATATGAACGAGGAAAGGAGATGGTAAAGGTTGGTAGCATGTCGAAAGCTGATTTAGCACAGTTAGCGTCGCAAGTGAGCCAAGGCAGATACGACATAGTAAACGTGCAAACGCAGATTGCCGATGCCAAGATGCAGTTAAAGCAATTAATTGAACTTCCTGCTACCGAAACATTTGATGTTGAAACAACTGATGTTGCAGATACCGAGGTACTCAAGTCTATTCCAACTAAGGAAAATGTGTATACAATGGCACTTGATAGTCGTCCTGAGATAAAGCGTTCTCAGTTGTCGATAGAGCAAAGTAAACTATCAACCAAGATAGCCAAATCTGCTTATTATCCAACAGTTAGCGTAACGGGTTCATTGGGCGACAGCCACATGACAGGGTCACAGCAAAAGTATTTTAGGCAGATGAAAAACAACTTCAGCACCCAGTTGGGCGTTTCTGTAAGCATCCCCATCTTTGACAATCGCAAGACCAAGAGCGCTGTAGAGCGTGCTCGTTTAAACGAGACAACAGCCCAGCTCGACCTACAAGATGCACAAAAACAATTGTATCAAACCGTTGAGAACTATTGGCTCAATGCCACCAATAGTCAAGCCAAATATGTTGCTGCCAAATCGAGTGTGCAGAGCATAGAAACCAGTTATGAGCTAATGACCGAGCAGTTTAATGTAGGACTTAAAAACATTGCAGAACTCTTAAATAGCCGCTCTAATTTGCTAAATGCACAACAACAGATGTTGCAGGACAAATATACAGCACTTCTTAATCGCAATTTATTGCAGTTTTATGCTGGTCAAGATTTAAAGTAAAACATCTAATAATATTACATAATATATATGAAAATTAATATAAAAAAGACCTTTATCGGTGTAGCGTTAGTAGCTGCTATAGGAGGTGGCATTTGGATGTTTCAGAAGAAACAAGATGCACCATTTGAGGTGAGTTATGAAACTGCTAAGGTTGAGAAAGCCACTATCGGAAATAGTGTTACCGCCACCGGAACCATTGAGGCTGTGACCTCTGTTGATGTAGGTACACAGGTGTCGGGTATCATTGATAAGATATACGTAGACTATAACACACCAGTTAAGAAAGGACAAGTTATTGCCGAACTCGACAAGACCAACCTTATAAGCGAACTACGTAGTGCAACCAGTCAGTTAGAGGGTGCTAAAAGCGATCTCAACTATCAGCGTTCAAACTTTGCTCGCATGAAAACACTCTATGGCAAAGGGCTTATAAGTGCTAATGATTATGAGGCAGCACGCCTTTCGCTTCAGCAAGCCGAAAGCTCTGTTGCTCAACGTCAAGAGGCAGTTAATAAGGCAAAAACCAACCTTAGCTACGCCACAATCACATCGCCTATCGATGGTGTAGTACTGAGCAAATCGGTTGAAGAGGGTCAAACAGTGGCTTCAAGCTTCAATACTCCTACGCTCTTCACTATTGTAAAAGACATGACCGATATGCGCGTTGTGGCAAGTGTAGACGAAGCTGATATAGGTCAAGTAAAGGTGGGACAACGCGTTACTTATACCGTTGATGCCTATCCCGACGAAACCTTTGAGGGCACTGTTACACAGGTACGCAACGAGGCTACAACAGACAATAATGTGGTTACTTACGAGGTTGTTATTTCAGCCCCCAACCCCGATCTTAAACTCAAACCCGGACTTACAGCCAATGTAACTATTTACACTTTGGAGCAAAATGGCATTGTGAGCGTGCCAACCAAGGCATTGCGTTTTACTCCAACCAAAGAGACTGTTGGACCAAAAGACAAAATTGTAGATTGCCAAGGCAGTCATAAGCTTTGGGTGCGCGAAGGCCACACCTTTAAGGCATACAGTGTGCAGGTGGGTATAACCAATGGCACACGCACACAAATACTTAGTGGTGTGAAAGAAGGAACCGTTGTAGTGGTAGACATGAAGGAGGCTACTACCTCCGATAGCGATGGCCAACAGGCTGACGATAGCAGCGAAAAAAGCCCATTCGCACCAGGTCCACCAAGTAAAAATAAAAAGAAATAGTACAATTATTTTAAAACTAAATGTTTAATTCGCATGATATAACATAGTGTATATCAGCGAATTAAACAGATGAGTAAAACAACTGAACAAAAAAACAACTCGTTGTTATGGAATTAAACAAAAAAGATACGGCTACTCTTGCAACAGACTCAGAGCAATTTCCGCAACCAGAAGACCGAATAGACAAGAAGGTGGTTATTGAACTTGAGAATGTGCGTCGAAACTTTGTTGTAGGCGATGAGACGGTGCATGCGCTCAAAGGCGTATCGTTTAAGATATACGAGGGAGAGTTTGTTACGATTATGGGCACTTCGGGCTCGGGCAAATCAACATTGCTTAATCAGTTAGGATGTCTTGACACCCCTTCGAGTGGTGAGTACTATCTTGACGGAGTGAGTGTGCGAAGCATGAAGCGTAGTGAAAGAGCCATCTTGCGCAATCGCAAAATTGGTTTTGTATTTCAAAACTACAACCTTTTGCCTAAGACAACAGCAGTTGAGAATGTGGAGTTGCCATTGATGTACAATTCCTCAGTATCAGCCGCCGAGCGTCGCAGCCGTAGCATCGAAGCACTAAAGATGGTAGGACTTGGCGAACGTCTTTATCACAAGTCTAACCAAATGTCGGGTGGACAAATGCAGCGTGTGGCCATTGCCCGTGCGTTGGTCAATAACCCCGCAGTGATATTAGCCGACGAAGCTACTGGTAATCTCGACACGCGCACATCCTTTGAGATATTAGTGCTTTTTCAAAAGCTTTTTAAGGCAGGACGCACCATTATCTTTGTCACCCACAATCCCGAATTGGCTCTATACTCGAGTCGTAACATCTTCTTGCGCGATGGTTTGATACGTGAAGACACCATAAACCACAACATTCACTCTGCAGCCAAGGCGTTAGCAGAGTTGCCACCAGCTGAGGAGTAGTAACAGAATTTAGAAATATGAACATAGGTAATCTTTTCAAAATAGCTTTGCGTGCCATAGCAGCCAACAAGATGCGATCGTTTCTCACCATGTTGGGCATCATCATTGGTGTGGCGTCGGTTATAGCCATGCTTGCCATAGGTCAAGGATCGAAGAAGAGCATTCAGGCCAGCATATCAGAGATGGGCTCAAACATGATTATGATTCGTCCGGGACAAGACAAAGGTCCTGGCGGAGCGCAGCAAGATGCCTCGTCAATGCAGACGCTAAAGCTCAAGGATTATGAGGCACTCAAGGAGCAAAGCAAATATTTGGCAGCAATATCGCCCAGTGTGAATGCGTCTGGGCAGTTTATCAACGGCAACAACAATACCCCCTCAACCATCTATGGCATATCGCCCGACTATATGCAGATACGCCAACAAAAGGTAAAGGATGGCGAAATGTTTGGCAACGATGATATAAAGACCAATGCCAAGGTTTGTGTGATAGGCAAAACTGTTGCCGACAACCTCTTTACCAATGGCGAAGACCCTGTCGGAAAGGTTATTCGATTTAATAAAATCCCTTTTCGCATAGTAGGAGTGCTTGAGTCGAAGGGCTACAACTCATTTGGCATGGACCAAGACGATGTGGTTTTGGCGCCCTATACCACAGTGATGAAGCGCATTCTCTCTGTTACCTATTTGCAAGGCATCAATGCCTCTGCCATTACAGAGGATATGACCGACCTTGCTATTGAAGATATTACATCGATTTTGCGTCAAAGCCACAAACTCAAAGATAGCGACGAAGACAATTTTAGCATTCGTAGTCAGCAAGAGATGGCAGCCATGATGAACTCCACGTCCGACACCATGACTGTGTTGTTGCTCGTTGTAGCATGTATTTCATTGGTGGTTGGTGGTATTGGCATTATGAACATCATGTATGTAAGTGTTACCGAACGCACCAAGGAGATAGGTTTGCGCATGTCGGTTGGTGCACGTGGGGTAGATATTCTTAATCAGTTCCTTATTGAGTCGGTACTACTCAGTGTAACTGGCGGCTTAATAGGGGTGATAGTGGGCATAGGAGCAGCAGTTGGCATCAACGTGTTTGCACATTGGCCTATACAAATTCAGCCTTGGAGCGTGTTGCTAAGTTTTGCAGTATGTTCTGCCACTGGTATATTCTTTGGTTGGTATCCTGCAAAGAAGGCTGCAAGCCTCGACCCCATTGAAGCCATTCGATACGAGTAATAGCGTAGCAATCAATTTAGCTATACGTCATAAGCCAAATGGATATTCCGTTTGGCTTATTTTAATAAATAAAGCATTGTGTATCAATTAATTGCGCATTGATGCACAGAGCCGTATAAACATAATAATACGCTTCTGAAGGCTTAATAATCGTGTGCTTCTATCTGTAGCATGCGTATTTAGTTCGCGTATCACGCCCACGATACGCGCGTATCACGCCCACGATACGCACGTATCACGCCCATGATACGCACGTATCACGGCCGTGATACGCGAGCACTTTACGCTGTTTGATGTAGTATCATGCGTTTTATGGGGCGGAACAAGGCGTATATTGCTTACTTATCAAACCTCTATTTAAGGAATGTAAGTAGGTCTAACTTAAAAAAAATATTATAACTTTGTTCTGCACAAACCTGTTAAAAGGGGCAGAACCACCTTTAAGTTGGTACTTGAATAAAAAACATTATGGAAGCAAACAACTCAACAACGTCAATGCAAAAGCCCCGCATGGAGCGTTGCATAGAGGTAGCCCTTCACGTGCTCACGTGGTGCTACATATTTCTTTCTCCATTACTATTTAAACGTAGCGGAGAGCACGTGGACTGGGGCAGATATTGGCATGGTTGCATACTCCCATTGATGGTGTGCATCTGTTTTTACATAAACTATTTAGTGCTTATCCCTCGTTATTTGCTGGCGAAAGGAAAAATAAAATGGTTCATTCTGTTCAACCTATTACTCTATGCCGTTAGTCAATCGGTGATGGAGTTGCAAGGAATGCTTATGGCGCCATTCCCCATGCGTCGCGGTCCGCGCATGCACCATGACTTTCCGCCACACACGTTGTTTGTTATACGTGGCTTTCTCACCTTTGTTTTTGCTATGGGCGCATCTGTGGCACTCAAACTTAGCTTGCGTTGGCGCGAAAGCGAACAGGCAAGGGCAGAGGCAGAGTTGGGACGCTCACAAGCCGAACTCAAAAACTTGAAAAACCAAATAAATCCACATTTTTTGCTCAACACGCTTAATAATATATATGCACTTACGGCTTTCGACCAAGAAAAAGCACAGCAAGCCATACAAGAGTTGAGCCGGTTGTTGAGATATATGCTTTACGAAAATCAAACCGAAAGGGTAAGCCTTAACAAAGAGGTTGATTTCTTAAAATCGTATATATCGCTCATGCGATTGCGCATTTACAACGATGTAGATGTAAAGGTAGACTTTGACTTTCCTGCCGAAGAGAACCTACAGGTTGCTCCACTCATTTTCATCTCCTTGGTCGAAAACGCATTTAAGCATGGTGTGAGTTCAACCGGACACAGCTTTATACACATCAGTCTTAAAGCCGATAAGCACCATTTGGTGTTTAGCTGCAAAAATAGTAATACGCCCAAAAACGAAACCGATAAAACGCCAGGCGGAATAGGCCTAAAACAGGTGGCAAGTCGTTTGGAACTATCGTATGCCGGCAAGTATAGATGGACGGAAGGCTTGCAAGACGACGGTCAAACATATAGCTCGGTAATAGAACTTTTTGACAATACATTAGATACTAAAAACCACTAATATCCTTATTATTTCTAATTAATATATAATATATTAATATGATGAAGTGTGCTATTATAGACGATGAGCCTTTGGCTCTTAGTTTGCTTGAGAGTTATGTAAAAAAAACCAATATACTCGAACTATGCGGTCGCTACTCAAATGCAGTAGAGGCTATAGGCGGATTGCAGAAAAATCCTGTAGACCTTGTGTTTCTCGACATACAGATGCCCGACCTAAATGGGCTTGACTTTTCGCGCCATATCAATACCGATAATACATGCATCGTTTTTACCACCGCTTTTAGTCAGTACGCACTCGAAGGTTACAAGGTGAATGCACTCGACTATCTGCTTAAACCTATTAGCTATGCCGACTTTGTTGGTGCAGTGGCAAAGGCTCAGCGATGGTATGAGCGTAACCAACTTGCCAAGCAAAACGAGTTGGCAAAAATGCCTGCAACCAACGAAAAAGAGGCAGTGCAAGCAGATGTTGTGTCGGCTAATGCCGGATACATGTTTGTAAAGAGCGACTACAAACTACTACGTATAAACTTTGATGATGTCATATACATTGAGGGACTGAAAGACTACGTAAAGATTTATACCGAAACAACCAGTAAGGCCATACTCTGCCTTAGCTCAATGCATAGCATGGAGAAAGCTCTGCCCGAAACATCATTCTTTAGGGTGCATCGCTCTTATATCGTAAATATCAACAAGGTAAAAGTGCTCGAAAGAGGACAAATAGTGTTTGGCGATAAGTATATCCCCATTTCAGATAGCTATAAAGATAAATTTATGGCTTATCTCAACTCGCATACCCTGCAAGGACGTTGAAAAAAGGCAGAATTTATAGGGATATCCTCAAAAACAAAACTGACAAAAAAGTTTGTTTTTATTGTTAGTAGCATTATCTTTGTAACTTGTTTCGGACGATGAAGTGACAAACAATAAAATGGTTATAAAGCAATAAGAAAAGTAATATGAAGAAATTAGTTCTGTGGCTCATGTTGTTAATGCCAATATGGTGCGTAGCCCAAAATTCGCGGGGAGTAGACAAACGTTATTTGGCTGGTGCTGTGCCTACGGTAAATGGCTATGTGCAGTTTGATAAAACGTTTACAGTAAATAATAGTTCAAAGGCTGCTATCATGGACTCTTTGCGCAACTATGTGCAAAAAGAGTTGGTTGATGGCGAAGAGCAATTGCCACAAGCCCGACTAACAGAGGTAAGTGTAGATAGTGGCATTATTGCTGCAAGCATTGAAGAATATATGTATTTTAAACGAACAAATTGGCAAATACATCGTGTTCGCTTTTACTATCAGTTAGTGTTGAATGTCAATGATAATGGCTTTACAGCTTCAATGCGCCGTTTGCACTATCGTTACGACCCAGAGGTTACAGCTGGCGAGTTCGACGAAGATCGCCGTGCAGAAAATTGGATAACAGACGATGCCGCTTTGAGCAAAGACGGCAGGAAACTGCAACGCATAAGTGGCAAATTTCGCAAGTTTACAATAGATCGTAAGAACGAAATATTCAGAGGACTTGCACAAGCTACAGGTGCCAAAAAGAACAAAAAAGTTAAGGTAATCGAGGTAGACGAAGACGACGAGGATTAATGCTTATCTACAAGCATTCTTTTAACACAAAATCCCTTATACATCATAAAATTATGCTTGATGTATAAGGGATTTTGCTAATTATATTTATATTATTACTATCCGCTAAAAGTGCTTAAGTATACCTATTTAAATGATAAGTAAGTAGGCAAATTTAAATTAGTTAGAAAGGTACGGGCTGAAAGCCCAAAAGACTACAGCCCGTACTTAATACTTATTTCTTCTTATTTTATTTTGTCTACTTACTTAGTATTATTATACTGGCTGTATGTGGAAACGAAAAACAAATAAGACTTGAAAGTTTTAACGGACAGTAATTAATTTATATAGTTATGTCCTGCATGAATTGATATGTCTTAGCACATTCTTTTGTACATAAGCTGAGCTTTTACTTATCAAACTGTTTTAGTAGAAGCGTGGAACCTCAACCGGCTTTCCACCTTGTTTTGCTGAGACCTTTGAAAGTTCAGCAATACACGACCATTCAGCGGCATCGTACACGTCGATGTCGAGTGGAAAACCATTTTGCAGACAATATATTAAGCGTGCATCCATGGCATAGTTCATTTCGTTGGGCACTCCAAGTTCGTGTCCCTTCAACCACTCTTTTGCTGCAGGCGAAGTGGCAAATGCTTCCATACGGCGTAAGGCATCATCGCCAATAGCAGCCGTGTCCATACTATCTGTTTGAAACGTGGGCAATGGATATTTTTGTACATACGCTTTAGTGCCACAAACCGTTTGAAGTCTGTTGTAGGGTCGGGGTGTAGTAACGTCAAGTTGTAAAAGAATGCTCACCTCTTTTTCAGTTTGTATGAGCGATGTATTAACATGTCCTACATCGTGGTTAAGTTTGTTGCAAACATCTCTTGAAGTTATTGAAACGAGCGATTTCATGCGGTCTTTACGATGAAAGCCAAGCAGTTGTCCTATAGGTCCAATGCCATGTGTGGGGTAGGGGTTTCCGCCATGCAGAGCGCAAGAGTGAGTCATCCAATTAAGTCTTGTATCGCTTATTCCGCCATGCCGAGGAGCCATAGCAAGGTGATGAATATAGGCTCCTTCGCAATGCGTGATACGACCAAAGAAACCTCTATGGTTCATTTCAATGGTTTCGAGCGCAAACAAGTCGTAACAACAATTTTCAGTCATAAACAGATGACGTTGCGTTTCTTCGGCTGTATGCACCAATTGCCAACACTCGCTGATAGTGGTGGCTGCCGGAACCTCAACGGCTACGTGCTTGCCATTGCGCATAGCTTCGATGGCTATCGGTGTGTGCGATTTCCATTCAGTACAGATGTACACAAGGTCGATATCAGCCTTTTTACATACCTCGTGCCAAGCATTTTCGCCTTGCAACTTTTGAGCAAGTGGGCGGCCTGTTTGCAGTAGCTTTTGGTTGGCACAATCTAATTTTGAACTATCAATGTCTACCAAATATCGTATTTCTGCACCTTTTATAAAAGCATATCTTTCAAGTGTTTTCATCCCTCGACCACCAAGTCCAATAAGGGCTATGCGTACAACAGGAATGGGCGGACATGCCATCAGGAAAGCTTTCATTGTGTATGTAAAGATTGAGAGAGTTTGAATAAAAAAAGCGGATGCGTCTAAGCCGACACATCCGCTTACCACTTGGGTGTTACCTTAGCCCTTTGATAAGAACTATCTTATGTTAAAGCGCTCGTAAGGAGAATTACTTGCGGCTCTTACCGTAACGGCTCATGAACTTATCAACACGACCAGCTGTATCGACAAGCTTAGACTTACCGGTATAGAATGGGTGTGAAGTGCTTGAGATTTCAAGCTTTACTACAGGATAAGTTTCGCCTTCAAATTCAACTGTATCAGTTGTTTTGCAAGTTGAACGAGAAAGAAACATATCGCCGTTACTCATGTCCTTAAATACTACAGGACGATAATTCTCAGGGTGAATACCTTTTTTCATTTTGCTATAGCTTTTTATGGTTTTATCAAATTGTTTTTGGTAACAACTTTGTGTAATGGTCTGTTGTATATAAATCTTGTTATGTGTTTAGGCTTATCATTGCTAATGAAGATAAACTCCCTAAACAAAGTGGTGCAAAGTTACGTTTTTTTAAAAGAAGTACAAAATCTTTCATATCTTTTCTTCTGCTGCTTTGATCAAAAGCATTGATTTCCTTTATTTTCTTTAGATTGCATTATGCAAAATCTGTTATATTGTCAAGAGAGTTGTACTCGATGTTTGTTAAATTTTTCTTGTAAATGATTGAGAACGATTTAGCAGCATCATCCTTTACGAATGACTCATTCATATCAGCTATGTCAAAGTTGGTAAGGGCATAGTTTTCAACCCAATAGAGCGTGCACGTTGTTGCGGTGGGATAGGAGTTGGAGTGAGGCTGAAATGTTGTCACCACAAGCAGCAAACATACCAATAAAAGGTGTTATTACTGCTACTGCAGGAATTGAATAAAAACGTGCCTTTTTCATAATATTAATTCCACCAACGAGTTGTATATCTTGAAATAGTAATTGAAAAACATTTTTTTTAGTTGTATCTTTGCAAAACCTCTTAATGTTTAACTTTATAATTGTTTACTCTGTGAGTATTGAAGATGAAATGTGGATGGATTATGATTATCACATAAATACAAACGAACTTAGCGATTGGTTTGGTAGTAATCATAATACTACAAATAGCAAAGCAACTGCTCGTAATGAAGTTAGTAAAAAAATACATTACAAACGTAACGAAAAAGTTGTCTTTTCCCCTAAGGCGTGTAAAACCAATAATAAAATACCAATGCCAGAAGGATGCCGTTTACACGTAAAAAAGTTTGATCAGCTTAGGCCAAACGAACTATATGCCTTGTTACAAATACGCTCAGAGGTGTTTGTTGTTGAACAAAATTGTGTATATCAAGATTTAGATAATAATGATTTATCAGCACTTCACTTATGGATAACAAAGAACAATAAAATAGTAGCGATGTGTCGTGTTTGTGCAGCTAATACTTATTTATCAGAAGTTAGTATAGGGCGTGTTATCTCTACCGAAAGAGGTAAGGGGTATGGCAAGGTAATAGTTAAAGCAGCTATTGAAACCGCAATAACACGAAACAAAAAACTGACCTGCATTGATATTAATGCGCAAATAGAAAAACAGATGTTTTACGAAAAGTTGGGTTTCATATCTATTTCAGAACCATTCTTAATAGATGAACAACAACACATCCACATGAGATATATAGTCAGTAAATAGAGAAGTTAGGCGTAAGTAGCATAAGATGTCTGAAAAATTGTCGTATTGTGCCTAAAAGTCATTTTTTTAATATCCGAAAATGCATGAAATCGCGGTGTTATTGTAACTTTGTAGCAAACTTAAAGTGAATATAATGCAATCAATAAATAAAATAGTATGGGCTATATGTGGCATATTGATTTTGGTTGGATGTGGCAGTGCTGACAAGTCAATTAAACGTGGAGATGCTGCATTAGCCTTAGGAGAGTATGCTGAAGCTGCAGGACAATATAAGCGTGCATACAGTAAAACCCCTCCTAAGGATAAGGCGCAGAGGGGGCTTATTGCTTACAAAATGGGTGATGCTTACAGACGTTATGGTAATGTGGCAAGAGCTGTTGGCTCGTTTCAAAATGCTATTCGCTATCATTATGTTGATACGCTAACTTACTTGCATTTAGGCGATTTGTTGCGCATGCAAGCAAACTACAAAGGGGCAGAGAATGCTTATAGAGCTTATCAAGACTCTTTTCCGAATGACATACATGCAGAGTATGGCATACAATCGTGTTTGACCGCTCCAGTAGAAAAACAAAAAGGCTCTGCATATACCGTAAAAATGGCGGGACTCTTTAATGGCTCTCGATCGGATTATGCACCTGCATATATGGGTATAGAGGCCAAACAACTTTATTTTACATCTACAAGACAACAAGCAAAGGGCGATGTAAGTGATATTACAGGAATGAAAAATGGCGACATCTTTTATTCAAAGCAAGACGAAAAAGGCAAGTGGAAAGTTGCTGAAGTTGTTGAAGGAGACGTCAATACTGAGTATGATGAGGGCGCATGCTCTTTTACACAAGATGGCAAAACTATGTATTTCACCGTATGTAGAACAGACCCTTCGTATCCTCGTATGGCAGAAATATGGCAATCGCAGCGAACAGATGCTAAATGGAGCAAACCTACACAAGTAAAAATATCGGCAGATACACTATCGTCTTATGCACATCCTGCGGTTTCGTCCGACGGCAAATGGCTATATTTTACCTCTGATATGCCAGGTGGACATGGTGGGTTGGATATATGGCGCGCTGAGATTGTTGGTGGTCATGGTATAGGACGCCTTGAAAATTTGGGCGAAGATATTAATACAGAAGGCAATGAGTGCTTTCCGGCATTTAGACCTAATGGCGAACTTTATTTTTCGAGCGACAGCAGGCAAGGAGGCATGGGCGGACTTGACCTCTATAGAGCCAAAGAAGATACGGTAACGCACAAATGGAACGTGATACATCTGCCCTCACCGATGAACTCGAATGGCGATGATTTTGGTATTACTTTCGAAGGGTTGCACAACAGAGGCTTCTTCTCTTCAAACCGTTCAACAGGTGGTAGAGGCTGGGACAAGATATATGAGTTCTCATACCCAGAAGTATTGCAAACGGTAAAAGGTTGGGTTTATGAGCAAGATGGATATGAACTGCCACAAGCAGCTGTATATATGGTGGGTAGTGACGGAACAAACGAAAAGGTAGGAGTGTTGTCTGACGGATCGTTTGAAAAGCCTTTAAAATCAGGAGTTAGCTACTTGTTTCTTGCTACGTGCCAAGGTTACTTAAATGTGCGTAATGAGCTACATGCAGATACCTCCGAAGTAGAAAAACAATACGTATTGCAGTTTCCGCTCCCAAGCATCAGTTCGCCAGTATTGGTTAGAAATGTATTTTATGAATTTGATAAGGCTAATCTTACGGAGAACTCACGTGATGCTCTTGACAGATTAACAAAGATGTTGAAGGAAAATCCTAATGTAACGATTGAACTATCTGCTCATTGTGATTACAGAGGAAATGCTGAATACAACTTGAAGCTCTCTCAGCGGCGTGCCGAAAGTGTGGTAAAATATCTTACTGAACATGGTATAGAATCAGATCGTTTAACAGCAAAGGGATATGGTAAAGAAATGCCTAAAGTGGTTAATAAAAAACTGACCGAAACTTATCCATTCCTACATGAGAATGATACTCTATCGGTACCATATATAATGAAACTGAAGCCTGAGGAACAAGAGGTTTGTAACGCTTTGAACCGTAGAACAGAATTTAGAGTGTTGCGTACAACTTATGGTCTCTTTGACGAGCATGGAAATTTGAAACCAGAGGCTTTAAAGAAATCAGAGGAATAAGAAATAGGCAATAAACTCCTTGTTCTTAACGATTATGAGAACTGAATAAGTTCTTTATTTATAACGATAATAGCAAAATAGAATGTTAATATTAAAATTTTTACATGCTTTCGGAAAGTATATAATGCTTATGGGGCGAACTTTCTCAAGGCCAGAACGTATGCGCATGTTCCTAAAACAATATTTAAAGGAAATGGTGCAATTGGGAGTTGACTCTATAGGTATTGTTCTGCTTATATCTTTTTTTATTGGTGCAGTAATCTGCATTCAGATAAAACTGAACATTCAAAGTGCGTGGATGCCTCTTTGGGTGTCGGGATATGTGACACGCGAAATTATGTTGCTTGAGTTTTCTTCAAGCATTATGTGTTTGATACTTTCAGGAAAAGTAGGTTCGAATATAGCATCTGAATTGGGAACAATGCGAACAACACAACAGATTGATGCTCTTGAAATAATGGGTGTTAATCCAGCATCGTTTCTTATTTTACCCAAAATAATGGGGTTAGTTACCATAATGCCTTTACTTGTAATTTTTAGTACATTTAGTGGCATTATTGGTGCTTATGCTACGGCATATATAGGACATATAATCACACCGTCAGATCTCACTGCAGGCTTGCAACATTCATTTACGCAATGGTTCTTTTGGATGGGTGTGATTAAATCCTTGTTTTTTGCTTTTATTATCTCAAGTGTATCGTCCTTTTATGGTTATAATGTAGAAGGGGGCAGTATAGAGG
>CAKQOG010000001.1 GCA_934255485.1 uncultured Prevotellamassilia sp. | reverse complement strand
CGTTCTTCATAATTGTGGCGTCTATACATAATGCACCCCAAAAGTTTTGTGTCTAACTTTTGGGGTGCAGTTCAAACAGAACATAAGATTTTTTAAAAACTTTTGAGTTTTCGTTTTGTCATTACCATGCCATACACTAATTTTGCACTTGCAAAAAGACGAAAACAACGTGAAAAAGGGCTACTATGTCAGCATACCATTGGTGTGTGCAACTGGTAAAAAACTGTGGGATGCGGTGAACAAGTGTGTTCATCCGCAGATTTTTTGTGTCCGCACGTCAAGGTTGCCCTAACTCCTTGATGGGGCGGATTTTTCGTCTTTTAAAAATCCATATAGCCCATTTTCACGTTAGAAATTTTGTCTCTTTGCAAGTTTTGAGCATGTAGTATGTTCTACTTGCTTAAGACTTAAATGATTAATCACATATTATTAACAATAACATTTAAAGAGCTATGAACTTTACCTTATTTGTCACTGCATTGCTGACAGGGTTGGCGTTTGTAGGCATTGTTACGATATTGGCTAAGCTAATATCACCACGCAGCTACAACGCTCAAAAAGAGGAAGCTTACGAATGTGGTATACCTACTCGCGGACGCTCATGGATGCAGTTCCGTGTGGGCTACTATTTGTTTGCAATTCTCTTCTTGATGTTCGACGTTGAAACGATGTTCCTGTTCCCATGGGCTGTCGTTATGCGCTCTTTCGGTCCTGCTGGACTCTTGAGCGTGCTCTTCTTCCTATTTATTTTAGTTCTGGGCCTTGCTTATGCCTGGAGGAAAGGAGCGTTGAAATGGCAATGAAAAGAGCAAAAATCAAGTCGATTCCTTACGAGGAATTTAAGGACAACGAGACTTACGAAAAACTCGTTGAAGAACTCAATGCGGGCGGCGCAAACGTTGTAGTGCGCAAGCTCGACGACCTCATCGACTGGGGCCGTTCAAATTCTCTTTGGCCATTAACCTTTGCCACAAGTTGCTGTGGTATTGAATTTATGGCTGTGTGCGCAGCACGTTACGACATTGCACGCTTTGGTTTCGAGGTAACACGTAACAGTCCACGTCAAGCCGACGTTATATTGGTTTGCGGTACTATCACTACCAAAATGGCACCAGTGCTTCGCCGTCTTTACGACCAAATGGCAGACCCTAAATATGTGGTGGCCATAGGCGGATGCTCTATCTCGGGTGGACCTTTTACAAAGTCATACCACGTGCTCAATGGTGTAAACAAAATTATACCTGTTGATGTGTATGTACCTGGTTGTCCACCACGTCCAGAGTCTTTCTTGTACGGCATGATGCAGTTGCAACGTATCGTTAAAGTTGAAAATTTCTTTGGTACAACTAACCGCAAGCAAAAGGATCCCTTCAAGGTTAGCGCTGAAGAAAAAGAAAGTGAAATCTATAAAGAGGAGGAAGAAGCATGAGCGAAGAACAAAACCCAACAGCTAACCAAAGCGCAGAGGGTCAGAAACCTGCGACTCCTGCTGCTGCCCAACCTAAAGTTGCAGCACGTGCTGCCGTTGCACGTCCAGCTACAGCACCAAGCAAACCTGCTGTAAACGAACTGAAGCCCACTATTGTTGAACCAGCCAAACTTCATGCAGAAATGAAACGTCTGCACGATGAAGAAGGCATGGACTTCTTGCTCAACCTTGTAGGTGAAGACTGGATGGAAGATGGTCTTGGTGTGGTTTACCAACTTGAAAACACTGAGAACAAAAAGCAAGCTTGCATAAAGTGCGTTACTACCGATCGTGAGAATCCTATGATTCCTTCGGTAAGCGACCTTTGGGACATTGCTAACATCTATGAGCGTGAGGTGTATGACTATTATGGCATCATCTTCACTAACCACCCCGATATGCGCCGCATCTTTATGCGAGAAGATTGGGTGGGATATCCATTCCGCAAGGACAATGACCCTGAAAAGGATAACCCATTTGACCCTCAACACATGACCAATGAACCATTGGCTGATGTGACTTACGAGTATCAAATGCAACAAGATGGTACAATCAGTAAGGTTGAACACCAAATATTTGGCGATGACGACTATGTAGTAAACATAGGTCCTCAGCACCCTTCAACCCATGGTGTGCTTCACTTCCGTGTAGCACTTGAGGGTGAAACCATCCGCAAGGTAGACCCTGTTTTGGGATACATTCACCGTGGTGTAGAAAAGATTAGCGAAAAGATGACCTACCCACAAACGTTGGCACTAACCGACCGTTTGGACTATCTTGGAGCTATGCAAAATCGCCATGCCCTTTGCATGTGTATTGAACAAGCTATGGGCGTTGAGGTGAGCGACCGCGTACAAGTAATTCGTACCATTATGGACGAGTTGCAACGTATCGACTCTCACATCTTGTTCTTTGGTTGCTTGTGCCAAGACCTTGGTGCTACAACTGCATTCCTTTACGCATTCCGCGATCGTGAAAAGATACTTGATATCTTTGAAGAAACTTGTGGCGGACGCCTTATCTTGAACTACAACACTATTGGTGGTGTGATGTATGATATTCACCCCAACTTCCAAAAGCGTGTAAAAGAGTTCATTGTTTGGATGCGCCAACACATCAAAGAGTATCACGACATCTTTACTGGCAACGTTATCTTTCAAAACCGTTCGAAAGGTGTTGGTGTTCTTACTAAAGAACAAGTTATCTCATTTGGTTGCACTGGTGGTACGGGACGTGCATCTGGCTGGCATAACGACTTGCGTAAGCTCCGCCCATATGCTGCATACGACCGTGTAGACTTCAAAGAGATTGTTCGCACTGAGGGCGACTCATTTGCTCGCTACATGATTCGTCTTGATGAAATCATGGAAAGCTTGAACATCATTGAACAACTGATAGACAATATCCCCGAAGGCAACTATCAAGAAAAGATGAAACCTATCATCAAACTTCCTGTAGGCACATTCTATAGCGAAGTGGAAGGTAGCCGTGGCCGCATGGGTGTGTTCATTGAAAGCAAGGGCGACAAGTCACCTTACCGTCTGCACTATCGTTCAACAGGTTTGCCATTGGTAGCTGTAATGAACACTGCTTGCTCTGGCAATATGTTAGCCGACCTTATCACTATTGGTGGTACTGTAGACTACGTAGTTCCTGATATCGATCGATAATCATAATAAGTTTAATAAGTTAAAAGAGAATTGGAGTAGAGGCGCATACATTATCATTTTGCACCAATACTCTGTAAAAGCTCATAAACTCATAAACTCCAAAAATGTTTGATTTTAATATAGTAACAACCTGGTTACACAGTTTTCTGACCAACACACTCGGGTTCGCTGAATGGGGAGCTATTCTTACAGAAAGCATTCTCGTAGCTTTGGTTATTATCACACTTTATGCTGTGTTTGCCATCGCCCTTATCTACATGGAACGTAAAATCTGTGCGTTCTTCCAGTGCCGTCTTGGTCCGATGCGTGTAGGTAAATGGGGACTTCTCCAAGTGTTCAGCGATGTATTTAAGATGCTGACTAAGGAGATTATCAGTATGCGTCAAAGCGACCTATTTTTGCATAACTTGGCTCCGTTTCTCGTGGTCACAGCTTCAATGGTCACTTTCTCTTGCCTTCCTTGGAACAAGGGCGCACAAATCATCGACTTTAATGTTGGTGTATTCTTTTTCCTTGCAATGTCATCAATAGGCGTTGTAGGTATTTTGCTTGCTGGTTGGAGTAGTAACAACAAGTATTCCTTGATTGGTGCTATGCGTAGTGGTGCACAAATCATTAGCTACGAACTCTCTATCGGTATGACAATGCTTGCCATGATTTGCTTGACAGGTACTATGTCGTTCAGCGAAATCTGCCAAGACCAATACCTTAATGGATGGAACATTTGCCGTGGTCACATCCCTGCTATTATCGCATTCTTAATCTATTTGGTTGCTGGCAATGCTGAATGTAATCGTGGTCCATTCGACTTACCTGAATGCGAAAGCGAACTTACAGCAGGTTATCACACCGAATATTCTGGTATGCACTTTGGCTACTACTACTTGGCTGAATACCTCAACCTCTTTATTTGCGCAGGTATGGCTTCTACTATCTTCCTCGGTGGTTGGGCACCATTACACATCTACGGCCTTGATGGTTTTAATGGCGTAATGGACTTTATTCCTGGTGCAGTATGGTTTATTGGTAAAACATTCTTTGTAGTGTTCTTGCTTATGTGGTTGCGTTGGACTTTCCCTCGTTTAAGAATTGACCAAATTCTTTCTCTTGAGTGGAAATACCTTGTACCATTTAGCATGGTAAACCTCGTACTCATGGCTCTTTGCGTAGCTATGGGTTGGACATTCTAATATTACAATTCATTTCTCATGGAAGAAAAAAGTTATATAGGCGGTGTCGTTGATGGATTGAAGAGCCTTACCACTGGTTTGAAAACAACCATGCGCGAGTTCTTTACTCCAAAGATTACCGAGCAATACCCTGAGAACCGCGAAACAAATAAAATGTTCGATCGTTTCCGTGGTTCGCTCACAATGCCTCACAATGAGCATAATGAGCATAAATGCGTGGGTTGCGGACTGTGCCAAATGGCTTGTCCTAATGGCACAATTAAAGTAACAAGCGAATTCTATGAAACACCAGACGGTAAGAAGAAAAAACGTCTGGTGAAATACGAATACGACCTTGGTGCTTGTATGTTCTGCATGCTCTGCACACGTGCTTGCCCACACCATGCTATTGAGTTCGACCAAAGCTATGAGAACGCTGTGTTCGATCGTACTAAATTGGTTAAGCAACTCAATCATCCAGGCAGTCACGTTGAAGAAAAGTAATATCTTTTATTAGTTGAATAGTCTACAGCAATTATCAAAAAACTGTATACTAATAAACTCACAATTCATGAATTCACAAAATATCATGTTCGTCATCTTGGCGGTATTAATGGTACTCTCTTCAATAGCAACGGTGCTAACTAAGAGTATTGTGCGTGCTGCCACTTACTTGTTCTTTGTGCTATTGGGCACAGCAGGTATGTATTTCTTGATGGGCTACACATTCCTTGGTGCTGCACAAGTTATTGTATATGCAGGCGGTATCATCGTGTTATATGTGTTCTCTATCTTGCTGACAGAAGGTGCGAAAGATCAAGAAATCTTCAAACGCAAAATTAAAGATGCCTCTTGGGGCTTTGTATTAAGTTTTGTTGGTTTCTTAGCCTTTATCGGTGTGGTTCTTTCACATGGTTTCAAAGCTGCTGTATTATCAGCTCCAAGCGAAACTGCAAGTGCTGTCACAACAATCGATTCAATTGGTCGCAATATGCTATCATCAGGCGAAGGTGGCTATTTACTGCCATTCGAGGCAGTGAGTGTTTTGCTACTCGCTTGCATTATAGGCGCATTGTTAATTGCTCGTAAACGCTAACATTTGCATTATGATTCAAATAGAATATATCTTAATCATTTCAGCCATTATGATGTTTGCAGGCGTTTTCGGTTTTTTGACTCGTCGCAGCACATTGGCCATTCTCCTCTCGGTGGAACTTATGCTCAATGCCACCGACCTCAATTTTGCAGTGTTTAATCGCATGCTTTATCCCGAGGGTAATGAAGGCTATTTCTTTGCACTCTTCTCAATTGCTATTTCGGCAGCCGAAAGTGCTATTGCTATAGCTATCATGATAAACATTTACCGAATGATCAAAAACATCCAGGTAGATGAACTCGAGAAGATGAAGTGGTAAACAAATTTTAAAGTTGAAAGGCTTAGAAGTTTCTATATATGGTAGTAATCATGCTTTCTATATAAATTAAAAGAAAGAAAGCCAACATTACCAACTAACGAAACTCTTAACTCTTAAACTCACTTACAATGGATTATACAATTCTTATTCTTTTGCTGCCATTCTTCTCGTTCCTCCTACTTGGAGTGTTCGGTAAATGGTTCAGCCATAAAGCTGCAGGATTGGTAGGTACCATAGTGCTTGGTGCAGTTGCAGTAATGTCATACTATACAGCCTATGAGTATTTCTTTCAAACTGCACGTACGGCAGAAGGTGTACTTCCCACGCTGATGCCCTACAACTTTAAGTGGCTACCTTTCTTTGTAAAAGGTCTCAGCTTTGATATGGGTATCATGCTTGATCCAATATCTGTAATGATGTTAATCGTCATTTCTACGGTATCACTCATGGTACACATCTATTCGTTCGGCTATATGCATGGTGAACGTGGTTTTCAACGTTACTACGCATTCCTTAGCCTCTTCACCATGTCGATGCTCGGTTTGGTGGTAGCTACCAACATATTCCAAATGTACATGTTCTGGGAGTTGGTGGGTGTATCATCTTACTTGCTCATTGGCTTCTATTACACTTCACCTGCAGCTATTGCAGCATCTAAGAAGGCATTTATCGTAACACGCTTTGCCGACTTGTTCTTCTTAATTGGTATTCTTATCTATGGCTATTATTGCCATTCATTTGGTTTCCAATTCAACCAAGAAGGCTTTGCACAAGGTGCTATGATGCTACCTACAGCTTTATTCTTGATGTTTATCGGTGGTGCTGGTAAGAGTGCTATGTTCCCTCTTCACATTTGGTTGCCCGATGCAATGGAAGGCCCAACTCCTGTATCAGCACTTATCCATGCTGCTACAATGGTGGTTGCAGGTGTATTCCAAATTGCACGTCTCTTCCCATTATGGATTGAATATGCGCCCAATACATTACACATTGTAGCTTGGGTAGGTGCATTCACTGCATTCTATGCAGCTGCAGTAGCATGTTGCCAAAGCGACATCAAGCGTGTACTTGCATTCTCAACCATCTCTCAGATAGCATTTATGATGGTATCTTTAGGTGTTTGCACAGAATATGCTACAGGACATGAACATGTAGGTTCATTAGGCTATATGGCATCAATGTTCCACTTGTTTACACATGCTATGTTCAAGGCTCTGTTGTTCCTTGGCGCTGGTTGTATCATTCACGCAGTACATAGCAATGAAATGTCTGCCATGGGAGGTTTACGCAAGTATATGCCTATCACTCACATAACATTCCTTGTAGCTTGTCTTGCCATTTCGGGTATTCCTCCATTCTCAGGTTTCTTCTCTAAAGACGAAATTCTAACAGCAGCAATGGCTTACTCGCCTGCAATGGGATGGATTATGACCGCAATTGCAGCTATGACAGCATTCTATATGTTCCGCTTGTATTATGGTATTTTCTGGGGTACAGAAAATAAGCAACTACATGCTGAGCATACTCCTCACGAGGCACCTCTCACAATGACTTTCCCTTTGATGTTCCTTGCTGCAGTAACACTTGTTGCAGGTTTCATTCCTTTCGGTCACTTTGTCAGTGCTGATGGACAACTCTACGACATTCACCTTGACTGGAACGTTGCAGGCACATCAATCGTTATCGCTGTAGCCTCAATATTCTTGGCTACTTACATGTATATTGGCGAAAAACAACCCAAGGCAGACGCTCTTGCTGAAAAGTTTGGAAAGCTTCATCGTTGGGCATACAAGCGTTTCTACATGGACGAAGTTTACCAATATATCACTCACCGCATCATATTTGCACACATTTCAAAACCCATTGCATGGTTCGACCGCCACGTTGTAGATGGCTTCTTCAACTTCCTTGCATGGGGTGCTAACACTCTCAGCTTCAACATCCGTGGATTGCAGAGTGGATCTGTTCAAAAATACGCTTATGTATTCTTGCTTGGCATATTGATATTGTTGGCAATTATGGCATTTGCTTAATATTAGAGTTCAATAGTTGAAATAGTTTGCTTGCATTCACACACATTATGCTATAATCGTGTAGCAAACAAAGTTTGTGACAAGCACAACATTCGCTTTTAAACTACAAAAAACATCACAATGAATTTTTTATCATTATTCGTATTAATTCCACTTGTCATGCTACTTGGTTTGTGGTTGGCAAGAGATGTGAAGGGTGTACGTGCGGTGATGGTAACGGGTAGCAGTTTGTTGCTAATAATGGCAGCATACTTAACCATTACTTTCTTGGGCGATCGTGCTGCAGGTCATACCGAGGAGATGCTTTACACAGCATCATTCAATTGGTTTGAACCACTTCACATAAAATATTCAGTGGGCGTTGATGGCATTTCTGTAGCAATGTTACTTTTGTCATCTGTCATCGTTTTCACAGGTACATTTGCCTCATGGCAGTTAAAACCACTCACAAAGGAATACTTCCTATGGTTCACATTACTGAGTTTAGGTGTATTCGGATTCTTTATTTCTGTAGATATGTTCGCCATGTTCATGTTCTACGAAATTGCACTTATCCCTATGTACTTGCTCATTGGCGTATGGGGTAGCGGTAAGAAAGAGTATGCAGCTATGAAGCTTACCCTTATGCTTATGGGTGGTTCAGCTTTCTTGATGTGTGGTATCTTTGGTATTTTCTATGGTGCAGGTGGCAACACCATGAACATTGTAGAAATAGCCAATCACATAGGTGGTGCACATGCCATTCCATTTGCACAACAATGCATTTGGTTCCCTCTCACCTTTATTGGTTTTGGTGTTCTTGGTGCGTTGTTCCCATTCCATACATGGTCTCCCGATGGTCACGCTTCTGCCCCGACTGCTGTATCTATGCTCCACGCAGGCGTGCTTATGAAATTGGGTGGATATGGTTGCTTCCGCATCGCTATGTATTTGATGCCCGAAGCTGCCAACGAACTTGGTTGGATATTCCTTATCCTTACAGGTATCTCTGTTGTGTATGGTGCATTTAGTGCATGTGTACAAACCGACTTAAAGTATATCAATGCCTATAGTTCTGTGTCACACTGTGGCATGGTACTGTTTGCAATTCTTATGCTCAACCAAACAGCTTGCACAGGTGCTGTACTCCAGATGTTAAGCCATGGTTTGATGACAGCATTATTCTTTGCTCTTATCGGTATGATATATGGTCGTACACACACACGTGACATTCGCGAACTAAATGGTTTGATGCGTATTATGCCATTCCTTTCTGTAGGATATATCATAGCAGGTTTAGCCAACTTAGGTTTGCCAGGTTTCTCTGGTTTCATTGCCGAGATGACAATCTTTGTAGGTTCATTCCAAAACGCTGATACATTCCATCGTGTACTCACCATTGCTGCATGTTGCTCTATCGTAATCACCGCAGTCTACATTCTTCGTGTAGTCGGCAAGATACTTTATGGTACATGCACTAACGAGCATCATCTCAAACTTACAGATGCTACTTGGGACGAGCGCTTTGCTGTTATCTGCCTTATTGTAGCAGTAGCTGGTTTAGGTCTTGCTCCATTGTGGGTAAGCGACATGATCACAACTGGTGTTGCACCTATCGTTGATCATATCCACCAAGCAGCAGTAACTGTATCAAGTTCAAATCCTTTCCTTTAAATAACCATTTAACTCAATTATCATTCAATGGATTATTCACAATTTCTCTATATGCATGAAGAGTTGTCATTGTTGGCAGTAATCACTATACTGTTCATCGCTGACCTCTTTATGTGTCCTGATAAGAAGAGCGGGAAAGGAGTTTACAACACATGCCTTCCCGTTGTGCTACTTGCCATTCATACTATTTGTAATTTCTTGCCCGCATGCGGAGCAAGTGATTGCGAAGCGTTTGGCGGCATGTATCAATACACCCCTATGATGACAATCATGAAGAGTGTTCTCAATATTGGAACCATCGTTGTGTTCCTTATGGCACACAAATGGCTCTCTCGTCCTGAGAATTTAGTAAAGCAAGGAGAGTTCTACCTGCTTACCCTCTTCACCTTGTTGGGTATGTACTTTATGATTTCAAGTGGACATTTCTTGATGTTCTTTATTGGTTTAGAGTTAGCCTCTGTGCCCATCACCGCATTGGTTGCATACGACAAGAAGCGTTTTGAAAGTGCTGAAGCTGGTGCCAAGTTTATCCTCTTGGCTCTCTTCTCAAGTGCACTTTTACTCTATGGCGTATCACTAATCTATGGCGCAACAGGTACACTCTACTTCAATGAAATCGGTGCGCAGCTTGATGGCTCACTTCTTAGCATCTTTGGCTTGGTATTGTTCATCAGCGGTATGGGCTTCAAGATTTCACTTGTACCCTTCCATCTTTGGACTGCAGATACATACGAAGGAGCCCCAACCTCTGTTACTGCCTACCTGAGTGTTATCTCGAAGGGTTCTGCAGCATTTGTGTTACTCACAGTGCTTATGAAAGCCTTTGCACAAAGCGACCTCTTCTATAGCTGGAATACAGGCATGTATTGGATTATCGTAGCATCTATCACCATTGCCAACCTCTTTGCCATTCGTCAAAACAACCTGAAACGTTTTATGGCTTTTTCAGCTATTTCGCAAGCAGGTTATTTGGTTTTGGCAATCATGGACGGAACTGCTCAAGGCATGACAGCCCTTGTATTCTATCTGTTAGTTTATATGGTGTCTAACCTTGGTGCCTTTGCAATCATGACAACCATTGAGGAGAACTCAGGAAAGATTAATATCAGCGATTACGATGGCCTTTACCAAAGCAATCCTAAATTAGCTTTCTTGATGACTCTTTGCCTCTTCTCTTTGGCAGGTATACCTCCTTTTGCAGGTTTCTTCTCAAAGTTCTTTGTCTTTATGGCAGCATTCAAGGCTGGTTATCCTCTCTTGGTATTCATCGCTTTGGCAAATACTGTAATATCTCTTTACTATTATTTGCTCATTGTAAAAGCTATGTACATCAAACCTAACGAAAGCCCTATATCTACTTTCAAAAGTGATGGTTACACACGCGCAGCCCTTGCCATCTGCACCATCGGTGTGTTGGCACTCGGCATAGGCGGTGTGTTCTACAACTACATTAGCGGATTTAGCTATGGTCTATAATCAAATAAGATTATCATAAAATAAAGAAGTCCGAAACCTATGTCATTAGGTTTTGGACTTCTTTATTCTATAAACAACAATCCGTAAAAAGCCAATTTGCTCATTATAAAATATAAGTAAGCATTCAAAGTTATTTATAAATGCAACTTTGATAAATCAAAGGAGCAACCATCCTTATCTTTGTCCAAGGCTAATTGCTCAACACCATCATTTTCATTGCTTGTTTCAAAAGAAACTTGATCTTTACCTACATCGATTAGTATAATAATTAAAGTCTATGGGCATTGCCTAAATACTTTCACTCATTTTTTACATTTGTAAATGCAAAGTATATTTATCAAATAAAAGTTATAAGATAAAATATTGTCAAAATAGAGTAGAAAAACACAAAAAAAATAGCCTAAAGGTTTGCGCATAATGAAAAAGTACATACCTTTGCAACGTTTTAAAAAGGCAATTGATTGTTTTACTTAAAAAAATTTTAAAAACAAAATGAAAAAGTTAGTTTTCATGTTCGTAGCATTCGCTGCTATTTCTTTCGCATCTTGCGGTAACAAAACTTCTGACGCTGCTGCTACTACTGACAGCGATTCTGTAGCTGTTGACAGCGCTGCAACTGATTCAGCTTCTACTGACTCTGCTGCTGCTCCTGCTGACTCTGCAGCTGCTACTGCTGACTCAACTGCTGCTCAAGCTTGAGAGCCTGCAGCTTAACGATGAATTTTGTTATTCAAAGCTAAGCGAACTCGCTACAACAACGAGAGAAACTGAAACCTGTAGGACCGTGTTCTACAGGTTTTTTTGTGCTCAATTTTATATCGAAATCGAACATTTCCTCATTTAAAAAAATTATTACTACCCGCTAAAAGTGCATAGTATGCCAATTTGAATGATTTAGGCGTATAGGTCAAATTGCAATTAGCGGGATTCTTCACTTGAGGGGTCCTGCTTTCTTATGCCATGAGTTGCTGCCAATGCCAAGAAAAACCCACTAATGAGTCGCTTGCGACTCATCTCCGTCATACCGCTATGTACGTTCAGCCTTTTCTTCAGATTGGTAAAAGTTCCCTCTATCTTGTTGTTCGTATTTGGCATGCCTTCACAACTTTCTTGTTGAAACGTAAAGAGGTATGGCATATAGAAATCTAAACTGTGCATCGCAGAACGCAAGCGCTTGTGAGTATAGCTTTTTTCCCACATTTCAGCAGAGAGCGCTTTGCAAACGTGTCTTTCCATTTTTCTTTCCACTGGGCATAGTTGGTCTTGAAGTCCCTCCCAGAGGAAACAGTCAACGTGTCCAATAGGCCCTTAAGTTCTCGCGCTGCCTTAAGCCTTGGATTCTGTGTAAGATAACGTCTGATTATCTGCTTCATGTGAAATTGGCACATTTATATCTGATAGTCATAGAAGAGGGTAAAGAGGCTTTTCTTACCGTCTATGATAATATCAAAGATCGTATAGCCACGTTCCTCTATGCTTCTTATCGCTTTCTCATAGTCGCTTGCCGTTTCGTTCTCGATAAAGGCAAGATAGAGGGGAAAGCCACTATGCTCGTCTAATGCTAGCAAAACACCCCATCTGCGCCCCCAGTAAGTTGCGTCCATATGGACATAACCACCACCTTCGATGGTTGGCTGTTCCCAACTTTTACTGATATCTTTCAGTCGACGCTTGATTGTTGATTCACTTACGCCAAAGCAATGCGAGAGTTTCGAAATGGTTTGTTTGCCTTCCATGTACAAACTCCATATCTCATCATTTGAGGGCATTGTGGAGTTACGGAACTGATAACCGCAAGCTTGGCATTTGTACGTTTGAACTCCTTTACGCTTACCGTTCTTTACTGTTTGCGCGGAGCCACATGCAGGACATTTGCTTTTGTGCATTTGAATGATTTCTTATTGTTTTCAAATGCTTGTAAATGTAGTGTATATAAGGCTTCGCGCTATATGCCATCCTGCAATTTGACCTATTGAGATGTTGAAAACGTTGATTTGGCGTCTGAAAACTTTCAACCTTTGAAATCATCTGTGTTTATAGGCGATGAGAGACTATGTCATTCTGCATTTTGACCTATAGGTCTATGTTTGGGTTGCTGCAAATGGTAGGTAAAAGTTAGACTGCGACTACTATTATACGTAACCTTGGCATATCAGTAGGAGAGCTCGCTACCTCTTTCGGCGTATGACCACTAACTTTTCAACTTATCAGCGCAAGAGAGAAGATACATTCAATCTTTGGTGACAATAACGTTACGAATGATGGTGTGATGGTTGTATCTGAACATGGTGCAGAGATGTTGAAGCCCGAAGATATTGCACAGAGAATGACAAGTGTTGAGCGTAATGGTGAGAGCATTTGGAATAAGGATAGCGAGGAGGAACTGCCTACAGAAGAGGAACAGCCTACAGAGGATAATGGTGTTTTGCCTAAGCAAGAGGATGATAAGCAACAAGGGGCAGATGGAAAGGATAATTCAGACGATGGAAGTTTAACCCCACCTACTACAGATGAGCTTATCGAAATGGCTCGTCAGGGGAATGAATTGGCGCAATATCAACTTGAAGAACAAGGCATTTCATGGGAGGATACGAATGATAAGAAAGCAGATGATAAAAATCAGTCTGCCTTAGCTCGTATTCCTAAAGACAACGATGGCAGCCCTATCTATGAGCAAACGGATGCTGACACGGCATGGGATGCCATAGTAGAACAGACAGATGGCGATGAAGATATGGCACAATCTGTTGCTGACTCTATGGTGGCTGACAAGGAAAAGGCTTTGCATGATGTAGAGAATGCAGAGATTGCGCAAAGTGGTTCGGTGGCTGATAAGATTGCAGCAGCAAAGCAGCATAAGCAGAATATTGATAATGCTAAGGCAGAGTTGGAGCATTGGAAAGAGATTGCAGGTACGCTGGAGAGAAGAAAGCAGAGTGCAGAACAATCGGATGAGGATAGCAATGCACCACAGAATGATAATGTGCCAAAAGAACAAAATGATGCTGAACCTCAAACAGGGAAAGACAATGAGGTAGCACAGAATGAGGAGAGCGATGTTCCTATTGGAGATAAAAAAGATGACTATAAGGATGAAAATAGAGAAGATAGAGATAATAGAATAAAGGAATGGCTTTCTGATGAAAATCTTGAATGGGCTGATGGAAAATCGCAACAAGAAATTATAGAACATTTTGGCAATGAATTAGAGCCTATAGCGGTTGTACCTAAGGGCTATCTGAAATTATTGGGAAAAGATGCTACGGACCAAAATGTATACTGTGGAAAAGGATATTTTATCGACCATGCTGTAAATCATCATGATGAAGAACCTGTTGAAGAATATCTGAAGATACAAGACATTCTTGATAATCCTACAGATGTAAAGATTGATAGAAGCAAAGGAAGACCCACGTTGCTATTTATAAAACAATACGACAAGTATTATGTAGAAATGGTTAGTATCGGAGAAGATGGCACTAATAGGGTTGTACTTCATAAGTCGTTTTTTCATCGAAAGAAAATGCCACACAAGGCTTTACCAAGTGTGGCAATAGAAAGGTCATCGGCGGACGAAATTACCGCCATCAGTCCTGCAACAAATAATGAAGCAGCTGGCAGTTCCGATTTTTCTGCTCTTGATGACAATAGCAAAGATACAGCAAATTCAACAGAGTTGCAAGGAAATGGTAAGGAAAGTTCGCAGAATGGTTTTGCACCCGATGAAAAGGTAATAGAAGAAAACGTGCAAAGGTCTGAAAATGGAACAAAAGTTTCAATAGAAGCAAGCAAAGATGGAGCAATAGCCGAAACAGAGAAAGATACAAACGCTATTCCTAAGGAGCCTAACGAGGATAAGAAGCCTATAAAGCCAACCGAGAACCGACCAAAAGAGACAAAGCAAAAAAAGAGCGGTCAATTTGGTTTGGTGAGCGATGAGCGCATGGAAGAACTAAAGCGCAAACTAAGAGCCAAACTTAATGGTCAGCTAAATGTAGGTATAGACCCAGAGATATTGACTATTGCAGCAGAGTTGGCTACTGGCTACATTGATAGAGGATTAAAGGCTTTCGGTGACTTTGCAAAGGCAATGATAGATGATATTGGTGATGTGGCTCGTCCGTATATAAAGATGAGTTATAACGCTGCACGTGATTGGTTTGAGGAAAACAAAATTCCTTTGTATGAGGAAATGACACCTTACGAGGAAGTTAAGCGTTTTGATGTAGCTAACTATGGTAGGGAGCATGTTGATACAATTGAGCAAGCTAAACAAATAGCTAACGAGCAAAAGGTTGAAGAACAAGCAAAGAAGATTAAGGGAGAGAAAACTTCTGAAGACAAGGGAGATACACCGCTTTCAACCAAGATTGCCACCGCATCTACAGAAGTGAACACCGAACCCACCGAAGCACAGAAAGAGGCTGGCAACTACAAGAAAGGTCATGTGCAGGTGGGTACGTTTGACATCACTATTGAGCAGCCCGAGGGCAGTGTGCGCAAAGGCACGGATGCCAATGGCAAGCAGTGGGAAAGCAAGATGCACAACACCTATGGTTACTTCCGTGGCACGGAGGGCGTAGACGGAGACCACATAGACGTGTTCCTCTCTAACTACATTGACGATTGGAACGGACGCAAGGTGTATGTGGTGGACCAATACAACCCCGATGGCACGTTTGACGAGCATAAGGTGATGCTCGGCTTCAACGACATGGACGAGGCAAAGAGCGACTATCTCGCCAACTATGAGAAAGGTTGGGAAGATGGGCGCAGGATTGTCGTGTCCGCTACGAACCTCGAAGATTTCGAGAAGTGGATTGATAGCAGCCACCGCAAGACAAAGCCTTTTGCGGAGTATGCAGGGGTGAAGAAGGACGTTGCGCAAATAGAGCAAGCAAAAGCCAAGGCAGATACAACAGAAATTGACAAAGCTATAGCTAAGGCTGAAGCAGAGGGCAATACTGAACTTTTAAAGAAATTAAAGGCTGAAAAAGCATTTTGTGAAAAACATATACCAGAAAAGGGAGACAAAAAGGTTGGCTATAAAAAGCAGAAAAATACGCTTAATATTACGAGTATTGTAAATGGTAAAGAAGTAAGAGCGCAATTAAGAGGTATTCATTATGAAAATGGCTTTGCAGTTGCTACAGACGGACATACTATGGTTATTACTCGCCAAGAATACCCAACTGAATATGAGGGAAAGACAATAGGTAAAAATGGGGAAGCTATAGATTTAAAGTTCCCTATATGGGTAAATGCTATACCTATGCTAAACAGCGATGAGTATAGCCGAAGTGAGTTTGAAGATGTCCTGAAAGATGCTTCAAAACGATATAAAGAATTTAAGAAAAAGTACAAAGAAGAGCACCCCGAAGCCAAGACTATAAATGTGGAAAATGAGATGGTTGAATATGAGATTTACCATCAAATTCTTTTAGATAAAGAGAGTGGTATCAACGCAACAGACGCTAATCTACTCCTAAATATTTTGGAATGGTGCGGAGAGGATGCAAGAGTATTTAAATCTAAAGGAAAGTACTATACTCTTGTGTTTATTAAATCTAAGGGGGCTTATGCTTTGATGATGACAAGAATTGCAGGAGACAGAAAAAAGTCTGATACTCGTCTTATAGGTAAAGCTAAGCCTATAGCAGAAACCACTGAGGAGACTAAGCAACCTATTTTGGAAAAGGAAGAGAAGCCTGCTAATGCTAACAACAAGAAAAAGAAAACAGAACAAGCCGAAACTAAGCAAGAAAAGCAATCTTTACCTATTAGCGAAGAAGAAAAGCAAGCAGTCATTAAGAAATATGAATTAGAAATAGATGAAGATACGTATGTTGATTTCGGAAGGAACGAAAGAGTACATGAATTCGTTATTTATAATAGTATTCCTGTAAGATTGGTAGGCTATCAAAACCTTGTTCATCTTAAGGACGTTTGTAAATCTTTAGGTGGGAAGTATGAAGAGGATGAGAATTCATTCATCTTTGAGGACAAGGATGCTGCCAAGAAAATGATGGATGCTTTGGTTGATTTGGCTGTACGATATGAAAGAGGTGAGGAGCTTAAAACAGATGGAACTAATCAAACCGAAGAGCGCATAGCCAAGTCTGCGAATACGGCAACAGATACTAATAATAATTCACAAAACAATGAAGAAGTACACTTACGAAATGGCGGAAGCGACGCCAAAGGAAAAGGCGGACACCAACGCGGACAGAATGAACCGTTGGGAGAGGAAACAGGGAATACGGATGAGCAGTCTAAGTCACGAGGAATGGGTGGACGTGGCAAGTCACATACTCAATCTGACACCAATGGAGGCGGAGGAGTATCTGGCGTATCTGGTAAATCAAGCAATGTAAAACAAAACACTCATAACAATCATGGTGAACGAGGTGTAGACTATGCACCAAAGTCTGTAAAAGCACGTATCCAAGCTAACATTGATGCGCTTGAATTAGCTAAACGCTTGCTTGAAAATGGCGAAACGGCAAGCGAAGAGGAAATGGCAGTGTTGCGCAAGTATAGTGGTTGGGGCGGTTTAGGCTCGATATTTGGCTATAGCTATGATATGCGACAATACCAAAACAAGCTTAAAGAATTGTTAGGTGAGGATGGATATAAGGCTGCATTGGATAGTACACAGAGTGCTTTCTATACTCCTGTAGATGTAATAGACAGCCTATGGAATATTGTAACGGAACTTGGTGTTAAGGGCGGAAACGTACTTGAAGGCTCTGCAGGTATTGGCAATATATTGGGGCAGATGCCAATAGAGATAAGCAACCATAGCCGTATACAAGCCGTTGAAGTAGACCCAACGAGCGGTGGTATTTTGTCATTACTATACCCAGATGCAAAGACTTATATTCAAGGTTTTGAACAAACGAAGATACCTAACAATAGCATAAATCTTGCCATTACGAATGTTCCGTTTGTTTCGGGATTGCTTGTGAATGACACTTCGGGTGATGCAGATTTGTCAAAGATGTTTAGCAACATTCATGATTTCTGTATAGCTAAGAATGTGCGCAAGTTGCGTAAAGGTGGTATTGGTGTATTTATAACTTCAAGTTCAACGCTTGATAATTCAACAAGGTTGCGTGATTGGCTTGTGAACGATGGCGATGCAGATGTGATAGGTGCATTCAGACTGAACAATTCAACCTTTGGCGGAACGAAAGCAACAAGTGACATTATCGTTGTTAGGAAACGTGTAAATGGTGTGAAGAGTGCCAATGCTATAGATGTTAGCAATGTTGTTGTGGCACGCACTGCTATGTTTAAGAACAAAGGTGAGAAGAAAGAGAAGCCTCGTGCTTTGACCTACAACGAGTATTTTGTGAAACACCCCGAAATGATGGGTGGTGAGATGCGCTTTGCATTTGAAGAAGGAAACTCTTATCGTCCTACAAGTGTTGGTTTGTATGAGCGTGATGGTATTAATCAAAAGGAACGACTACAAGCATTTGTAGACTCTTTCAAGAATATGAAAGAGGAAAATGGTGTACCAGAAGAGGAAGAAAGTCCTGAAGATATGGCAGCCCGACTGAACGAAAAACTTGGTGATGATATTAAGGAGGGCAGCCTTGTTATGAATAAAAAGGGGCAACTCTGTGTGGCACGTGGTGGTGTGGCGCAACCTATTCTTGCTAATGCTAAGAAAGGAGAGAGTGTTAGTGAAGAGGAACTCGCCAAGCGTTTTAATGATAAGAAGATAAAAGGGCACACCAAAGCAGAGGTATTTGACGACTATCAAGCCATCAAGACTGCACTAAAAGCGGTGCTTGACTATCAGTCTGAACATGACGATGACAAGGATTTAAATTCTTTGTTGGATAAACTCAACAAAGCCTATGACCATTTTGTAAATACCTATGGTCACTTTCACAAGAACAATCAGTTGGCATGGTTAAGAAAGAACGATGTAGACTATGCCAATGTACTTTCGCTTGAAACATACAAGGAGAAAGGCGACAAAGAAGGCAACCGTATAAAAGAGTATGGCAAGAGCGACATATTTAAGCACAGAGTGGTAGGTGTAAAGAAAGAGCAAAAGCCCAAGACCATTAAGGATGCTATCATGTCAAGCCTTTATAAGACAAACCATATAGACCTTGGATATATTGCAGATACTCTTGGCAAGAGCGAAGAGGAAGTAAAGCAATCTATCATTGCAGATGGACTTGGGTTTGAAAATCCTATATCGGGGCGAATGGATGTGTCTTACGTTTATCTTAGTGGTAACGTTCGAGACAAACTTGAAGCAGCCAAAGCGAACAATGAAGATGGCAGATATAATGCCAATATCAAAGCATTGGAAAAGGTCGTACCTACGGAAATACCTGCACACTTGATAGAGTTTTCTATTGGTTCGTCTTGGTGTCCTAAAAAGCTCTATGAAGAATACATAGAAGAAAGGACTGGAGTAAAAGCCAAACTAACATACGCTGGTGGTACATGGACTATGGAAGCGACAAATGAAAAGTCAGAAAAGAACAGAAACTTTGGCGTAAGGAGTGAAAAGGAAGAGTTTAAGGGTGTTGAGAAATTGGGTAGTGACCTTATTCTCGCAGCCATGACTTACAAGAGTGTGGTATTTGGTAAAAGTGAAAAAGACTTTTATGGGAAAAGCCATTTTATAAAGGATAAGGATGCTACTTTAGAATGTGCAAGACGCATTGACGAGATACGTCAAGACTTTAAGGATTGGGCAAGGAACAAGATGCAGACTGACGAGGCATTGGCTGAACAAATAACTAAAACGTATAATGAGAAATTTAACAGCTATGTGCCATTGAAAATAACAGATGAGTTTGCGCCTACGAGGTTGGATGGCATGTCAGAAACGCTTGATGGCAAGACTACATTTGAATTGCGTCCGCATCAAGCAAGAGCGGTTGTGAAATGTGTAACAGAGAATACCTTGCTTGCTCACCAAGTTGGTACAGGTAAAACGTTCACACTCATTACAACTGCTATGCAAATGCGTAAGTTGGGAACTGCCAAGAAGCCAATGATTGTTGTTCAGAACGCTACTACAGGTCAGTTTGTAGAGAGCGCAAAGCAGTTATATCCTAATGCCAAGATACTTACCATTTCAGAGGAAGACAAAGGAGAGGATGGAAGAAAGAACTTCTATGCTAAGATACGCTACAATGATTGGGACATGATTGTAGTGCCACAGAGTGTATTTGAACGTATACCAGATAGCAAGGAAAGGAGAATAAAGTATATACAAGAGAAAATAGAAGAGAAGATACATATTCTTGACGCCTTAAAAGACTCTCGTGAAAAATCAAGAATTGAAAAGGAAATAGAAAATCTGAAGAATGATTTAGCGGAAGACTCTGAAAAGGATGTTGCAGATGGAATGCCTATGATGGTAGACTCAATAGAAAATGCTCAAGGGCAACTTTCTGCAAAGGAATTGAAAGATAGAGCGAAAGCTACAAACAATGCTAAGGTTAAGGCAGAACGTATGCTTGAACGCAAAACGGATGAAGTGGTAGACTTTGACCAAATGGGCATTGATGCTTTGCTCGTAGATGAAGCTCACGCATACAAGCATTTAGGTTTTGCTACTGCCATGACAAGAGGTGTTAAAGGTGTAGACCCAAGTTTCTCTAAACGTTCTCAAGGGCTTTATTTGAAGATACAATCCGTAAAGGAAAAGAATGGTGGCAAAAATATCGTGTTTGCGACTGGTACACCTGTTAGCAATACGGCAGCGGAGATATGGACCATGCTGCGCTATCTATGCCCACAAGAGATGCTTAAATCCAACGATATATTTTACTTTGATGATTTTGTAAGAAACTTTGGGCGTATAGAACAAAAGGCAGAATTTACTCCAAGTGGTGCATTTAAAGAGAATAACCGCTTTTTGGGTTATACGAATATGGCAGAGTTGGCACGTTTGATATTGTCGTGTACGGACTTTGTGCTTACAAGCGATGCTAAGGGCGTGAATGATAAAATACCAGAGTTGGAAGGTGGTAAGGTACAAGATATATATTTGCCACAGACAAAGGCTTTATATTCAGTAATGAAATATGTCCGTAGCGAGTTGCAACGCTTTGAAGAAATGAGTGGTAAAGAGAAGAAAGAAAACTCTGACCTTGTGTTGCGTATGTACGGCATTGCAACGGCAGCAGCTGTAGACCCAAGACTTGTTGTTGATAATGCAGAAGACGATACAAATAGTAAAACGAACGAAGCAGTACGACAGACTTTAAAAGACCTAAAGGAAACAGCAGATTATAATGGAACGATAGCCATATTTGCGGACCATTATCAGAACAAGCAAAGTGGTTTTAATCTCTATGAAGAAATTAAGAAGAAACTTATAGAGAATGGTGTTCCGTCCGACCAAATAGTTATTATGAAATCGGGCATGAGCGATAAGGCAAAGCTTGATACTTTTGACAAAGTGAACCGAGGAGAGGTAAGAGTTATATTGGGTAGCACGGCAACATTGGGTACAGGCGTAAACATACAAGAGAGATTGCATACGTTAATTCATTTGGATGCACCTAACCGACCTATGGACTACGAGCAACGTAACGGACGTATATTGCGCCAAGGCAACATGCACAGAGAATGGAATAAGCCTGTAAGAGTTATCAGAATGGGTGTAGAAGATAGTCTTGATGTTTCTGCATATCAAAGACTGAAGACTAAGCAACTCTTTGTGAATGCTATTATGAATTCAGAAGAGTACTTGAAGAATGCTTTAGATAATAGAACCCTTGATGAAGAGGATGATGACTTTGGGGACGTGGTAGCCAATTTGAGTGGTAGCCAATATGCGATACTAAAGCAACAAGTGGAACGTGACCTTAAGCGTTACGAGAGTAGAGAAAAGCAGTGGGAAGCAGACCAAAGGTATATTGGAATGAATAAGCCCAGACTGCAAGGTGAAATTAAACGTGAAGAGGAACTGATAAAGGATAACGAGGAACGTGTTACGAAGTTGGAGAAGATGTTCCCTAACGGAACGTTTAAAAAAATACGCATAGGTAAATTGTCTTTTGGCTCTGTAGATGAAATGAAAGAGTATATCAAGGAGCACAACAAGAGAGTGGTTGAAGCATCTGAAAGGGCAAGAGAGAACGGAAAGACAACCACTAAGTGGACGACAACGATAGATATAGACGGACTAAAGTTTGAGGTAGAGACAGAGATTAGTCCGAAAATGGAGTCGCAAGGTGTTTCGTTGATAACAAAGGCGAGTCGCAAGATGAGCTATTCTTGTAAAGAGTTGGGCTTAGAGAATATACCCGTATCTAAGCAGTTGATGAAGAACTGCATAGAGGATATTGTGGACAACGTTATCACCGCCAATGACTATAAGGAACGCATAGGTGTATATGAAAATTCTGTAGAAAGGTATAAGAGAGACTTGCAGTTGATGGAGCAACGCGAGGGTAAACCATTTGAGTTTAGCAAACAACTCGAGGATGCTCGTGCCAAGTATATGGAGTATGAAGCTTTGATGAAACAAGAACTTGCAGAAAAGGCTAAGAAGTATGCAGAGCTGGATAAGCAAACAGATGCAGCTACAGATGTTCACTATACAGGAACTGACAATGAGGAAGAAGACGAGAAGAAGAGCGAGGTGAGTGATGATGAGTTGATGAGAGAGGGAGATATGAGAAATCCCAATGAAATGTCTGAAAGTGAAAAAGCAGAGATTGGTAATGCCCTTGTAAATGCCCCTACAATTGATGTGGCAAGCAACCAAATTGTTAAGACCGAAGATATGTCCGCACGCAAGGCTGCTGAAAAATGGTGGAGAGATAATATTGGAGAACCTTTATTCTATGATACAGAGGTAGGAGTAGTAGAAATTAATGAAAACTCAATAGGAACTTCACTTGCACACCGCTATGGACAAGCCAAACTCGATGCTATTACTTCGCTGAAAGACGGGTTTAAGAATGCTGTGTATCTTGGAACAATAAAAGATTTTATTAGAACAGAAAAAAGTGTACTAAACCATTATTTTGCCTATCCTATTAATTACAATGGAAAGCGTTGCTATGTGTTCTGTAGAGCTATGCAAGACAATAACAAAAACAGATTGTATGTACACGAGGTTTTTGTTGCGGATAATATACAAGAAGAGGGCAACACCCTTCAAACCGCAGCGCAGAAGCCTCACGGAGGTATTGCCCTCTACAAAGCAATCTTATCAGATGCTTTGAATGCTGCAAATGTAGGAAACAATTCTGAATTATACAACTTTTCAAACGAAAAAGACGAAGTCCGCCAATCGCAAGAGCGCATCACACTCCCAACATCCGTGCAAGAACAAGTAGAAGCTATGCACTTGGGTGGTGAAGTGGAAGTGGTTGCAGATGGTAGTCAGTTTAAGGGAAAGAAACGTAAGGCTAAAGGCTTTTATAATAAGCAGACTGGCAAGATAACTATTATCCTTGGCAACCATACGAGTGTAGAAGATGTGATGCAAACTTTGATGCACGAGGCGGTGGCTCACAAGGGATTGAGAAAGTTGTTTGGTAAGGACTTTGATGCGTTTCTTGACAAGGTGTTTGCTGGTGCGGAGAAGTCTATTAGAGAAAAGATTGTTGCTCTTGCTGCAAAGAATGGTTGGAATATCAGGACTGCAACAGAGGAATACCTTGCAAGTCTTGCAGAAGACAAAGAAACATTTGAGAAGCATGGTGGTTTTTGGGAGAAGGTAAGGAATTTCTTCTATGAGATGGCTCATAAACTTTTTCCTAAGCTTGTGAAGATAGGCGATAACGAGATGCGCTATGAGCTATGGCGAAGCTATGAGAACTTGAAGAACGATAGTTCTGTGATAGCTGAAGCTAAAGATATTGCTATGCAGAGCAAGTTAAAGGTTGGTGAGTTTGCAGAGAAGCAGGGAAAGACCTTTGATGAAGAAACCGTGCTTTACAGAGAGGAACGTGAAAGAGTAGATGCTAAGCACGACTATGAGATGGCAATGAAAAGTGTATCTCACAAGTTTGTCACTGCTTGGGCAGATAGCATGTATTCTCTAAAACAATTGCAAGACATTATCTGTAAGAACGGCAATACCCAAATAGCCGATTGGGAAAATGCTTATATGGCAGAGAACCGCATGAGCAGCATCAACCTTGCAGAGATGGGAACCTATAAAAAGACTTTCTACAAGGATATGTTGGATGCCATTCAGTCATTGATGAAAGGTGGTGTAAAGTATCAAGATGTAGTGACCTACATGTATGCTAAGCACGGATTGGAACGTAATAAGTACATACAAGATGAGGAAATAGGAAAGTTGCAGCAAGCCTTTTTAGATAAGTATGGTGAGAAGCCTATTAGCAGACCCAATGACTTTACAAGCGGAATAGATAGAAATGACTATGCGAGCGATGATGCTTATAACAAAGCATGTCAAGCGGCAGTAGATGCAGCACAGAAGAAATATGATGAAGCAGAAAAGAAACTCAATAAGAAGATAGCCAAGATAGCATCTTCTGATTATAGTGGTTTGTCATCTTTGTTCAATACGAATAGTGGCTTTAAGACAGCAGCTCAGCAATATGTATCAGACTTTGAGAAAGGAAGAGAGAAAAAGGTAGACAAATCAGTAGAAGCACACACAGACATCAAATTGAGTTTGATTGTTGATAACTTCATATCAAGGAGTTTGTTAATCTTCCTATCGTTAGATGTACCTACTACTACCCCACTCGCCAAATTTTCTTTACTTATTCTGATTGCTGTTAGAACGAAGAATTAGGTTCTTCCATTTCTTATTGCAATCTTAATCGTGTATTGTTTACTTTTAGCTCTTGTATCAAGATATAGAGATATACTTGCCATGTCGTTGTAAGTTTTGTTGCACGATTTCCGTACAAAGTTTGGCAAATATATACAATAAATTGCAGAATATAGACTTATATGCAAGGCTTATTTATGGTTTATATACACAGAAAAACCGCTGACTATTAATGAAAAAGTTAATAATCAGCGGTTTAAACATTCTGTAGCGCCTACGGGAATCGAACCCGTATACCATGCGTGAGAGGCATGTATCCTAACCATTAGATGAAAGCGCCATAAGCGGAAGCTGGGGGATTCGAACCCCCGGTACGGTTAAACCCGTACGTCAGTTTAGCAAACTGGTGGTTTCAGCCACTCACCCAAACTTCCTTTGTTTTTTATTATGATCACATATTGTTCTCAATTGCGATGCAAAGGTACAATATTTTTTTTAAATACCAAATAAAAGAAGAATAAAAAATTCACTTCATTACATTTTTTGAACAAAATATTAGCTATAGGGGCGTCAGCCACGCTCAAATGTCCTCTCATATTTACCAACCTTTAACTTGTTCTGCATCGCAATGTCTTTAGCTTCAGCAATCAAAGAACTATCGTTCTTCAAGTTCTCATAGCTTCGCCATAGCTCATAGCGCATCTCGTTATCGCCTATCTTCACAAGCTTAGGGAAAAGTTTATGAGCCATCTCATGGAAGAAATTCCTTATTTTCTGCCAAATTGCATCATGACTATCACCTTTCTTCTTATTTGACTTGAATTTTTCGGGGACACCCGTCTTATTCCACTTTTCACCACGTATGAGTTCTTCATTATTGGTAGTAGAACTTTCTTCCTCATTTCCTTGCTACTCTGTTGAATTTGCTGTATCTTCGCTTGTAGAAGTTTCGTCATTGGGGGTGACAGCCCTGCCCCCTTGATTGGTGTTAGGGGTTACTTGGGTAACATCAGATGATGAACTTCTTTTTTTATTGCATCATGTTAAATTGGTATTCAAAATAGCACATTGTGCTTAAAATAAAAGCAAGAGTGATGACAACACAAATTATTGAAGATGTATATTATGTTGGCGTAAACGACCGCAACAAACACCGTTTTGAGGGGTTATGGCCATTGCCTAATGGAGTGAGCTACAATTCTTACATTGTAGCAGATGATAAGGTTGCATTGATTGATACGGTAGAAGTTGATTTCTTTACTCAATTCTTAGAGAATATACACGAAGCAATAGGTAAACGTCCCATTGATTACCTCATCATCAACCACATGGAGCCAGACCATAGCGGTAGTATCGCACTCATTAAGAAATACTACCCTAACGTGCAAATTGTGGGTAACAAAAAGACGCTTGATATGCTAAAGGGCTTTTATGGCGTTACTAACGATGTGTTTGAGATTAAGAATGGGGACACACTGAACTTAGGACATCACAACTTAGAGTTTGTGCTCATCCCTATGGTGCATTGGCCCGAAACCATGGTCACACTCGACCGTGAGCATAAAATTGCCTTCACAGGCGACGCTTTTGGTTGCTTTGGTGCTCTTAACGGCGGGATTATAGACGAGCATATAAACTGCGATGCCTTTTGGCTTGAAATGGTACGTTATTATTCTAATATAGTGGGCAAATATGGTGTTCCTGTTCAAAGTGCATTGAAAAAATTGGCAGGGGTAGAACTCAACTATATATGCTCTACCCACGGCCCTGTATGGCACGAGTACATAAACAAGGTGATAGGTATGTACGACAAAATGTCGAAATACGAAACCGAGCCAGGACTTGTTATTTGCTACGGCACGATGTATGGCAACACTGAACGTATGGCCGAAATAATTGCTACGGCTGCAAGCCACGAGGGAGTTAAAAACATTGTTCTTTACAACATCTCTAAAACGCATCATAGCTACATTCTTCGCGACATTTTCCGCTATAGTGGCTTGATAGTTGGTGCTCCTACGTATAACAATGGTTTATATCATGAAATGGAAGTACTGCTATCAGAAATAGCAAACAAAGATATTAAACACCACTTGATAGGTTGGTATGGATCGCATTGTTGGGCAAGCAAGGCCGTTGCTAAGATTGAGGAATGGAATAATACCCGCTTGCATTTTGAGGCTGTTGGCGAACCCGTAGATATGAAACAAGCCATCACCCCCGATGTGCGCCAAAAGTGCGAAATGTTGGGACGTGCCATGGCAAAGAAGATATTGGGCGAATAAGTTGCTTATTTACACTTACAACGAGAGGGAACAATGCCATTTTTTGTGTAGATGTTCCCTCATATTTTTTTCTTAGTGCCCCCAAAAACGGATTATTGAATTACGCTATGCGCATTTTTATAAATGGATAGTTTCAAGGTCATTGGGTACAAACACGTTTCCGCTGAAAGCCTTTTTTGCCTCTTCGGTATATTTAACCTTGCGAGTATTGAGCGTTTTATCTTCGGTATGGTAGAGCAATAGATTTTTTGTTTGTAGCTTCTGAGCCAATTGTGCGGCATCAAGCGTTGTGCTGTGATGCTTTTCATAAGGGTGGTATATATCTGCATCAGCATTTAAGCAAAAAGCCTCGCTAAGCAACCAGTCTGCATGCTCTACATAGAGTTTATTATCCTCATTATAAGGCTCGTCGCCTAAGCAAACAAGTGTTTTGTTATTAGGAAAAACTAAGCGAAAACCATACTGTTTTTCTTTTGTAGAGTGAATATCAAATGCAGTTAAATTCCAATCGTTAATGCTAAAGTTCTCGCCATCAGTGAGCGTGTGTAATAACACCTTATCGTTGAGCAACTTTACGAGTTTTGCAGGCAAGGTGTTGCGACATATCCAGTCGAGCACATGCATAGCCTTATCGTTGCCATACACGTGCAAACAATCAGTATATTTCCCTTGCCTTATCTGCTGCATAATCATGCGTAACACCCACACTGTGCCCAATATATGGTCGGTATGTGCGTGTGTAATAAATAGATAATGAATTTGATTAAGTTCGATGTTTACACGTTGTAATTGTTGCAAAATGATGTTACCTCCTCCCGCATCAACCAGGAGTTTTGTTGTATCGTCTTGTAATAAGAAACAAGTGTTATAACACTGCGTAGCTGTGGCATAACCTGTACCAAGCATTGTGATTGTTTGCATGTTGTGTATGTTTCTTTATAAAATAAAGAGGTATAATGAGCAACCTCAATACACCTCTTTATAAATTTATAAATAACAAAAATTTTATTACATAGACTTAACGTGTTCTACAGCCATCTTAGTAAAGTTATCGTCTGGACGAATAGACTTTAAGATGCCAGCATACTTAGTAGCCTCAACCTTGTTGGTAGTAGGATCGGTTACATAGTAGAAGAAGAGATAGCGGGCAGCCTCGAAACGTGCGTTTGCAGCCTTGTTCTTGATAGCCTCATCTTCGCTCTCGCTAAGCACCTTGATGTAGTAATCGTGAACCTCAGTAAGAGGCTTTTGACTATCGGTGTTGCTCAAGCGAGCAAGCATTTGATATGCCATTACGATAGGCAAGTGATTAGTGGTTTCAGCTGTAGTGATACTTTTAAAGATTTCAACAGCCTTGTCGTGGTAAGCCTTCTTTTGTTCAGGGGTAATGTTCTCTTGCTGATAAGCAGCCAAGTACTTTGTACCCATGCTATATTTATCAGAAATATCAGCCTTATCGCCGAGCAAAGCTAAGTATTTTTCGAACACTTCAATACCCTTTTCAGCTTGTTTATTGCGTACATAAAGGTTTGAAATGTCGTAGCAGTAAGAGCCACGTTTGTTTACATTCTCTTCCTTTTTCTTCTCGTCTGTAATACCTTCAGCCTTTGCTTCGAGGTCTTTAACAGCAAGTTCGTAGTAGTTGATAGCCTCTGTTATGTTGCCTTCTTCTTTAGCAAGTTTAGCAGCATAGTCAAAGTCGGTGTAGATATAAACAGAGTCGGCAAATTGCTTTTCGGTGATATAAGTTTCAGCTTCTTTAGCAGCCTTGATAGCTCCATCATAATCCATAGCTGTTTCAACCTTTGTATACTTAGCAAAGAAATCCATACGAGGGATAATGATATCTTTAGGAGCAAGAGGCTTAATCTCGCCAGCAATAGCTATAATTTTGTCGAGATTAGTATCGTCTTTTACCGACATTGAGAAGAGGGCGAGCAAATAGTTCTCGCACGCAGCGATGTCTATTTTACCTGCTTCCTTAGGAGTTGCGGTGTAGTACTTGTTGTAGTACTCGATGGCCTTTGTATAGTCGTCGAGTTTATAATATATATCGCCAAGATTTTTATCAGCTTCGATATACGTAGGGTCAGCCTCTTTTATCTTGTTAAGATAGTCGATAGCTGCGTGTGGATTAACGTTTTTATATACAAATGCATTGCGCTTAAGTGCATTGATATTGTCGGGTTCGATAGCGAGCACTTCATCGAAACGTCCGCCAGCCTCGCCCCAACGTTGTGCTTTCATATACACCTCGCCTGAGAACATCAAACCAGGAATATAGTCGGGAGCCAATTCATAAACGGCTTTAGCGCATTGGCTTGCAGCTGGATAGTTGTTATTTTCGAGGAAGTAAGTACCTACAGCAACAAGGTCTTGCTTGCTACCTTTAATCTTTTTAGAAAGATTCATGTAAACCTTGTTAGCTTTCTCGGGGTCTTCCATATTAAGTTGAACAACTTGTTCAGCCATTGTTTGGTATTCTGGCTTAAGTTCAGGGCAATCGTACGTACGTGTTTGCGCCTGAGCTGCATTTACACCAATTGCAAGAAAGGCAGATAATGCGACAACGCGAATAAAGTTTCTTTTCATATCGTGATTTTGTTATATACTAAATTGGTTTATTATGCATTAAGTTCTGCATGAAAATTCATAATCTGTAAGATAGATACATACGATTATAAAATCCGTGCAAATATAGTAATTTTCGTGCACAAAAGGTTTGAATAATACAAATAAATCAGTCAAAAGGCTCTAATTAAAGGCTTTTTAATATATTCTTTACACTTTATGTTCAGATAGGTAACTATTGCATAAATATAGGTGATGTTGTATGCTGCTTTTATTCGAGTAGGTACATAAAAATAAAAAGATGTAGACTGACTTTGCACAAAACCATAAATAATAAATGGTCTATTTTAAAATTTAGAAAAGAATATGGATGAAAGTACGGGATGAAAGTTCCAAAGATTATCACCCAAGGCAATGCCTTAGGTGATAATAAATAGAGCGACGACGCTCTGTAAGGACAAAAGCCATCAATAAAAGGCTACGCTTTTAACTTATTGGCTTCATCTTTTACTCTTACAGATCGCTATCCCTACATGTATAGAGCCACAGGGCACTACCCCTGGACTGCAGTATTTTGGGCTTTCAGCCCATGGCCTTTCTAAATTAATTTGAGCATTTACTTTAAATTAGCTTATTAAAGCCTACTTAATATTCACATCCTTTACCTCTACTGGTGTGATAGGCAGCAACTGTGAGTTGTTGCAGATGATGGTTTGTCCTTTTTGTCCCTTGGTGTAAAAGAAGAAGTTCTTAAGCATCGATTGACTTCTGGGGTCGGTGTGTATGATGTACACAGCACGCAACAATGGATAGTCGGCCGTTGCAATGTAATATTGATAGGGACGCACATATTTTGCCGAAATCTCGTCGGCACTGCGGCTCACTCTCATTACGTTAAATTCGAGTTTTGAAAAGTCGGATAATGCGTTATCAGCATTTCCCTTTAGCCAATTAGCTCCCACAATGCCAATGATATTAGGGTTGGCCTTTACCATTTCGAGCACTGACTGATTGGTTCCTCCCTCAGAGGCAAACACGTTACCTCGAAGGTCTTGACCATTACACAAGGAGTCCTTCATGTAGCGCACTGTGCTTGAGCCAGAATTATCGAACACCAGTTTGAGTTCGCCCGTGCGTGTATGCTTTTTGAGTTGTTCCCAACGTGTAATTTTACCGCTTACAATATCTTTAATCTCGTCGAGCGTGATGAGCGAGTCGGTGTTTTCTTTGTTCACAACCAAAGCTATAGCATCGGATGCTATCATGGCTTGTCGGGCATCGAGCCTGTGCGACTGAATAATGGTCAGTTCATTTGGTTTGAGTTTGCGGGTAACAATGCAGCATCGCACGCTATCGTTTACAAGTAGGCGGATGGCTTGGTCTTCGCTTGTATATGTGGGTTTCATGTTTGCCTCAGGGTATGCCATGCCAAACGACTGAACCATATTGTCCATAATAGGCTTGAATGTTTCGTCTATAGCTACCTTTACATCGTCTTCTTGCATCCATTTTGAGTTTGCCTTTTTGTTACTCTTGCAAGACGACATCACAAGTCCACACATCATAAGCAGTGGAAGCCAAAAACATAGTTTATTCAGTTTCATCATTTCAATAATCTTTTTTTTGTGCGGTTTTTTAATACCTTATGCAAAGGTAATGCAAAGCATATAATATGCCAAATGTGATTATTTTGTTTTTTCTTTTTTAAACATATATAGTCATACTTATTATGCAGCAAAAAGTGTTCTATTTTTCTTATTTTGAACAAAACATACGCTCTGAGATTTAAACGAAATGAAATAAAAAATTGCTGCTCGAAAAAAACGTAAATATGGAGCATTTAATTAAACATCTGATTATCAACACTTTACAAATTTGCCTACAAAATTAAAGAGCTATTTGGCATACAAGAATACGTATCATTAGGGTAGAAGAATGCGTATTCTTAGCTCATAAGGATGCGTATTCTTGTGCTATAAGGATACGTATCCTTAGGGGATAAGGACACGTTTATGATAAAAACACCTCTCTTTTTATCTTAAAAATAGACATAATTCTGTCTAAAAACTCTTTTTAAGCATCTATTTCGCCCCAAAATGTGTACAAAAACCACTGTTCTATTTTTCCTTTTATCCCTATATAAAGAAGAGAGCGTAGGCAATGACATTTTTGCATATTTTACAAAAAAGCATTGTCTACGCCCTTTTTTTGTTGCACGATGTATAGAGATTAATCTATCGTGTTGGCATTTTTTTCTTCGGTTGTTTGAGCATCAACTGTTTCAGTATTTTTTTGCTCCTCTCGTAGTCGCTTTTCGACACTTGCAGTTTGTTGTTCAACCTTTTTTTGCATAAAAAAGTATATGAACGATGCCACAACAACCACTACAAACAGAAAGATGGGAGCGTTGAACAATATAGTCATGCCCGCCGTATTCCACCGTTCGTTTCCGTACCAAAACAAGTCGTTAGCCACTACAAAATAGAAAACACCCATCACAGTGGCTAATATGCTAACTAAACGCGAACTGCAAACCTTGCTACACGCATAAATGAGTTGTTTTATAAATTTCATGATTCGATTTGTTTTAATATTATACTATTGTTTATTAAAGTAATGCAGGTAACTGATAGAGTTTGGTGCCATTAGAGCCTTTCACCAAAATCAAACGTCCCGACGGACGATCGCCACCTTCGAGCGCAGTTTTTACAGCCTCAACATCGGGAAACCATTGTGCACCTTCAGAGAAAGGTTGAAACTCTTCGCCAACAAACCATACCTCTTCGGCACCCAAAGAAAGAGCTTGTTCTGCCACCTTTTGGTGTTCGGTTGCAGAGGCTTGTCCGAGTTCGCGCATCTCGCCTAATATCAACATTTTGTGCTTTGCAGGTATAAGTGCAAAGTTGTCGAGAGCTGCCTTCATGCTCGTTGGGTTGGCATTATAAGCATCTACAATAAGCTCATTATTAGCCGTTTTCATCAGTTCACTGCGGTTGTTGGTAGGCTGATAGTTCTCGATGGCATGCACCGCTTGTTGGTCGGTAATACCAAAATGATTGCCCACACAAATGGCAGCCAAGGCGTTGTTAAGATTGTATGAACCAATGAGTTGGGTTTGCACCTCGTGCCATTCGGCACCGCTCTTTGTGCGGAAACGGAACTTTAAGTAAGGAGTACATGCCAACACTTCGCCCTCAACGTCATAGCCCATGCCAGGCTTGCCATACGTATAGGCCTTTATGCCCTTAGCTATAGGCTGAAGGTGGGGATTATCAGCATCAAGAAAGATAAAAGCACCTGGTTTCATGCGCAAATAATCATACAACTCTCCCTTGGTTTTTATAACCCCTTCGAACGAGCCAAAGCCCTCAAGGTGCGCTCTGCCCACGTTTGTTATCAAGCCGCAATCGGCATCAACAATCTCTGAAAGTTGTGCTATTTCGCCCGGATGACTGGCTCCAGTTTCCACCACAGCCATCTGATGCTCTGGTTTTAGACGGAGCAAAGTTTTAGGCACACCTATGTGGTTGTTGAAGTTGCCTTGTGTGTAAAGCACATTCATTTGTTCAGACAACACTGCCGAAGTAAGTTCCTTAGTAGTAGTTTTGCCGTTTGTACCGGTGATTTGCACAATAGGTGTTTCGAGCTGGCGGCGGTGATAGGTGGCCAATTGTTGGAGAGCTACCAATGCATCTTCAACGTGAATAAGTCGTTCGTCGCCCTGTATACTGTTGTCATCTATCACAGCATAAGCACAACCATTCTCTAAAGCTTTAGTGGCAAATTTGTTTCCATCAAACTTGTCGCCACGAAGCGCAAAGAATATCGAGCCCTTAGGACAATCGCGTGTATCGGTTGTTACTACGGGATGTTTCAAAAAAATGTCGTAAAGTTCGGGTATAGTCATAATCAATGAATATGTTATCAAAATAAGGCTTCCAATGTTTTATGTTCATGGTTGCCATCATCTTTTCTACTATCAAGATAGTGCAAACCGAATGCAATAAAAACTCGTTTTTAATTGCTGAGGTGTAGCCTATCTTATGCAAAGATAATGCAAGGTGAGCGCAGAACAAAGCTTGCTTTAGCTCTGCCGAACCGCAGCTTATCTTATGCAAAGATAATGCAAGGTGAGTGCAGAACAAAACTTGCTTTAGCTCTGCCGAACCGCAGTTTATCTTATGCAAAAATAGTGCAAGATGATTGAAGAGCAAAAGAAAAATAGCATATTTTTAAATCGCACACAAACAATATATCACCACCACCCTATATATAGAGATTGAAGAGCGGCAAGCACAAAAGGCTTAAAAGATTTTGCACATTCGGTTTAGCTTTCTACCTTTGCCATAACATTAACAAAATGGGGCTTTTAAGCAGGTATTTACCAAACAGCTCTACCCCACTTGTTGATAGATATACATCAAAAATATATTCAGTAAACAATGCACACGCTTAATCTTCGTGGAAAACTGTATTCGCTCAGCGAACCACAAATAATGGGTATACTCAACGTCACTCCCGACTCATTTTATGCAGAAAGTCGCACACCCGATGATAGCCATATAGCACAACGAGTAGACAAACTGATGAGCGAGGGTGCTAACATGATAGACATAGGCGGATACTCGTCGCGTCCAGGTGCCGACAACGTTAGTCCCGAAGAAGAGAAAGCCCGCTTGCGCCGTGGCATACGCGTGGTTAGAAGCAAATATCCCGATGTGCCTATATCGGTAGATACCTTTAGAGCCGATGTTGCCAAGATGTGTATTGAAGAAGAAGGTGCAGACATTATCAACGATATTTCAGGCGGAATGCTTGATAAACAGATGTTTCGCACAGTGGCACATTTGGGCGTTCCTTACATACTGATGCACATGCAAGGCACCCCCGACAGCATGCAAGTGGCCCCCCAATACCGCAATCTGCGCAATGAAGTAATGCTCTATTTTGCCCAACGCATCGACAGTTTGTGCCAAATGGGAGCAAAAGACATCATTGTAGACCCCGGCTTTGGATTTGGTAAGACGCTTGAGCACAACTACGAACTACTTAACCATCTTGAGGACTTTAAGGTGTTTAACCTGCCACTACTTGTGGGAGTTTCGCGCAAATCGATGATATATAAGTTACTCAATGGAAGTCCGCAAACATCGCTCAACGGCACATCTATTATCAACACCATTTCACTAATGAAAGGGGCTAACATTCTGCGTGTACACGATGTAAAAGAAGCCGTTGAAGCCAAAAAGATTTACTGCCAAATGCTAAAAAAAATAGCATCTGAAAAAGCAGAACAATAGCTATCCATTAACCCACATTCAACCTCTGCATAAAAGATGATTTCGTTTGGAATAAAAGACGTTATTGACATATTCTCAGTAGCCATTATCTTATACTATATATACCGACTAATGAAGGAGTCGAGCTCTGCCAATATCTTTGGTGGCATTATAGTATTCATTGTGGTGTGGATATTTGTATCGCAAATATTCGAGATGCGATTGTTAGGTTCAATTCTCGATAAATTGGTAAATGTGGGTTCGTTGGCACTCATCATTCTTTTTCAAGAAGAAATACGCCACTTCTTCAGCACCATAGGTTCGCGCCCAGGAAATAGCCTTTTATCTAAAATCATAAAAGGTAAAAAAAGCAAGGACGGCAACGTTTGTCGCGAAGACATCATGCCTATCGTACTTGCATGTATGAACATGAGCAAGCAAAAGGTGGGTGCGCTCATCATTATCGAACGCTACGTGGGACTGAGCGAATACATAGCCACGGGCGACATCATCAATGCAAACATCACACAACGCCTTATCGAAAACATATTTTTCAAAAATAGCCCGCTCCACGATGGTGCAATGATAATTTCGCACCAGAAAATCAAAGCAGCAGGTTGCATTTTGCCCATATCTCACGACACCGACATACCCAAATCGCTCGGTCTGCGACACCGCGCGGCATTGGGTATATCGCAAAAAAGCGACTGTCTTGCCATTGTGGTCTCTGAAGAAACAGGCGGCATATCAATAGCCGAAAAAGGCAATTTCCAACTACGACTTTCGGCAGAGGAATTAGAGAGCACACTATCAAAAGAGTGGATTAAAGAGTAAAAATCAATGGTTTTTAATTTTATTTTCTTATCTTTGTCATCTCTATGGGTTGGTATATAGATATTGCCTAAGCAAAATCACAACACATAGGCAATATTAAACATACAATAGCAAGTTTTTTCATAATGGTAAGAAACCACAAAATAAAAAAAGTACGTTTGCATAGCGAGGGCAACGCCATACTGCGCAATAGTTTGTTCACAATCATAATTATTGGCTTGGCACTCTATTATGCTTTGCACAATAGTTGTGCACTATGGGTGTTCTATGTATATGCTGGCATTTGCATTGTACTTTATGCCATTGCCGTAAACTTTTTTCGCTGTCCAATCCGCATATTTAACGGCGAGAAAGACGGCACTGTGCTTGCAGCTGCCGATGGTAAAGTGGTTGTGATAGAAGAGGTAGACGAAAACGAATACTTCCACGACAGAAGACTGATGATCTCAATCTTTATGTCTATCACCAACGTGCATGCCAATTGGTTTCCTGTAGAAGGAGTCGTAAAAAAAGTGGTACACCACAATGGTAACTTTCACAAAGCATGGCTACCCAAAGCAAGCACCGAAAACGAACGTTCAACCGTGATTATCGAAACCCCCAAAGGCGAAGAAGTGCTTGTAAGACAAGTAGCTGGTGCCGTGGCACGACGCATCGTAACCTATGCACGCGAAGACGAGAACTGCTATTTTGACGAACACATGGGCTTTATTAAATTTGGTTCGAGAGTAGACGTTTACCTACCGCTCAATGCCGAGGTAAAAGTAAATATGGGACAAACAACCGTGGGCAATCAAACCATTATAGCCAAATTAAAATAGCATATAAAAAAATAAAAGGACAACTTGCATAGGCTCTACCACCACAAGGATGATGCAACATGTAGGTTGTCCTTATAGTATTTGCACCTATCAAATTAAGAAACATAAAATGAAAAAGCATTTTCCTAATACGCTCACATGCTGCAACCTTATTTCGGGTTGCATAGCTACTTATATGGCTTTTCAAAACCATTTTGAACTTGCATTCATGTTTATCATCATTGGTGCCGTGTTCGACTTTTTTGATGGTTTTGCAGCAAGACTACTACACGTATCATCTAATATTGGTAAAGAACTCGACTCGTTGGCCGACGACATTACCTTTGGTTTTGCACCCTCTGCTATCGTGTTTGCTCTGCTTAAACAAACATTGACTACCAACGCTACAGCATGTAATATAGAGGCTTGCCCCGTGGCTGAATATTTGCCCTACATAGCTTTTGTTATGGCAGCATTTTCGGCTCTTCGCTTGGCAAAGTTTAATCTTGATGAACGCCAATCTACTACTTTTATCGGACTGCCAACTCCTGCCAACGCATTGTTTTGGGCATCACTTTGCGTATCACTACAGCAAAGCATTACGGCAGAAAATAGTTTATGGATTAGCATTTGCTTCATAGTAGGTACACTTGTTTCTTGTTGGTTATTGGTTTGCGAAATACCCATGTTTGCACTGAAATTCAAGAACTTTTCAATAAAGGACAACGTAATACGTTATGGCTTTATCTTGATGAGTATATTGCTATTGATTATATTAGGTTGGGCTGGTTTTTCGGCCATTATAGTGCTTTATGTACTTACTTCTATCGCAAACAACCTAATTGGCACGAAGATTGCAAAAGAAGAGTAAAGGTTGCATCTATTAATGAACATACCTCATAGAGTAGATGCACAACACCACCATGAAGGTGCTTAATTTCAAAACAAAAGATTAAAATTCTGTATGCATTTATTTGGGCTATTCTTCCTATTCATCCTTGGCGCTATATTGGCCATTTGCGTATTTGTCATCTTAACTATATTGAGGGTTGTAGGCAAAGTACGCAACTTGCTAAACCCTTTTGGCAAAGGCTTTAACACAACCTATAACACTAATCAAAATAGGCAACAGAGAACAACCTATAACCAAAACAAAGAAGGATATAGCAATGCCTCATCACATCGCTTTGATGCAGAATCGGGCAATGCTCACCACGAATATACAGGGCAAACAGGCAACGAAACAAAAGGTAAAATATTTAGAAAAGACGAGGGTACATACGTAGACTTTGAAGAGATTTAGAGGATTTTAAAAAATAACGTTTCATAGGTTAAGAACCATGAGAGAAAGCGCAAACAGAACGTTGCGTTCATATCTCATGGTTCGTTTTTTCTGTTACTCACCCTCTCATAACAACTCATCGCTACTTACTATACCATGCATCACTGCAAATATGGTAAGTGCCGAAACACTACGCGTGCCTAACTTGTCTGTCAGATTGTTGCGATGCGTAATTACAGTGGCTACGCCAACTCCCATACGTGCAGCAATTTCCTTGTTAATCAACCCCTTTACAATGCCCTTTAGCACATCTCGTTCGCGCGGTGTAAGGATAGGTTTTTGTTTAGCATTTGCAGTATCATCAGCGGGGTGCTGCGCCCTACGAATAACTTCAGGTTCTCTGCCATTGGCATGGTGAGAATGCTCTGCTAACGAAAGTATCGACGCTGTCAGTTCCTTCTCGTTTTGGCAAACATTTAGTGTATGAAAGCCTTTTGGCAAATGCATAAACTCATTACCATGCACCAAAACAATCGTCTTATGCTGACGTTGCAAAAAATAAGTTGCACCTGACAACACCTCGTCTGCCGATACAAAATAATGATAGAATGTGTCGGCTAACGGATGATTTGACAACTCTGCGAAATGAGTAAACAAACAAATATTTACCCCTGGCATCATACGGCGAATAATCTCTGATAAGCCCATACTTGCCAAGGTGTTGGGAGCTACTATAGCTATTGATGGTTGCACAATAATTTTCTGCTTTAATTAACTACTAATTTATCTCCAAAATAAGTGTGCAGAATTTCTGCTGCATGCATCTTTTGCTCGTTGGTATTGGTTGGCACATCTTTCAACTTATACTCCCAACCAAGTGCTTCGTACTTATGCACGCCCAACGTATGATAAGGTAAAAGCTCTATGCGCTGCAACTGAGCATAATGCTCAAAGTGTTTGCCCAAGGCATGCAAGTCTTCCTCAAAATCGCTCACACCCGGAACCAACACATAACGTAACCAGAAGGGATGATTATGCTCCTCAAACCATTTGGCAGTTCTAAGAGGCTGCTCGTTTGAGTGTCCTGTTATATGTTCATGGCGAATAGGATTAAACTCTTTTATATCAAGCATCACCAAATCAGCAAGCTGCCAAAGCCGTTCTACATGCTTATTCCATATTGCACCATTTGAGTCTACACAAATATGTATACCTTTGGCTTTAAGTTGCTCAAACAAGGGGATAAGAGCTTCTGCTTGCACTGTAGGCTCACCTCCTGAAAAGGTTATGCCCCCTTTTTTACCGAAAAAAGGCTTGAACGACACTGCTTGCTCAACAATATACGACGCATCTGTGAGCGTGCTCTCGCCCACTGCATCGATGGTATCGGGGTTTGCACAATATAAACAACGAAATGGGCATCCTTGAAGAAATACCACGTAACGAAGACCTGGCCCATCGAATGTACCCATCGATTCATAACTATGAACTCGTATTTGCATAAGTTGTTAGCATAGAATTTAAAAAATATATAATAGCAACCCATAAAAAGGTGTGTGCTTTTGTCAGTGCAAAGGTAGTGAAACTTGCAAAAAAACAGTATCTTTGCTCTCAAAATCATTTATTGTATGGCAAAAGATACAGTTATACTAACTGGCGACCGCCCAACAGGTCGCTTACACATAGGTCACTATGTTGGTTCGTTGAAACGCCGCGTTGAATTGCAAAACGAAGGTGATTTCAAGAAAATGTTTGTCTTTATTGCTGATGCACAAGCATTAACAGACAATATTGACAACCCTGAGAAAGTACGACAAAACGTGATAGAGGTAGCACTCGACTACCTTTCGGTAGGACTCGACCCTAACAAAATCACCATTTTCATACAAAGCCAAATTCCAGAACTAACAGAGTTGTCGTTCTACTTTATGGACCTTGTAACGGTGAGCCGATTGCAGCGTAACCCTACTGTTAAAAGCGAGATTGGTATGCGTGGATTTGAGTCGAGCATTCCCGTCGGTTTCTTTACCTACCCTATCAGCCAAGCAGCCGATATCACAGCTTTCCGTGCTACTACAGTGCCAGCAGGCGAAGACCAAAAGCCAATGTTGGAACAAGCAACAGAAATAGTACGTCGTTTCAATCATATCTATGGCGAAACATTGGTAGAACCCAACATATTGTTGCCTAACAACGCAGCTTGCTTACGCTTGCCAGGAACTGATGGTAAAGCAAAAATGTCGAAGAGTCTTGGCAACTGTATCTACCTTTCTGAAACATCGAAAGAGGTGAAGAAGAAAGTTATGTCGATGTATACCGACCCTACTCACATCCACATTGAAGACCCTGGACACATTGAAGGCAACACGGTATTTACCTATCTTGACGCATTCTGCCGCCCAGAACACTTTGGACTATATTGGCCTGAATACAACAGCCTCGACGAAGTGAAAGAACACTACCAACGTGGTGGATTGGGAGATATGAAAGTTAAGAAGTTCCTTAACAACATCTTGCAAGAAGAACTTGAACCCATACGCCAACGCCGTGCAGAGTTTGAAAAAGATATTCCTGCTGTATACGAAATGCTTAAAAAAGGCTGTGAAGAAGCACGCGAAGTTGCCGCTAACACGCTCAGCGACGTGAGAAAAGCAATGAAGATAAACTACTTTGACGATGCTGCACTCATAGCTGAACAAGCTAAGCGCTTTGCCGAAAACAAATAGTGCTACTTATAAGCCTCAACCTCTTGATAAAAGGCTATGAGCAAGAATTACAAAGTTTTTAAAGCATAACTTGCTCAATCACAAAAGTTTTTATAACTTTGCACCCCGAAGTGAGAAGGTACCTTTTGAAACCATTGTATAGATGGCAAGGTAATGAAGCCACGAGACAGCAATGCCGTGAGGCAATAACAGTTGGTTAAGTGCTGACCTTTCCCGCTCGACTGATATGTATATCAAAAACAAAAAAACAGCATAACAAAATGAAAAGAACATTCCAACCCCACAACAGAAAAAGAAACAACAAGCATGGTTTTCGTCAACGCATGCAAACTGCAAATGGTCGTCGTGTATTAGCATCACGTCGTGCTAAAGGTCGCAAGAAGCTTACAGTGTCTGACGAAGTTCATGGTAAGCACTAATAAACTGCTTTAATCGCTACAATGACTAAAGCTTTGTTTGCGCAAAATGTATTGCGCAAGCATATATTAACAAGATATGTCAAAACGCTATCTCGTTCCTCTTATTTAAAGAAGATGAGAAGGTTTTGACATATTTTTTTGCCCTTTATAACGAACTTTTTATCGTTTATAACGAACATGATAACCAAAAAAAATCTTGTGTGTCGGCACATCATACCAACACACAAGATTTTTATATTAAATAACAAACTATTTTCGACTATTCAGCGCGTTGAACATAGGCAATTACGTCACCCTTAGCTACATGAGCACCTTGCTTAGCATCGATTTCAACGAGCTTACCACCAAGTGCTGCAGGAAGTTCGATGATTTGACCATGCGTATTCTCAATATAGCAGAAACGTTCACCTTCAGTATAATCCTTACCAATAAATGGTTCTATGCTTTTAACGCATTCGCCATCACCGCCAATCTCCCAAAGAATGGTACCAGCCTCAGGAGCAACAATTGCATCGGCCTTGGCATGCTTAAATGCAGTAGCCTCTTCAACGCTCATGTGGTTGGCATTTGCCTTGTCTTTAGCAGCTTGTAGGTCGGCTAAGAAACGTTTCTTTGCAGCACCGCTCTTGTAATCACGATATTGAGTCTCGTGCATTGCAAACTCAAGAAGTTCTTCGTCATCTTCACCACGTTCCCATCCGTTCTCTTCCATTTCTTTTTCAAAACGTGCAAGGTCATCGGGATAGTAGCTTTGTGGATCGGCATCTGTAAACTCAAAACCTTTCTCCTTAGCAAGTTCTACAATCTCAGGTGCTACAGGACCAGGAAGACGTCCACTCTTGCCAAGAATCATACCCCATATAGAGTTATCCATCATAGAGTAACGTGGCTTGCCCATGCTCTCAGTGAGGAGGTTCATCAAAGCTATATTCTTAACATACTGAGAGAATGGAGTTACCAATGGGGGATAACCAACGCGTGGCCATACATAAGCTACTTCGTTGAACAACTTTACGAGCAACTCGTCTTCGCTCAATTCTTTTTCGCCCTTAGCCTTACGATTATTGTTGATAGCTCCCATCACACCTGTAAGGTCAGCCATCATTGAACCCATCATACCACCAGGAAGACCGCAACCCAACAACAATGAACTCATGAGTTTGTTGGCTGGATTCATAAAGTAACCAAGGAAGTCGTCAATAAACTCTTGAGTGAGTTTACGTGCCTCCATGTAAGCGTCCATATTGATTTCTGGCACATCGAAACCTGCATGTTTCAGCATTGATTGTACAGATATCACATCTGGATGAACCTTACCCCATGAGAGTGGTTCAATGGCGGTATCAATCACATCAGCACCATTGCGGCACACCTCAAGAATGCTTGCCATTGACAAGCCTGGACCTGAGTGACCATGATATTCAATAATGATTTCGGGATGTTTGTCCTTTATCATCTTTGTAAGCTTACCAAGCATAGCTGGCTGACCAATACCTGCCATATCCTTCAAGCATATTTCAGGAGCACCAGCTTCTATAAGTTGGTCGGCTATTTTAGCATAATATTCAGCCGTGTGTATGGGCGAATTAGTAATGCACAATGTTGCCTGTGGAGTCATACCTGCTTCGAGAGCATAGTGTATAGAGGGAATTATGTTTCTTACATCATTCAAACCACAGAAAATACGAGTGATATCAACACCTTGTGCGTGTTTTACCTTGTACATGAGTTTGCGTACATCTGCTGGAACAGGGAACATACGCAATGCATTCAAACCACGGTCGAGCATGTGGGTTTTGATGCCAACTTCGTTAAAAGGCTTGGTGAATGCACGAACTGCTTTATTAGGATTTTCGCCATAGAGCAAGTTTACTTGCTCAAATGCGCCCCCATTAGTTTCTACACGTGCAAAGCATCCCATCTTTATGATTACGGGTGCTATGCGTTCCAACTGATCCTTGCGTGGCTGAAACTTACCACTGCTTTGGAACATGTCACGATAGACAAGACTGAATTGAATCTTACGCTTTGTCATTATTTTAGTGAAATGAAAATTTGTTTACTTGGGTTTATAAAATTGCGCATATTGTTAGCTTTTGCGCAATGCGTTGCAAAAGTACAAAAAACAATCCATACATTATTGCAGCATTGTAAAAATTATAAAGTATGACACATGTGACTAAAGCATACAAAAATGTTATTTACCTCGTCCTGCACTAATCTGCAATCGCTTTATATGGTCGTTAACAAGCTAAATTAAAACACACATTGCAAAACTTTTTACGTTTCACTTTGCCTTTCTCATACCTTACACTAACTTTGTCCCCATGAAATATTCATTTATTATACCTATATATAATCGGCCAAACGAAGTAGACGAACTATTGCAGAGCCTTACCACACAGAGCCTTAAGGATTTTGAGGTAATTGTGGTAGAGGATGGGTCATCTATTCCGTGTAAAGATGTTGTGAGCAAATATGAGCATTGCCTAAACGTTGCCTACTATCAGAAGCCTAACTCTGGTCCTGGAAAGAGTCGCAACTATGGTGTTGAACGTGCACAAGGCGACTACGTTATTATATTAGATTCTGACGTAGTATTACCCAAGGGGTATCTGCAAGCGGTTGAGGATGAGCTAAATGCCAATCCCTGTGATGCCTTTGGCGGACCTGATTGCGCTCATCCATCCTTCACCCCCACGCAAAAGGCAATAAGCTATGCCATGACTTCATTCTTTACCACAGGAGGTATACGTGGAGGAAAAAAGAAAATGGATAAGTTCTACCCTCGTTCGTTCAATATGGGTGTAAACCGCAATGTTTATAATGCACTAAATGGTTTTTCTGAAATGCGCTTTGGCGAGGATATTGACTTTTCAACACGCATCTTTGAAAACCACTATACGGCTCGTCTTTTTCCTCAAGCATGGGTTTGGCATAAACGCCGCACCGATTTCAGAAAGTTCTTTAAGCAAGTATTTAACTCGGGCATTGCACGCATCAACCTCACAAAACGTCACCCAGGCACCCTCAAGTTAGTTCACACCCTACCTGCTGCATTTACTATTGGTTGTGCCTTATTGCTATTGCTTAGCCTTATAGCTTTGATTGGTGGATGTCCGCATTGGTGGGTAATGCTCATTCCATTTGCATTGTATGCACTGCTCATATTTGCAGATGCATCCATACAGTCGCATAGCGTGTCGGTAGGACTACGTTCTATCATTGCATCGTATGTACAGTTGTGGGGATACGGCTTAGGCTTTTGCATTGCATGGTGGAATAGGTGCGTACGCAAGAAAGGCGAATTTGAGGCTTTCCGCAATAGTTTCTACAAATAAACGTTAGTTTCTTGCATTGGCTTTAAAAAGCATATTTCTCTTTTTGTTTGAAAAAGAATACAATGAAAATAAGCATCACGAACCTTGCCTTAGAAGATCGCCCTCGCGAAAAGTTTATGCAATGCGGCGCTAATAGTCTATCAAAAGCCGAACTCTTGGCAATACTTATAGGATCGGGCAATCGTGAAGAAAACGCAGTGCAACTCATGCAACGCATTCTCAACGACTGCAATGGTAGCCTTGCCACATTGGGACGCATGAGCATACAAGAACTCTGCCAATACAAAGGCATGGGCGAAGCTAAAGCGGTTTCGTTGCTTGCATCATGTGCATTAGCCAATCGCAGAATGTCTGAGGATATCGAAAGAAAAGCTATCACCTCATCTACCGATATATTCAACTATTTCTGCCCCAAGATGCGCGACCTTCCACACGAAGAAATGCACGTGCTCCTGCTCGACCAAAGTCTGCACGTTATCTCCTCAAAGCTCATTAGTAAGGGAGGCATTACAGGCACCATTGTTGATGTTAGGATTATTTTGAAAGAAGCATTACTTGCAAACGCCCCCAACATTGCAATCTCACACAATCACCCATCGGGCAATGTGCATCCGAGCAAAGACGACAACACCATAACCGAAAAGATTAAGAAAGCATCACAAACCATAGACATTCATCTCATCGACCACGTTATAGTTACCAACAAGGGCTACTATAGCTATGCCGACGAGGGTATGTTATAAACACATATACTCAACTATTATTTATGACTCAAGAAGAAAAACTTAAAATAGAAGAACGCATCGTTGAAGTGCTCAAAACCGTTTACGACCCCGAGATACCCGTAGATATATACAACCTTGGACTTATCTATCGCATTGATTTACACAATGATGGCATTCTCGAGGTAGACATGACACTCACTGCTCCCAACTGCCCAGCTGCCGACTTTATTCTCGAAGATGTACGCACCAAACTCGATGGCATTGATGGAGTAAAAGATGCCAAAGTTAAACTTGTGTTTGAACCCGAATGGGACAAAGACATGATGAGCGAAGAGGCTAAACTCGAATTAGGGTTTATGTAATACATTCTATCATTACTGCCTCTCCCCAATTCTATTGTACAACAAGTAACACAGACAAAGCTATGAACGAAGCAAAACAAAGCCCACAGAAAAACATATACTTTCTATCAGATGCTCACCTTGGTAGTCGCGCCATTGAGCATCCGCGCATGCAAGAGCGTAGGTTGGTTAATTTTCTTGATAGCATTAAGCACAAAGCCGAGGCTGTATATTTGTTAGGCGATATCTTCGACTTTTGGTATGAATACCGCAACGTTGTGCCTAAGGGCTACACAAGGCTTTTAGGCAAAATTAGCGAACTTACTGATATGGGGGTTGAGGTACACTTTTTTTATGGTAACCACGACCTTTGGCAACACGATTATTTTGAAAAAGAGTGTGGTATGGTGCTCCATCCACATAGCGAAGTAACCGAACTACATGGACAAATGTTCTTTATTTCGCATGGCGACGGATTAGGGTCTACCGATAACAAGTTTAAAGTTCTACGTTCTATATTCCACAGTTCTCTTTGCCAACGTTTGTTCTCTATGCTCCACCCGCGATGGGGAGTAGAGTTCGGACTTGAATGGGCACGACACTCGCGCCTAAAACGTGCTGATGGTAAAGAGCCACCCTATCAAGGTGAGCAAAATGAGGAACTCATCATCTTTGCTAAAGACTATTTAAAGACTCACCCCGACATCAATTACTTTGTGTTTGGACACCGTCATATTGAACTCGACCTTATGCTTTCGCACACCACCCGACTGCTTATCTTAGGCGATTGGATTTCATCATTCTCTTATGCAGTTTTTGATGGTGAACACATGTTTATGGAGAATTTTATTGAAGGCGAAACGCAAGTATAACCTCTATCCACCTAAAAACCATTACACTATATATACACTCACTATGGACAACAACTATTTTTTAGAAGCATCTCATGTTGTTAAACAATATGCCTCACACACTGCCTTAAACGATGTGAGCATACATGTGCCCAAAGGAAAAGTGTTTGGACTGCTTGGTCCCAATGGAGCTGGCAAAACCACACTCATACGCATTATCAATCGTATCACAGCTCCCGATAATGGCGAAATATACTTTGATGGCCACCCTTTTCAACCCGAAGATGTTATGCGAATAGGCTATCTGCCCGAAGAACGTGGACTTTACAAAAAAATGAAGGTTGGCGAACAAGCCATATATTTAGCACAACTCAAAGGCCTTTCGCGTCAAGAGGCAAAAAAACGCTTGGTTAAATGGTTTGAAAAGTTCGACATCATGCCGTGGTGGAATAAAAAGCTCGAAGAACTTTCTAAGGGTATGCAGCAAAAAGTGCAGTTTATCATAACCGTATTACACGAACCGCCTTTGCTCATTTTTGACGAACCATTTTCGGGTTTCGACCCCGTAAATGCCGAGATGTTAAAGCAAGAAATTCTATCACTTCGCGACCAAGGGCACACCATTATATTCTCTACCCACAACATGTCGTCGGTCGAAGAAGTGTGCGACGAAATAGCACTAATCAACCATTCTCAAGTTGTGTTATCGGGTGTTGTAGACGAAATTAAAGAGCGTTTTCGCACGGGGATGTACGAGTGTGTGTCGAAAGATGGTACGCTCAAAAGCATAGCCAACACGTTCGACATCGAGAGCCATACCGACAACGGCAGCCTACACACCTACACCATACGTAAAGACCAACAAACCACCAATTCGCAACTCTTTGCAGCCATTGCTTCGCAAATAGAGCCACGTTCTATCAGCGAAAAGATGCCTAGTATGCAAGAGATATTCTTGAACATCGTAAAAGAAGTTAACAGCCATGAATAAGATAGGTTTAGTCATACAACGTGAGTTTACCACGCGCGTCAAAAAACGCTCATTTCTCATACTCACCATCCTCATGCCATTTATCTTTGCAGCATTGGTGTTCGTTCCGATTTGGCTTTCGAGCATACACGATGATGAGCAAAAACAAGTGGCTATTGCCGACCGAACAAGCCACTACATTGGCTTATTTAAGAGCGATGCCACCTACCGCTTTGTGCCCATATCCGACCCCGACAATAGCATTTACTACACCGACACCACGCACTTTGAGGCCGTAATTAGCATACAAGCCGACCTTGCAAAAAATCCTCATGCCATAACCATACTTTCGACCAAGGAGGTGCCCTCGGGACTTTTGTCGTACGTTAGCAACACCATTAATGAGCAAGTGCGCCGCGACAAATTGGCTACCACAGGCATAAAAGGGATTGACAAAATTATTGCTGACGTGCAATCTGAGATTGACATACGCACCATCAAGCGCAATGCCGAGGGCAATGCCACAAGCTCGAGCACCGAAATAGCTATGGCGGCAGGTTTCTTGTTCACTTTTTTAATCTACATGTTTGTTATGTCGTATGGTGGCATGGTAATGCAAAGCGTGATGGAAGAAAAAACCAATCGCATAGTCGAGCTGATGGTGTCGAGTGTTAAGCCCTTTGAGCTTATGATGGGCAAGATTATTGGCATAGCACTTGTGGGTTTCTTACAGATGTTTATATGGGGCATTATGTTGGCAATCATTCTCATGATAGCTGGTCCCCTATTTGGTATATCGGGTGCAGACATGGCTCAAACGCAGCAAATAACAGCCATGCAAGCACAACAAATGCCGCAACTATCCGAAAGTCAAGAGCTACTCAGCGCGTTGCTTAACCTCCCATTTGCCGAGATGGGCATCTGCCTTGTGCTCTATTTCGTTGGTGGCTATCTACTCTATGCCTCATTCTTTGCAGCCGTTGGAGCATCTGTAAACGAGCAAGAAGACTCTTCACAATTCATTATGCCCGTGATATTCATCATGGTGTTTGGCATGTATGCAGCCATGGGATCGGCTGAAAACACCAATGGTCCGTTAGCCTTTTGGTCGTCTATGTTCCCGCTCACCTCGCCCATTGTCATGATGGTACGCATACCCTTTGGCGTTCCACTTTGGCAAGAGGCATTATCTGTTGCACTTCTCTATGCCACCGCCATCTTTTTTGTATGGTGCAGTGCACGCATTTATCGTGTTGGCATATTAATGTATGGCAAGAAGCCTAATCTCAAAGAAATGATTAGGTGGATGCGATTTAAATAGTCACACCTACTTATATCATTAAGGGTGGTTATGTACGAACATGTATATATATATTGCGTACATAGCCACCCTTAATTTTGTTTTTCAAAAATATTACCGTCCGCTAAAAGTGCTTAAGTATACCTATTTGAATGATTTATGCAATGACAAGCCCCTATTTAAATAATAAGTAAGTAGGCTAATTTTAATTTGAAAGGCGCGGACTGAAAGCCCAAAAGACTACAGCCCAGAGCAGCACCATTTTTACTTATAAAAATAGCCTCATAGTTTAACTATAACAAGGGGATTGTTTTACAAGAATACGCATGCAAGTTGTCTCACACCGACCGCAATGAGCATTCACTCCGATCGTAATGAACACTCACACCGACCGCAATGAGCATTCATCGCGGTCGGTGTGAGATAACTTTCTTACACGTAATTATAAAACTACAAGCTTTTTATTGTCCAACAATAGCCCTACTATGAATTGAACAACACATATATCAGCGCAACAAAAAAAAAGCTAACTTTGCACATCAAACAAACGAGAATTGCACTATTAACAAGATGCTATTCTATAACATGCCCGTTTTGCAACGGCTTAAAACTAAGCAACACCTAAACTTTACTTTAAACAAATGAAACGTAAAGTAAAAATATCTCTTATCACAATATTATCACTATGCCTCGTAGCGCTAATATTGTTTGTACTACTACCTCGTAGGCAGCAAACATTGCTCTCGGCCATCTGCCGTGTAGATGCACACACAACTTATGCCCTACCGCTCAAACAAGGCGACACTCTATTCTTGTCACTTCGAGCCGACTCTCTGCAAGATGCGGCAACGATGCCCAATGCTGTGGCAGAACAGCACAGTCAGTCGGGCGCATTTGTATCGAACGTGGGCGACATCGTTACCTCTGATTTCGTTGTAGGCGGCATGCCCGACAGCCTTTCTTCTGCCGAAGTAAACCAGCGTCTTTCTGGTCTCGATTCGTTGCTCAATCGCCGACTCCATACGCAACAAAGCGAGCTGAAAGAACTTAACTACTATGCTCGCACACACACTGTAGTAGACGATGGCTACAACGAGGTAATGGCTTATCGCGAAAAAGTGAATAAGCTAACAACGCAAACCAAAGCGGCTCTTTCAGAAGTGCAATTTGCACGCAAACAGAAGCACCTTACAGCTCATCTCTACACAAAGATTGTTGTGCACTTGCCTCATAGCACCGATTCGGTAAGTGCTAAGATAAGAGCACATCATAGCGGATTGTTACTTGTTCAGCTATGCAGCGAACGCTTGCCACAACAGTGTCGGCGTTTTTCGGTTTATCGTTGGGGCGTACACAAGATGCGTTGCAAACTATATGCATTCAACGATTTTGGCAGTTGCTGCTTATCTATCAATCCTGTTATTACCGATAGCGACAAAGAACTTTATCCTGCTGCCGAAGGCGGTGCATGGGTTAACTCTTCGGGCCACTTTGCACAAGTGCAACGAGGAAAAACCCGCATTTCGAGCCAACAGGTAATAGAACTGATGCGGCAAGTACACTCTTGGCCCATGTGGTGGCTAACCAATCTTGTGGGATGGACTAAAAACATTTCGCTTTCAACTAATAAACAAGAGAAAGTTAGCAGCCCCAACGCACTATCGTGCACCACGCTCCTACTACCCGACTCCTTATGCTACCAAGGCGAGGTTAGCTCTAAAAAGGTAAATGGTCATGTCATGCGCCAAGGCTATGGAGTGCTAACCCGACTAACAGACAGCACACGCTACATAGGCATTTGGCACAACGATAGTTTGCTACAAGGCAAACGTTACGATGCTAAAGGCGTTTATGTGGGACAGTTCGACGCTAAGGGAGAGTTTCAAGGCAAAGGTGCATTCTATGCTACCAATGGCGAGTACTATAGTGGCGAATGGGACAACGGCAAACGTTCGGGCCATGGCTTCAGCTCGAAAGGCAGACAAATGGTACGTTGTGGTTCGTGGAAAGCAGGACGCTTTCAAGGCGAACGCATGATTTATACTGCCGATCGAATATATGGCATCGACCTTTCGCGCTACCAACACGAAAAGGGACGCAAGCGCTTTTCTATCAATTGGAAAAGCCTACGCATCACCAGCCTCGGAGCCGACCGCCGCATTCAAGGTAGTGTAGATTATCCTGTATCGTTTGCCTACATCAAGTCTACCGAAGGACGCAGCATGTTCAACAAATACTATCCCTCCGACCTCCGACAAGCCAGAGCTCATGGCATAGCTACAGGCTCTTACCACTTCTTTACAGCTACAAGTTCGGGTGTACAACAAGCCGAATATTTTTTGAAAATGACATGGATAGCTGCCAACGACCTACCGCCCGTGCTAGACCTTGAACCCACTGCCGACCAAATAAAGAAGATGGGAGGCGAAGCCGGTATGTTCCGCCAAGTGCTCACTTGGCTACGCATTGTTGAAAAACGACGAGGCAAGCGCCCAGTACTTTACGTTGGCCAACAGTTTGTTAATAAACATCTCAAAAATGCTCCTGCTGCATTGCAGAACTACGATGTTTGGATAGCACGTTATGGCGAATTTAAACCATACGTCAAACTGCTGCATTGGCAGGTTTCTCCTTACGGCCGTGTACGTGGCATACATACTACGGTTGATGTAAACGTGTTTAATGGATCGCGTAGTGACTTTGAAAAATACAAGGCACAAGGCAGACTTTAAGTAAGCATTTCATACAAATCGAAAAGCAAGCCATAATGCTCATGCTAGAGCATTATGGCTTGCTTTTTTACTATAAACTAAGATTGACTAAAACATTAGTCTTCAATAAGGTCGGTACCTGTCATGTCAGCAGGTTGCTTCAATCCCATGATGTGAAGAATTGAGGGTGCAACATCGGCAAGTACGCCATCCTTTACCTTAGCATTTTTGTTTTCAGTAACGTAGATAAATGGAACGGGGTTCAATGAGTGAGCAGTGTTGGGTGTGCCATCGGGGTTGATAGCGTTGTCGGCATTACCATGGTCGGCAATGATAACAGTTTCGTAACCTACCTCGTTAGCGGCAGTAACAACGTCCTTAACACAAGCATCTACAGCCACAACAGCCTTCTCAATAGCCTCGTAAACACCCGTATGACCTACCATGTCGCCGTTTGCAAAATTAACAACGATAAAGTCGTACTTATTCTCCTTGATAGCTGCAACGAGTTTTTCCTTTACCTCATAAGCTGACATCTCTGGCTTAAGGTCGTAAGTAGCAACCTTTGGCGAAGGAACAAGAATGCGGTCTTCGCCCTCGTAAGGAGTTTCACGGCCACCATTAAAGAAGAATGTTACGTGAGCATACTTCTCTGTTTCGGCTGTGTGAAGTTGCTTTAATCCTTGCTTTGAGATGTATTCGCCAAGTGTGTCTTGTACGTTCTCTTTAGGGAAGAGAATGTGTACACCCTTGAACGATGCATCATAAGGAGTCATGCAATAATACTGCAAGCCGGGGATAGTGTGCATGCCTTCTTCGGGCATATCTTGCTGAGTGAGCACAATGGTCAATTCCTTTGCACGGTCGTTACGATAGTTAAAGAAGATAACAACATCACCTTCCTTGATACGGCCATCCACATTGGCATTTACCAATGGTTCCATAAACTCATCGGTATTCTTATGTTCTTCAGAGTCGGTATCGTAGCAACTTTGCACACCTTCAACCATATCCGTAACCTGGCGTCCCTTGCCTTCTACCAATTGGTCGTATGCAAGCTTCACGCGGTTCCAACGCTTATCGCGATCCATTGCATAGAAACGACCGATAATGCTGGCAATGTGTGCACCATTTGCATCGCAAACACCCTGAAGTTGTTCGATAAAGCCTTTACCGCTCTTAGGGTCGGTGTCACGACCATCCATAAAGCAATGAACAAAAGTGTTCTGGGCAACGCCATATTCCTTAGATATTTCAATCAATTTAAAGAGATGGTCTAATGAAGAGTGAACGCCACCAGTCGAGGTTAAGCCCATCAAGTGAAGGCCCTTACCATTCTTTTTTGCATACTCGTATGCCGAAACAATCTCAGGGTTCTTCATAATCGAACCATCTGCACAAGCACGATTAATCTTTACAAGGTCTTGGAACACAATGCGTCCCGCACCGATATTGAGGTGTCCTACCTCAGAGTTACCCATTTGTCCGTCGGGCAATCCAACGTTCTCGCCACAAGTAAGAAGTTGAGAATGAGGGTAAGTAGCATTGAGGTGATCCATAAAAGGAGTGGAAGCCTCAAATATTGCATCACCATGGTTGTGCTTTCCAATGCCCCAACCATCAAGAATCATAAGTAGTGCTTTCTTTGCCATGTTCTTTCTTAATCTTTTATGTTTATACTATTCTTGTGCAAAGTTAGTGCAAGGTGAGTGAAGAGCAAAAAAGAAAACAATTTTTTTGTTTTCTTTTTTATTCTTCCGAACCGAAGCCTAACTTCGCAATAGCAAAGTGCAAGGTGAGTGAAGAGCAAAAAGAAAGCAAATATTTTTTGGTTTCTTTTTACTCTTCCGAACCGAAGCCTAACTTCGCGATAGCAAAGTGCAAGGTGAGTTGTGCCATACCTACGCCAGTTTCTGATGCTCTATATTTGCCTTGGGTTGTGGCTTAGGCACAAAGCCAAGAATAGCTACAAGGCAACTCATGATGGGACTAATGATATTGAAGAAGCAGAAAGGTAAGTAGACCAATGTGGGTATGCCCAGAACTGTGCTTTGTGTCATGCCGCATGCGGTCCAAGGAACAAGCACAGAGGTAACAGTGGCAGAGTCCTCGGTAGACCTACTTAATAGCTCAGGGCGATACCCTCTGTCGGCATATTCGTCGTGGTAGATGGACACGTTCATGATGATAGAGAGAAATTGGTCGCCCATAACAAGGTTGAGCAATACGCCCGATGCAACAGTTGAACATACAAGCGATGCCGTGTTGCGTATGCCCTTTAGCAACACGTGGGTAATACTACGCAGCATGCCACTTGCCACCATGCACGACCCAAAGCACATGGCACAAAGTATGAGCCAAATGGTGCTAAGCATGCCCACCATGCCACGGGTAGCCACAAGTGAATTGATAGCTTCAACACCTGTATTGATGTTGGTTTTAGAGTAACAAGTTATCATTAATCCCTCGAACATGCTACGGGCATTCACACTTGTGTCGCCTGCAATGTGCATCAAGGCTTCGGGCTGAAGCACCACGGCACACGCACAAGCCATAAGCGACGAGAGCAAAAGGGTGATAAGCGATGGCATTTTTTTATAGATAAGCAGTCCGGTAAATGCTGGCACAATCATGGACCAAAGCGATATGTTGAAACCATTGTCAAGCCCTGTGAGATATTGGTTTATTTCTACCTCTTGTCCTTTATAAAAAAGACCTATCACAAGGTATAATAGTAGCGAAATAACGATGCTCGGCACTGTGGTGTAGAGCATATAGCGAATGTGCCTAAAGAGATCGGCCCCCGCCATCGACGAGGCAAGCACCGTGGTATCACTCATAGGCGACATCTTATCGCCAAAGTAGGCACCCGATATGATAGCACCAGCTGTATAAGGTTGTGGTATGCCCAAGGCATCGCCAATGCCCATAAGTGCAATACCTATGGTGGCAATAGTGGTCCACGAGGTGCCTGTTATCACTGAGATAAACGACGAGATAATGCAGGCACATGGCAAAAAGAGCAAGGGAGACATAAACTGCACTCCATAGTAAATCATGGTGGGCACAACGCCGCTCACCATCCATGTGGCAGACATCATGCCAATGAGCAAGAGAATGAGAATAGAAACGCCTGCATCGCCTACTGTCTTCTTTATCATCTCTTCAAACACCACCCATTTAACTTTATACACCAACATTGATAGCGCCACACACACCGACGAGGCTATCATCAATGCCACTTGCGACGCACCGCCCAAAGCATCGTCGGGAAACAATCGTACCACGAGCATAATGAGCGTTATTAACACGGCAAGCGGAAATAAACTAACAATAGGGTGAGGATGTGGGAGAACTTGTTTTGCGTTCATAAATGAATTGATGCGTTATGTAGAGCAAGTTTAGTAATTGAGAGTGCGAAGTTAGCAATTAGCAGCGTAAATAATGCGATTGTGCCTCAGCAAAATTACAATATCTAAAGAGTGCTTCTAAAAAAATATGGGTGTTCGGGAATGCCCGAACACCCATATACTAACATTGTAGTTAATAATCTGTGTTAGTCGTCCATGTGACTCCACATACCTCCTTGGTTAGGAGTTTGCTGCTTGTTAGACCACACGCTTGATGTGGTGCCACCCTTTTCACCATCATCGCTCGAACCAATGCCAAAAACTTGGCTACCGCACAAGGGAGATAGAGGCTCGATGTAGCTTACTGCTACGAGCGAAGGAGCTATATATTGTTTTTTCATAATCGTTTTATCTTATTAGATAATTGTGTAACTTGATGTTTGATTATTTAATAAACTTCTTACCATTTTGGATGTATACGCCACCCTTAACAACGTTGGCAACACGGCGACCAGCGAGGTCGAAGATAGGTGCTTGAACATTTTCATTGCTACCATTGATGGTAACACCTTCAATGCCTGTAGTACAACCATCGAACACGAGTGCAACAGCTTGTCCATTAACATTTTGGTAATAAGCGCGGTTAGCAGGAATAGTTGTAATGGTTGATGCAGGAGTCCAAAAACCTACGGTGCTTGTTTCGCCATCTTTGGGACCAAAAACAAAGAAACTGCTACGTGTGTCATCGGTCAATGGGACGGGGGTGTTCGACCCCGTGAGCATGCTCGATGCATTGTTGTTATCGCCAATAGTAAGTGTAGCCTTTTCAGCCTTGGTGTCGCTTACAAGCACAACACCCGTGTTGGCACCAAAGCCGCCATCAGCTGTAGTTTTCACAACAAGCGAATTATTCTCAGCAGGACTCTCTGCCACATAAGCAGCAGCACCTTCTACTGCCGAAACACCAAATGGCAAGTAAACGCTGGCATACGAAGCATCGCCAAGAGCATGCAAAGCTACTTCGATATCGGTAGCTTTGGTTATCTTCCAACCACCATTTCCATTATCTTTCCAATAATTAATGCGTCCGTTTGTTTCTGCATTCAGTTTCTTATTGTTTCCATCAATAACATTATCAATAACATTCCAAGTTTTGTTTGTAGCATTATTTACCGTAAAAGTAAACTTGCATCCTTGACCGATTTCACTTGTAAGTTGTGCTGTTGAACTTCCGTCTGTTTCAGCATTGGGCAGATTTGTGATGTATTGATTTGTATTGACATTTAAGAGTTTGTACCCATCTTCACTAGGTACAAGTTTCCAAATGTTGCTTACGGCAGTATTCTTTGTTGAAGATGCAACGGCACTTGTTGCACTATACGCATCATTAACGCCCAACATGCGGTCGTTACCACCCTTTGCGCATTGCAAACGAACATATTGATTGTCTGTTACTTTCTTTACAGCTTGAATATAAGCCATGTAATTTTGGTAATTGGGTTCTGCTTGCAAAGCCGCTTTTTCTGCTGCAGGATTACTTTCGAAAACATCATTTACTATCAAATTATTCACAGCTTGAGGAACATTAGCTCTAAGTGCTTGATAATCCTCGTCGCTAATAGCTTCAGCTACCCAACGGCTTGCACCAGCATTTGCTTCCCAAAGAATAAGATAACCGTTTGATGCATTTGAGTGAAGGCTATTATTGCCACTGAAACTTGTACCGATTGCAAATGTTCCATTATAGGTACTTGCAGGTCCAACAAGTAGATCTGAACCCGTTTCATTTACTTTTGTACCATTGACATAAAGACCAGAATAAGCATTCTTGAGTTTGTAAGTACCTTCTGTGCTACCTTGCTCAAAAATCCATACAGCACTCTTCACCTTATTGCCATCGCCTGTGTATTTATCCAAATTTCCACCAGGGATAACATTAGGTATAATCATCTGACCTGCAAAGTAATTATTCTTAATGAGGTACTTCTTTCCTAATTCGGGTTTATGGTTATTGATAGTAGATTGGAAAGACTCTATTTGTGCATGTATATTTTTAATTTCATCCCACGTTGTTATGGAAGTATGAGCTTCGAGTTGTGACTGAAAGTTATTATACTCCTCTTGCGTTGGTTGGAATATACCACCAAAGTTCGTACCTGTATAATAGGCAGAAGCTTGAAGGTTTATTGTTGATGAATACCTTGCTGCATCGTAGAAATAGAATGAAGAACCAACTTCTTCGAGCGCTCCAGCATCAAACCAACAAGCCAAATAAGGATCACGTTTATTCAAATAATAATTAGTTACCCCTTTGGCAGAGATTGTATACCCACCAACTTCACTACCAGTATTTTTATGAAAATCAAATGTAACTCGCCATTTACCTTCACCTTTTTCAGTTGCATCCACGGTATTTGCATCTACCATCTTGGTATATGCACTACCATCAGAGTCGATGTATTTCACAGCCAATACCTTTGTAGGTCCTTCGCTTTTGTTGTAAAGTTTGTAGCCTTTTGTTTCGTCGCCCACAATACACCATAGTGCTTTGTCAATATCGTTAAATGGGTCAAAACTATTTGACACCTTTAAATATGAGTCATTATCTACATTCCCTACAGAAATGTAGCAACCACGCAACCACATTGTGTACCAATGCGTGTCTGCGGCAAAACCATTATCATCAGGCGCAGCAGATGTTTGCATCACTGCAGCTGTTTGGGCTTTTGCCGTAAATGCGCTCACGATCATGAGCACACAGAGCAAGAGTAAATGAGTAAATTTTTTCATTGAGTTTTTATTTAAATATGATTTAATTGTTTTGTAATTTCATCATCGTTCTTCTCAAGTCAAGTTCTTTGAATGCTGAATAATCACATTTTCAACTCTCATCATCAACTCTTTTCGCTCATATTCAGATACAAAATGCTTTATTAGCTAACAACGAAAAGACCTATCTAAACTGCTGCAAATTTAGTTACTAAATATAAATTATCCATACGGGGGGGTAAAAGTTTGTTAATTTATTTAGAAAAGTTTATTTAAGATTTTATTTGCTACCAATGCTTAGCAAAAGTGCATGGATATGTCTAATACAGAGTTTGCAAACAAGGATGAAAATGGAGCATAGGAGTAATTATAAAGTGACCTATAACGATTTACAAATGATTGCTCGTGGCATCATCTTTTGCACTTACAAAGCGTCATCGGAGGAAGAATAACTTACCTATGGCGCTGCTCTGAGCTGGAGTTTTTGGGGCATTCAGCCCGCATGATAGTGTACCAGTTACATGATAATGCACCATTTATATATAAAAAATACAAATACCTACCAATCTATCGTTATTAACCATAAATATTTATTTATCAAAAAATGATGCGCCAAAATTGTGAAATAGACTTTGCTATTTTGTACATTTGCATAATGAAATGTGTTTTACCCTTTGTTATTGCCACCCTATTGTGCCTTACGTCGTGCTTAGGCGAGGTGCTGGGCGAGTATGCTAAAACGGGCAGACTGATGCCTGCGTTCGAGGTGACAACATCCGATGGTAGGCAAGTAAATTCGGCATCGCTTGTTGGGATGCCTTGCGTAATTGTGTTTTTCAACACCCATTGCACAGACTGCCAAGAAGAGCTACCCAAACTGCAAACGGTGTACGAAAAATATAAAACGAACGTAAGATTTGTTTGCATCAGCCGTAGCGAAGGTGAAGACGAAATAGCCCCTTTTTGGCGCTCACATGCACTGACTATGCCTTATTCGGCACAGACCGACAAACGTGTGTTCAACCTATTTGCTGCTACAAGAATACCCCGCGTGTATGTGACAGACAAAAACGGGAAGGTGCGTAAGGTGTTTGTTGAAAAAGTAAATAAGCGAAAGTTGAACAACGCGATACTATCGCTTTGCAACGAAAAATAGCGACGATACATGCAGCCAATACACCCTCTTATTTTAAAAAAAACAAATACAACAATAATATGAATCGTTCAGCATTGAAATGTCGCCTCGTGGCGATGAATTTCCTTGAATTTGCCGTGTGGGGAGCTTACCTCACCTCAATGGGCAATTTTTTAGGAAAGGCAGGAATGGGTAGCCTCATCTCCTGGTTTTATGCCATACAGGGCATTGTGTCAATCTTTATGCCAACGCTAATGGGCATTGTGGCCGACCGCTATGTGCAGCCTCAACGCTTGTTGGGTATCTGCCACCTTGTGGCGGGCTTGTTTATGGTGAGTTTGTGCATGTTGGGCATGCAGAGTGCAACTCCCGACCCCACATTGTTCATCACGCTCTACACGCTCAGCGTGGCTTTTTACATGCCTACGTTGGCACTATCAAACACCACAGCCTTTGTGCTACTCAAAAACAATGGCATGGACACGGTTAAGGACTTTCCGCCCATCCGTGTGTTTGGCACCGTTGGGTTTATCCTTACCATGTGGTTTGTAAATTGTGCTACAATTAGCGGTGGCTCACTTGGCTTTACGCTTTTGGACGATGCCAACAAGTTTCAGTACACCCACATGCAATTCCTTGTATCGGGCGTATTGGGCATTGTGCTCTTTATCTATTGCATGACATTGCCACAATGTAAACTCGCTGAGAAGAAAACGCAAACGCTCTCACAGGCTTTCGGATTAGACGCTTTCCGCTTATTTAAAACACGCAGAATGGCAATGTTCTTTATCTTCTCTTGCTTGTTGGGCATGTCGCTTCAAGTAACCAATGGTTACGCCACTCCCTTTATAACCAGCTTTAAGGGTATACCCGAAACAGCCACCTCGTTTGCTGCTAACAATGCAACATTGTTAGTGTCTATCAGCCAAGTGGCAGAGGCCGTGTGCATATTGCTTATCCCCTTCTTTCTCCGCAGATATGGCATAAAGGTGGTTATGCTCATTGCCATGTTTGCATGGGTGTTGCGCTTTGGTTTCTTTGGCATAGGCAACCCTATGTTCCCTGGTGTAATACTGTTCATTTTGTCGTGCATTGTATATGGTGTGGCATTCGACTTCTTCAACGTTTCGGGCGGTTTGTTTGTAGACAAGGAGTGCGACGAAAGCGTAAGGGCTTCGGCACAAGGCTTGTTTATGCTTATGACCAACGGCCTTGGTGCAACCATAGGCACCTTGTTGGCAGGCGAGGTGGTTAATCACTACTGCCAATGGAGCGCCCCCGATGCAACGGGTTCGAGCTACCTACTGGGCGATTGGCAGAGTTGCTGGTTTATTTTTGCTGGCTACGCCTTTGTGGTGCTCTTGCTTTTTGCCTTTGCTTTTAAAGAACACAAACAAGAGGAAAAGTAATAATTAAAATATCGTTTCACAAAACGGCAAACGCTCATAATTCGAGAAAAATCGAGCACAACTTATGTTGGTTCATTTTTCGAGAATTATGAGCGTTTTTCTATATCACTGATTATCAAGACGTTATAAAATTACATCTTGACAAAATGGTTGCTTTTACCCTTATAAACGTGTTATAAAAGTACAAGCATACGTATTCTTGTAAGCTAAGAACACGTATGATAGTGACCTAAGGATACGTATTCTTGTAGGATTAGAAACGTGTTATAGCAACAGAAGTAAACAATACATTTACAGCTTAACACTTATTTTAGTTAAAATAATTAACATTTTGTTCCTATTTCAGAAGTTCTGAATGTAAATAAATGTTCACATTTTCGGAGGATTCAAAGTTCGTATCAAAGTATGCAGAGATGCTTTAATTTAATTATTACTATCCCTAAAACATTTAAGCCCTATTTAACATTTCTACGGGCTTTTAGCCCATGCCATTCCAAATTAATTTTGAGCATTTGTTTAAGGAGTTTGAGTTGAAAGCCCATGCCATTCTAATTTAATTTTGAGCATTTGTTTGAGCTAAGTAGTTCGGGCTGAAAGCCCAAAAGATGCTAGCCCAGGGCAGCGCCCTGGGTAATAGTATAGATAGTACGATGACGCCCTGTAGGGGCAAAAGATGAAAACTATTGTAATCTATGTTGCCTAATGTAGGCTTCATATTTTGCTCTTGCAGAGCGTCATCACTATATGGTATAGGGGACCTAGGGCGCTGCCCTAGGCTGGAGTCTTTTGGGCTTTCAGCCCGTGCTTTTCAAAGTTATTTTTGAGCATTTGTTTAAGCTAAGTAGTTCGAGCTGAAAGCCCAAAAGATGCTAGCCCAGGGCAGCGCCCTGGGTCATAATATAGATAGTACGATGACGCCCTGTAGGGGCAAAAGATGAAAACTATTGTAATCTATGTTGCCTAATGTAGGCTTCATCTTTTGCTCTTGCAGAGCGTCATCACTATATGTATAGGGGACCCAGAGCGCTGCCCTGGGTAATAATATAGATAGTACGATGACGCCCTGTAGGGGCAAAAGATGAAACCTATTGTAACCTATGTTGCCTAATGTAGGCTTCATCTTTTGCTCTTGCAGAGCGTCATCACTATATGGTATAGGGGACCTAGGGCGCTGCCCTAGGCTGTAGTCTTATGGGCTTTCAGCCCGTGCTTTTCAAAGTTATTTTTGAGCATTTGTTTGAGCAGTTTGAACTTTCAGCCCATGCCATTCTAATCTAAATTTGTACACTTATTTATCATTTAAATAGGGGGGTGTCAATACATAAATCATTCAACAGGCAAGCTAAGCACTTTTAGCGTACAGCAATATTATTTAATACAATAAGAAGGGCGAATAATCTATAAAAACGTAGATTATCCGCCCTTTGTATAGGATATTTTCTTAAAAACTATAGACTTTACTTAGCCAATGATATGCTACCAGAGCCTATCATCTGTCCGTCGGCAAAGATATAGGCTGAATAGGTACCACCACCAAGAAACTCGTTTGCAGGCACATAGAGCGTAACGTGGGTTTCTTGACCAGCGTATTCAATGGTTTTAACAGCAGAGTAGCCAATGCTGCGGTTTTCGTATCTAAAACTACCCGACTCGTTTACCACCTGTTGGTTGGGCTTAAGCAGACGCACATAGATGCTACGATTGCCCGCTCTTGCCGTAACGTTACGAGTGATGGTAAACGATACTGCAAAGCGCACAATATCCTTACTTTTCTTAGCTAGTTTGCCATTGCGCTTGAGTGGCGAAAGGCCTATGCCCGTAGCATCGAGTTGGGCTGCAATAGCCACCTTTTGGTTTAGGTTAGAGTTTTCAGCTTGTATGTTTGAGTTCTCCATGCGCACCCGGTCGGCATCGGCACGAGCAAGGTCGCGCTCACCAATCAGTGCATGATTAACTTGCTGCAATGAGTCTACTTGACGAATATAGTCGCGCAATACAGCACGCACTGTGGCCAACTCTTTTTTAAGTCTGAGTATTTCGGCAGTACTATTAGCCTTAGTTTCTTTCAACTCTTTGAGCAAGGCTTCGGCACGAGCTTGCTCACGGTTAAGACGGCTAACGAGCGAGTCGTCCTTAACGCCCTTTTTGAGTTCGCCATACTGACTTGCAAATTCAGCATATTGATTTTCCATTTCCTTCTTGTCGATTTCGGCAAGTTGGCGGAGTTCGGCTATTTCTTTTTCTTTGTCTTCGAGTTTCTTTTTGTCGCCATTACATGCCACAAATATGATTGCGGTAGATGCTACAAAAAGCGACAATAAAATGCGAGTGATTTTTTTCATAACGTCTGTACATATAAATGTGCGAATGCAAGTGGGAGTATATCATAGGCTCTAAGGTCGGTTTGACAACGCACTTTCATTCGCACACGTTGGATGTAGTTTTGAATTTGTTTTGTTATTCTATCACCGTAATCCATCCATGTGTATCAGGCTCTTGACCATATTGGATAGCACGCAAGTGAGTATAGAGTTTTTCAGACCATGGTCCGGGTTTACCATCCTTTGAGATAACGTAGCTCTTGTGGTTTTCAAGGTCATCGATTTTGCGTATCGGACTGATAACGGCTGCTGTGCCACATGCTCCTGCCTCTTCGAAGGTTGATAGCTCTTCTTCGGGGATAGCACGCACCTCGACCTCCATGCCAAGGTCTTTGGCCAATTGCTGCAAACTGCGATTGGTAATAGAGGGAAGGATTGATGACGACTTAGGAGTGATGTACTTGCCATCTTTGATACCAAAGAAATTGGCAGCACCACATTCGTCGATATACTTCTTCTCTTTGGCATCGAGATAAAACTCTGAGGCGTAACCTGCATCGTGTGCCATCTTGTTGGCAGCAAGACTGGCAGCATAGTTACCACCCACCTTGTAGCGACCTGTACCTAAGGGTGCTGCACGGTCGTATTCGCGAATAATTACATAGTCGTTTGTAGCAAAACCACCCTTAAAGTAAGGACCTACTGGAGTAACAAAGATAATGAATAAATACTCGTCTGTGGGGTGTACACCGACTTGTGCACCTGTGCCAATTAGCAACGGACGAATGTAAAGAGATGCACCACTTTCAAATGGCGGAACAAAACGTTCGTTGAGTTTAACCACCTTTTTTACCATCTCTACAAAACGCTCGGTGGGCAACTCTGGCATCAAAATGCCACGGCAAGTACTCTGCAAACGTTCTGCATTATCTTTGATACGAAAGGCGCGTATTTTGCCATCTGGACAACGAAAGGCCTTCATGCCCTCGAATGCCTCTTGGCCATAATGCAAGGCTGTAGCAGCCATGTGGATATTGATTGTTTCGGAAGAGGATACTTCGATTTCACCCCATTTGCCGTTACGATAGTAGCATCTAACATTGTAGTCTGTAGGCATATACCCAAACTTAAGGTTAGCCCAATCTATGTTGTTCATACCAAAATGTGTGTTATATGATAGTTTAATATGCGCAAATTTAGTGATTATCTTAATACAACGATCATTGATAATGACTTTTTTTACGAAAGGGACTGAGAAGTTGAAATGGAAATGTACGCATATGTTTTAAAAGATTTATTAATTTACATCGTGGTTCTTACGCATTTATTGCAAAAGTAGCAGTATCTTTGCACTTGTTTTAGCATCGTACAGATGCAAAGATTATGCTACCTTATCAATCAAAAAAATAAAAATGTACGCTATTATCATCAATGCCATTGCTGTGATTGCGGGCAGTGCTATCGGTGCCTTGTTTCGTAAAGGCATCAGCGAAAAATATATTAATGTGCTCAACACCGCAATGGGACTTTGTGCCTTGGTGCTGGGCATGAACGTGGCCATACAGAGCATGCAAAAAACTGCCTACCCTGCCCTTTTCATCTTTTGCCTATCGATTGGCGCCTTGGTTGGAACGATGCTGAAACTCGACCAACGCATGGAAAAAGCTACGCAACGCATCTCAACATCGAACTTGGCAGAGGGGATAACTACGGGCATATTGTTGTGCTGCGTGGGTACGTTGGCCATGATGGGGCCCGTGATGAGTGCGCTCTATGGCGACAATACCTATTTAATGACAGCTGCCACACTCAACCTCGTAACAATGATTGTTGTGGCATCATCGTATGGCTTTGGGGTGTCGCTCACGGCTATTGTGGTGTTTTTGTGGATGAGTGGCATTTATGCCATTGCCTTGCTCTCGCGCTCATTTATCTCAGACGAACTTATATCTGAAGTGTCGCTTGTAGGCGGCATATTGATAGCTGCTTCGGGCTTGGGCGTGTTACATATCAAAGACTGTAAAACAATTAATTTGCTACCAGCCTTGCTCGTGCCAATGGTGTTTTTTGCCATAAAATCACTACTCGGCTTGTAAATTGTTGAGAAAAATAGTATACTTGGCTAAGTTTTTGCTATACTACAACTTTGGAATATTTTTATAAAAATAAAATAAGCAATGAATCAGTTCATTACACCTGTATTGTTACTCACAGGTTATTTAGGAAGTGGCAAAACTACGCTATTAAATCGTATTTTAACAAATAAAAAAGGCATTAAGTTTGCCGTTATCGTAAACGATATTGGCGAGGTGAATATCGATGCTAACCTCATAGCTCAAGGTGGTGTTGTGGGACAGAAAGACGACAGTTTGGTGCCACTACAAAATGGTTGTATATGCTGCACTCTGAAGATGGACTTGGTGCAACAACTGAGCGAACTTGTAGAAGAACAACGATTTGACTACATCGTTATCGAGGCAAGCGGTATTTGCGAGCCTGCACCTATTGCACAAACTATCAGCGTTTATCCACAAATGTATCCAAACTTGGCAACTAAAGGTATAGCTAAGCTCGACTCTATCGTTACGGTTGTTGATGCCTTGCGCTTACGCGACGAATTTGCCGAAGGCAACGACTTAAAGAAGCCCAATCTTGACGAAGATGATTTGGCAAGTCTTGTTATCCAACAAGTGGAATTTTGCAACATGATTTTGCTTAACAAGGCATCTGACGTTACGCCCGATGAACTGAAACGCATCACCTCTATTCTTCACGAAATTCAGCCTAAAGCTGAGATTATACCTTGCGACTATGGCAACGTTGATTTGGATAAAATCATCAATACGCACTTATTCAACTTTGAGAAAGTGGCAACCTCTGCACGCTGGATTGAGGCCGTTGAAGGCGATGAGCACGACCTTGAAAACGAAGAAGAGGGCGAAGCACTTGAATATGGAATAGGCACATTTGTTTACCAACGCCGCAAACCATTTAACCTTACGGAGTTCGACCAATTTGTGGCACGACTATGGCCTAAAAACGTTATCCGCTGCAAGGGTATTTGCTATTTTAGCAACGAAAAGGATAGTTGCTACCTTTTTGAACAAGCGGGTAAACAGGTGTCGCTCACACAAGCGGGTGCCTGGTATGCCACTATGCCAGCCGACGAGTTGGAGGACTTTAAAAAGAAAAATCCCTCTATCTTACGCGATTGGGACGATGAATATGGCGACCGTATGCAGAAGCTTGTATTTATAGGTCAAGACATGGACCGCGAGGCTATTGAGACTTTGCTCGACAATTGCTTGGAAAAATAAAATGCTACAATAGCATTACGATAAAAGCGGATGGTTTCAACATCATAACCATCCGCTTTTATCGTAATTATGCTACTTATAAACGAATAATAAATCGCCTTACTGCATCGAGTAACGCACTGGCCAAATATATCAACAACATAGTAGCCAAGGCTGCAAAAAAGAACAAAATGGGAGATGCTATCTGCTTGTTTATGTTGCGCATAAGTTCAAAATAGAGCGGACGCACATAGAGTTGCTGATGGGTGAGATAGGCCGCAAAACTGCCAGCTGCAAGCCAATTGATAAGTTTGCTCTGAAACGATAATCGGGTGAAAAAGAGCAATAGACAGCAAGCTGCAAATATGGTTATAGGGTTGGTATAAGAGGTAAATACCTTCATTAAATGATTGAGTAACGACACTGACACAAAGGCAGATGACCATACAATAAGCGACATAGAGCTGACACAAGTGGCCCAAATAAGAAGGAACCAATACTTATTTATATGCATCAAACGCGCTGAAAGATATAGCCGTAAATAACGCCCTAACATATACAAACCCATAAACGATAGCGTGGAATATCCATACGACAAATCGGGACTTACAAATGAAAATGGTATCGTTATGACAAAGAAAGCCACCAAGAAACGACGTAAAGTTTTTTCGTCGACCGATTGCAAATAACTATTTAATACTGGGGTAAAGAGATACAACACCAAATAGCACCTAATAAACCAATATCCCCAAATAACTTCAATAAAATCATAAAAGTTTTGGGGCATATCCTTGCCTAACAATAGCAAAAAGGGATACATGGCAAGTGAAATAAAAATTACCTGAGCAGCCAATTTAAAAGCGCCACGCAATTTAAAACTCGTACCGAACCAACCCGTTATTAATATAAAAATATCAACACAACCAAAGCACGCCGAAGCCGAAGTCATAATGCCAAGCCACGAACTTGGAGCAGCAAGGATGCTTTTGGCGTGAGCATACCCAAATGTTTCGAACGTAGCATGTATGGCCAACACCATTATCATAGCTATAATTCTAAGCAATTCTACATTTGACTGCCGCTGTGGGCGAACAACGTTGTTCAACTTATTCATGACTACTTATACGACATTTGAAGGTTTAAGATACGTTTTGTTGTGCAAAGGTAAGGATTATAAGTAGCTATTCAAAATTAAATAATAGGTTCCTGTTATTGCATTATTGATAAACATAGTTATCACAAAATACCATGTATAAATAGTAAATACAAAAGGTCTTTTTCATCTAAAAATATACAAAAACACGCTTTATGGTTACTTTTGTGTAACATTATCACAAAAATAACCTTGCATTTTTTGTTATTCATAATGAACTATTTAATTTTGTATCAAAATTCAGATACATTGCAGGACCCGTAAAAACAACTTGTAATTTTAAAATTATAAAAAAGTGTGGCCAAAGAAACCAAATTTGCATTTTATTGTGCTATCTTTGCCCCATAAAAATATAGTGGAAACCCAAACCACTATCCTATATCAACGAAAATAAATCAAATAATTTCTACAAACATTTAATTTTTACAACAATGGCAACTACAAATGCTAGCGCACCTAAGGGTGCACCCAAAACACAATCAAAGGGCTTTACCGGCATCAAGTCAGGTTTCGCCGTAATCATTGTATGTTTCTTTATCGCTTTGGCTCTCTACCTCTTCGGTGCAGGTCACTTGAGCAACTTCAAGGGAACTGAAGGTGATACAGCAATGTTCTCATTCCTTTCTGACAACACTTATGAACCAGCAGGTATCTTAGGTACTGTATACAAAGGTGGTTTCGTTGTGCCTATCATTTGGACTCTTTTCGTAACAGTAGTAGCTCTCGCTATCGAGCGTTTCTTCGCTATCCGCAATGCTTATGGTCGCACAAGCCTCACTAAGTTCGTTGCTGACATCAAGGTAGCTCTCCGCCAAAACGACCTCGTAAAGGCTCAACAACTTTGCGACAAGCAACGCGGTTCTGTAGCTAACGTAGTTGGTGCAACTCTTCGCAAGTACAAAGAAATGGAAGATAACACTACACTTACTAAAGAACAAAAGGTGCTTTCAATCCAAAAGGAACTTGAAGAGGCTACTGCTCTTGAAATGCCTATGATGCAAGAAAACCTTCCTATCATCGGTACTATCGTAACACTTGGTACTTTGATGGGTTTGTTCGGTACTGTGTTGGGTATGATTAAGTCATTCTCTGCAATGGGTGCAGGCGAAGGTGGCGCTGACTCTTCAGCACTTTCAGTAGGTATCTCTGAGGCACTTGTTAATACTGCTTCTGGTATCGCAACTGGTGCTCTCGCCGTAATTACATACAACTACTACACTAACAAAATCGACCGCTTGACTTTCAGCCTCGACGAAGTTGGTTTTACTATCGTTGAAACATTCTCAGCAACTCACTAATTAGCATAAATAAGGTATATAAGACATGGGACGTTTTAAAATCAAAAAACAAGATACGTTCATAGACATGACGCCTATGAGCGATGTCATGGTCCTGTTGCTTACCTTCTTTATGTTGACTGCAACTTTCGTTAAGGAAGAACCAATCAAGGTTATCACTCCTGGTTCGGTTTCTGAAATCAAGATTCCTTCAAACAACTTGCTCACTATCTTCGTTGAGAAGAATGGTAAGGTGTTTATGACTATGGACTCTCCAGAAAGTCTTACTCTATTGGCTAACAAAATGAATGAAGAGGGCAAATTGTCACTCTCAGCCAACGAAGTGAAGGAATTTGCGCAAGCTCCTACATTCGGTACACCTCTCAATACTATCCGCGGATGGTTGGCAAGTGGTGACAACAAGAATGAGCTCCTCACTAAGAGCAAAGAAGCTGGTATTCCTTGCGACAGCGTAAACAATGAGCTGAAGACATGGGTAAGCGCAGCACGTGAAGCGTGTGGTGAGAATATGCGTATCGCAATTAAGGCTGATAAGTCTACTTCCTACGCTGTAATTAAAAGAGTTATGGATTCTCTACGCGAGATTGAGGAAAATCGTTACAACTTGATTACCTCACTTAAAGGTGTAGAAAACTAAAATTTCAAGTTATGGCAAAATTAGGTGGAAGTAAACAAAAGAAAATGAGTTCGCGCGTGGACTTCACGCCAATGGTGGACATGATCATGTTGCTCGTTACATTCTTTATGCTTTGTACTACTCTTCTTAAACCACAAACAATGGAAATCTCAATGCCTTCTGACAAAGAAGACTTGAAAGAAGAAAACCAAAGCCAAGTAGCAGCATCAAAGGCTATCACCATTCTCATTGATGAAAATAATACGCTTTACTACTTTAAGGGTAAACCCGATGGTGGTACGGATATTCCAGACGAAGGTAAGCTTTTTGCCACTACATACGGCAAGAACGGCTTACGCAAGGTGCTTCTTGAAAGCAACCCTCAAGCTGTGAAGGCTGTTAAACAGCTGAAGGACAAATATGCAAGAATGGTCACTTCTAACGTTCAGCAAGAACAAAAGAACAAAGCTGCTTATAAAGAGGAATTAAATAAGATTAAGAATGCAGATTACACTCCAAGCGTAATCATCAAAGCTTCTGATAAGGCTACTTATGACAATCTTATTCAGGTACTCGACGAAATGCAGATTTGTAGCGTTGGTCGTTACGTGATTGATAAGTTCGCAGAAGGTGATAGAGCTAAGATTGATGCTCTTAAAAACGGTTCTGCGCAGTAATAACATAAGTGAAGTATAAATTAGTATGTCTAAAATAGATTTAGCATCACGCGAATGGTGCGATTTGGTATTCGAAGGACGTAACAAAGAGTACGGAGCTTATCGTAACCGCGCAAACAAAGGTAAGTTTCAGCTTCGTGCTATCATATTCGTTGTAATTGTTCTTGCAGTTATTGCTGGAGCATTGCTTGCAAAATCTGCAGTAGAAAATGCTTTGGCTAAGAACAAGAGCATGGACGGCGAAGAAATCACCGAACTTCAAGAATTAAAGAAGGACGAGCCTAAAAAGGAAGAACCTAAGAAGAAAGAACCTGAATTGGAATACGAAAAACCAGTTGAAAAGGTTAATGTAAAATCTTCTATCCAGTTCACCGTTCCTAAGATTGTGGAAGACGATAAGGTTGATCACTCTAAGGAACTTAAGACTCAAGATGAGGTAACAAAGAATAAATTTGCTATCGCAGCTCAGGACTACACCAACCCTAATGGTGATAATAGCGGTATCAACATCGATGACTTGAAAGAAAATCAACGTGCTGGTGGTACTACCGTTCCTCCTAAGGAACCTGAGGTTGTTGATAATGCTATTGTAGAGCAACCTGCTACTTATCCTGGTGGTGAAAGTGCTTTGCTTGCATTCGTTAGCAAGAACCTTGTATATCCTGCTATTGCACAAGAGCAAGAATTGCAAGGTACGGTTATTCTTCGTTTCAAGGTAGGTACTGATGGTTCTGTAACAGACGTTAAGGTTGAGAAATCACTTTCACGCGAGTGCGACCAAGCTGCCGCTGCAGTTGTACGCAAGCTTCACCGCTTCGTTCCTGCTAAGCAACAAGGTCACCCAGTTCCAGTATGGTTCCGTCTTCCTATTCGATTCCGTATTCAGTAATCACTTTGTCTGATTGCTAATTGCAATAAAAAAAGAGAACATGTCATAAAGATATGTTCTCTTTTTTTATATTACTCACTTAACTTGGGTAAAAGTTCTACGGCTTTGTGCAATCGTATCGCTATGTTAAGGTGCTTTGGCACTTTTTATATAAACTTCATTAGCATCTTGTATGTACATAAATAGCATCGGGTAATAGGTCTTACCCGATGCTATTTGTTTTTCTATCATATACTATCTATAGTGGGATATTAACTTTTATCTTATTAGTCTTTAAAATGTTTTTTCAAAATCTTGCATACACCTTACAAGTTGCTCTACACCTTCAATTGGCATCGCATTGTAACAAGAAGCTCTGAAACCACCAACTGAACGATGGCCACGTATGGCATAAATTCCATGCTTGAATGAATAGTCTACAAACGCATTTTCTAAATGTTTGTACGCATCCTTCAGTACAAAACAAATATTCATAAGCGAACGGTCTTCCTCGCATGCAGTTGCACGAAACAATTTGTTACGTGCAATCTCGGCATACAACAAGTTGGCACGTTTCAATGCCTTTTCTTGCATCGCCTCTACCCCACCTTCTGCCTTTACCCAACGCAATGTTTGCAAAACTGTATATATAGCAAGCACAGGTGGTGTGTTATACAATGAATGAGCCTTAATATGATTTACATAATCAAGCATGGGTGGTATAATTCTACCTAAAGTACTATTTCTTTGAGCAGCTTCATTCTTTACAATAACAAAAGTTACGCCTGCCATTGACAAGTTCTTTTGAGCACCACCATATATTACATCATACTTCTTTACATCAACCTTGCGTGTTAATATATCCGAAGACATATCTGCTATCAAAGGTATAGGGCTACTAATATCATTCTTAAGTTCTGTACCATAAATAGTGTTATTAGTAGTAATATGAAGATAGTCAGCATCATTAGGTATGGCATATTGGTGTGGAATGTAGGTATAATTATCGTCTGCCGAACTTGCCACGCAAATAGTTTCGCCATACTGTTCTGCCGCATGCATGGCCTCGTTTGCCCAATGTCCACTATCAAGATAAGCAGCCTTATAATGCAAAAAGTTCATTGGTATCATACTGAATTGCAGGCGTGCCCCACCACCTAAAAACAACACTGAATATCCATCAGGAATATTGAGCAATTCTTTCATCAGCGTTTGAGCCTCATTCAATATATCCTTAAACATAGATGTACGATGCCCGATTTCTATCAAAGACAAGCCCGTGTGATTATAATCTATAACCGCTTGTGCAGTAGCCTCTTTTACCTCATGGGGTAACATGGCTGGTCCTGCACCAAAATTATATAATTTATTTATCATATTGTGCTAAACTGTTTATCTCAATTAATGCGGATTATAACTTTAAGCGAAATTATTCTATTTTTCTCAGATAGCAAAACACTATCATTAAAAATCAAATATAGCACATTTTATAAATAAATGTGCTAAAAAATACGTAACTTTGCCACGTAAAATATATAATTCATGTGTATGAAAGCGATATATTCATTGTCATTTATATATTAGGGCGATAAAATCACTTCATAACACATTACGCACATTCAACAAATCATGAGTGAACAATTAAAGAAAATCAAGCAACTCGTAGAGCTACGCCAAAAAGCTCGTTTAGGTGGTGGCGAAAAAGCCATTGAAAAGCAACACGCAAAGGGCAAAGCTACAGCTCGCGAACGTATTGAGCTATTACTCGACAAAGGCTCTTTCGAAGAAATGGATATGTTTAAACTACATCGTTGCCACAACTTTGGCATGGAAAAGAAGCAATTTCTTGGCGATGGTGTAGTGGCTGGTAGCGGTACAATCAACGGCCGTTTGGTATATGTTTTTGCACAAGATTTCACCGTAAATGGTGGTTCTCTTTCAGAGACAATGGCACAGAAAATATGCAAGGTAATGGACCAAAGTATAAAGATGGGTGCACCTTGCATCGGTCTTAACGACTCGGGTGGTGCACGTATTCAAGAGGGTATCAACGCATTGGCAGGTTTCGGTGAAATATTCCAACGCAATATAGAAGCCTCTGGTGTTGTACCCCAAATCTCTGGTATCTGTGGTCCGTGTGCAGGTGGTGCCGTATATTCGCCCGCACTAACCGATTTTGTGGTAATGCTCGAAGGCATAAGCTACATGTTCCTTACTGGTCCTAAGGTTGTAAAGACCGTTACAGGCGAAGAAGTAACACAAGAAGATCTCGGTGGTGCTTCTGTACACTCAACTAAGAGTGGTGTGTGTCACTTCACTGCTAAGACCGAAGAAGAGTTTGCACAACTCATCCGTCGTTTACTCTCATACATTCCACAAAACAATATGGAACATGCACCACGCATCGAGTGTAACGACCCAATCGACCGCAAAGAAGACTCACTCAACGAAATTATCCCCGACAATCCTAACATGGCATACGATATGTACAAGGTTATCGGTGCAGTGGTAGATAATGGTGAGTTTATGGAAGTTCAACGTAACTTTGCACGCAATATCATCATTGGTTTTGCTCGTTTCAATGGTCAGAGCGTTGGTGTTGTAGCCAATCAGCCAAGCGTATATGCAGGTGTACTCGACTGCAATGCATCGCGTAAGGCCGCTCGCTTTGTACGATTCTGCGACTGCTTCAACATTCCTATCGTATCGCTTGTAGACGTTCCAGGTTTCTTGCCAGGTACAGGTCAGGAATATAATGCAGTCATTGACCATGGTGCAAAATTGCTTTATGCTTATGGCGAGGCAACAGTACCTAAGGTTACTGTAACTTTGCGTAAGAGCTATGGCGGTTCGCACATTGTGATGGGCTGTAAGCAACTAAAGGCCGACTTAAACTATGCTTGGCCTTCTGCCGAAATCGCGGTAATGGGTGCTTCGGGTGCAGTTGCTATTCTTGATGGTAAGGAAGCTAAGACCAAAGAAGATCCAAAGGCATTCCTTGCAGAGAAGGAGAAGGAGTACAACGACCTCTTTACCAACCCATACAAGGCTGCCGAATATGGCTATGTTGATGACGTAATCGAACCTCGCAACACTCGTTTCCGCATCTGTCGTGCACTTGCACAACTCGAAAACAAGCGCGAGACTCGTCCTGTAAAGAAACACGGCAACATTCCACTCTAATCCCAAGAGACCTAAAAGTTATTTAGCCTTGAGCAGGTACACGCATCATAAGCATATAACGCAAGCATCTGTGTGTACTTACTCAAAGCTATAAACAAACCGAATATGAAGAATTTTCAATATAAACTCGGTGATAAGACCATAACCATCCGTCTTGACGAAAAGCAAGGAACCATTGCAGACTTCTTAGTAGATGGTTGGCACCACAAACCTACTGACGATGAAATGCCCGCTTATGCAGCAGCAATAGCTTTGGCATTAATTGAGCATGAGGTTGAAATCGTACACGACGAAGAGCCTGGCATTATCACTGTTCAACATCATCGCACCAACTGGAATAGTCCCAGCGAGATGATGACACAAATTTAAGAATACAAAGAATGTTACAGAAAGCTATTATACAATAGCATATTTCATAAAACATCTCTTTAAAACATCATACACAAAGAATAAAGATGAAGCAATATAAATATACCATTAACGGCACTCAGTTCGATGTAACAATCGATAGCATTAATGGATCATTAGCAAAGGTGGAAGTAAACGGCATCCCCTTTGATGTTGAGATGCAAGGCTCTTCGCTTGTTGAAGAAGCATTGCCTACTGTTTCTACCGAAGCTACTGCAACAACAGCACAACCCGCTCCTGCAGCAAGCGAAACTCCCGCAGCTACTCCCGCAGCCAAGAGCGGTCCTGGTGCAGGCACACCTGTCAAGGCTCCACTTCCAGGCGTTGTCACCAAGATACTTGTTAAGGAAGGTCAAGCTGTTAAGAAAGGCGAAGTAGTGCTTGTACTCGAAGCCATGAAAATGGAAAACAACATCACCGCAGAGGCTGATGGTATGGTTAGCGGTATCTGCGTAAGCGCTGGTGATAGCGTGATGGAGGGCACAACGCTCGTTACCATAGCATAAGCTAAGGCTTATATTTTACATCAATAGGCTCATGATAAAGTCAAGTTTACTTTATCATGAGCCTATTGTTTTACAACCAATTTTGCACCCTTTGCATGGTTTACATACAACTTTTGCAATTAGCAGAACATCTTACGCTATAAGCTAAGTTGCATATTTTCCTTAGCCAAGATAGTATGTTCAAACACTGTTTTTGCCTCGTCCAACAACACACTTTCATCGTCGTATCGCGATGAAAAGTGGCCTATAACAAGCCTCCCTACCTCAGCTGCTTTGGCTATCTGCGCAGCTTGCAAGGCAGTAGAATGCAAAGTTTCAATAGCCCTTGGCAAATTCTCTTGTCCAAAAGTAGCTTCGTGGTAGAGCAAGTCCACCCCTTTGAGCCATTTAACATTCTGAGGCTGATAGCAAGTGTCAGAACAATAGGCATACGTTCGTCCCTTCTCAGCAGGAAAAACCAGTTCTTCGTTCTTAAATGTTCTGCCGTCAGAAGTTGTCCAATCTGCCCCTTGTTTAATGCTGTTTATTGCATAATAAGGAATTTCAAGATAATCTATCATATCGCGTCTGATGTGGGGCAGTGGTGCCTTTTCCTTTAACAAAAATCCGCAACAAGGCACTCTGTGCAACAAAGGTATGGTATACACACTCACCGAACGATCTTCAAAAATAAGGTGCGATTCTTTATCGGTAGGTAGCGCATGGAACACCACATCATAGGCTATGCCTTTACAAAAAAAATCGAGCTGCGGACGCATCAACTTTTCGAGTTCGGCATGTGCATAAATGTGCATGGGCAATGTTCTACCCGCCAACGACAATGTTGATAGTAGCCCTATGAGTCCAAAAATGTGGTCGCCATGTAAGTGGGATATAAAGATATGCGACAAGCGAGTAAACTTCTGTCTTGAACGCCGAAACTGCACTTGAGCCCCTTCACCACAATCAATCATATACAATTTTTCGCGTATATTAACCAATTGTGCCGACGGCCAATGCTTCAGAGTGGGCAATGCACTACCGCAACCTAATATGTGAACATCGAACTTTTCCATATCGCAAAGTTACTGATTTCAACAATAAAAGTGTAATTTTGCATAACATAAATCATTATTCATATTCTCTATGCATACACGTAGCGAAAAACTTGAAGCTTTTGGTCGTCTGCTTGATGTGCTCGACGAACTAAGAGTGAAATGTCCGTGGGACCGCAAACAAACCAACGAGAGTTTGCGTCCTAACACAATAGAAGAAACTTACGAACTTTGCGATGCTCTAATCAAGAATGATAAGAAAAACATCTGCAAGGAATTGGGTGATGTGCTCTTACATGTTTGTTTTTATGCAAAGATAGGTTCAGAGACCAACGACTTCGATATTGCTGATGTCTGCAACCAACTTTGCGACAAACTCATATTTCGTCATCCTCATGTATTTCCCCCTAAGGGAGAAGATAACAAAAACGACATTAGCAACGAGCAGCAAGTAAGCGAGCAGTGGGAAATGCTTAAACAAAAAGAGAAAGACGGCAATAAAACCGTACTTTCGGGTGTACCTACCACACTGCCCACACTGATAAAAGCTTATCGTATACAAGACAAAGCACGTAATGTGGGTTTTGATTGGGAAGAGCGTTCGCAAGTATGGAACAAGGTGAAAGAAGAAATTGCTGAGTTTGAAGCCGAGGTTGAAAACATGGACAAAAAGAAAGCCGAAGAAGAGTTTGGCGACGTTCTTTTTAGCCTTATCAACGCTGCACGACTCTACAAAATCAACCCCGATAATGCTCTTGAACACACCAATCAAAAGTTTATTCACCGCTTTAACTATCTTGAAGCACACACACTCAAGCAAGGCAAACAACTCACTGACATGACGCTTGAAGAGATGGATAAACTATGGAACGAAGCTAAAAAAGAAGAGAAAGAATAATTGAATTTCAATATCCAACATAGCAACACGCCAATCACATCGAGCGTACTATACCGACTTCCCAATAGCAAGCATTTCACTCGTATCACGCAGCATGGCGTGCCCAAATGCTATAACACATTAAACGACGTTCCTCTTAGCGGAGGATACGTCGTTATGCCGTTTGTAGTTACCGATTCTTTGCCCATTGTGTTTATTGAACCCGATAGCATATGTCGCGAAACACTACATACGCCTCAGCCAACCATTCCACATCTTATAGAAGAATGCAACGCAAGCATTGAGCGCAACACTTATTCACAAGCATTTGCAAAATGCAAACAAAAGCTCATGCAAAGACAACTGCAAAAGGTGGTACTTTCGCGCCGTTTGCAAGTAAAGAGCCAGCAACCATGGAATGCTGAAGAACTTTTTATGCAAGCTTGTCACAATCGTACAAATAGCTTTATAGCCCTATGGACAACGCCTCAAACAGGCACTTGGCTCGTAGCTACTCCCGAACCTTTGCTACGAAAACAAGGCGACAATTATAGCACAGTAGCCTTGGCTGGAACACTACCCTACGATGCAACCAATAACAAAGAGCCTCAATGGGACAACAAAAATCGTCAAGAGCAAGCACTTGTTGCCCATTTTATAGAGAACCAAATACGTCCGATCAGCCAATCACTATCGCATTCGGCCTGTCACACCTTACACTCGGGCAATATTCAACATCTGTGCACAGACTTCGCGTTTAAGCTCAGCAATAGCTGCAACGAGCGCTTGCTTTTGCAGCATCTCCACCCTACTCCTGCCGTTTGCGGACTGCCACAGGCCGATGCACTACGTTCTATTATCGAAAGCGAAGCCACCCCTCGCCAATATTATGCAGGCTTTAGTGGCCCATTTCATTTGGGTACAGACGAAACACAACTCTTCGTATCACTGCGTTGTATGCAACTACAGCATACCCATGCTACCCTTTATGCTGGTGGAGGCATAATGCCCGAGAGCAAAGAGCAAGCCGAATGGGATGAAACATGTCGAAAACTACAAACTATGCTCGATGTTTTGAGGGGATAATTACACCTTTTTCCAAAGTTCTTTTATTATAAAAAATACCCAAGATAAAGTTTCTATGTTCTGTAATACGCCCCAAGTAAATCAACTGACAGCATTGCTACTCTCGCACCATATCACCGATATCGTAGTGTGTCCAGGCTCACGCAATGCCACTATTGTGCACAATCTTAACGAACTTAAAGGGCGCATCAACATACATCCCGTTACCGACGAACGCAGTGCAGCTTTTGTTGCATTAGGTATGACGCTTGCCACAGAGCAGGCTGTAGCCGTATGCGTCACCTCAGGTTCGGCACTGCTCAATTGCATTCCTGCTGTAGCCGAAGCCTACTATCGTCATTTGCCATTGCTTGTTATTTCAGCCGATCGTCCAGCACAATGGATTAACCAACTTGATGGGCAAACCCTGCCACAACAGCAAGCACTTATGCCCTATTGCTGCACTTACAGTGTTTCAACTCCCCACACACCAACCGATTTATGGCAAAACAACCGCAATATCAATGAGGCCATACTCCGTTTGCAACACCATGGTGGCGGTCCGTCGCACATCAACGTAGCGATTGAAGAACCCATGTTCAACTTTACCACAGCAACGCTTCCCAACGAACGCATTATCAAGGAGTTCACTGCCAACGAACCCTCTTCACCACTTCCACAAGAGGTTATACAACTCATTAGCAATGCCCAATTGCCCGCACTCATCATAGGACAATATGAGAAAGGCGACATACGGCAAGAGGTTGATCAGCTCATCTCTAACAATCAACTACTCGTTTTACCCGAAATTATCTCCGATGTAAAAGGTAGCAATCTGCTGCATGCTTTCGACCATTTATCAACAACCGATGCAGCCATCAAACCCGATGTAATAGTGCAAATAGGCGGCAATTTTGTTCATAAAAAATTTAAATCGCTCTTACGCAACATCCCTTGCAAAGTGGTACGTATAGGCGCAGAACAACACATGCCCGACACCTTTTGCCACCTATCTTATTGGGTACATGCCGATGTAAGCAACGCACTTAACCAATTAGCAAGCGCCTTGCCTAAACAGCAAAAAAGCGTTGCGCAAGCCTATGCTCAACTGATGCAAGTACACTCAGAGCAAGCTGCAAAAACCGCCACTTTACCTAACAAACTAACCATGCACACAGCACTCACTGTGCTAAAAGAGCATCTTTCCCAACTCTCGCCCGTTATTACCTTACATTTGGCCAATAGTTCTGCCGTTCGCGCAGCAGGTTTGGTGTTTGAGTCGGGCACATTCCCTATCTATTGCAACCGAGGCGTAAACGGCATTGAGGGCAGTTTGTCTGCAGCAGTAGGTTACGCCCTTAAAATGTGGGGACTGAGCATTGTGGTAATAGGCGACCTCAGTTTTTATTATGACGCCAATGCCTTGTGGAACACTCATCTGCCCACCAATCTGCGTATACTATTGCTTAATAATGGGCATGGAGCCATATTCGATCAACTTCCAGGTCTTTCTGCATCACAGGCAAGAGACGAGTTTATAGCAGCTGGTGGCAAACGTTTTACTGCACAAGGCATTTGCGCTTCGTATGACATAGCCTATCAAAAGGTGCAAAATGCCAAACAACTTGCCGATGCCATGCCCCATTTCCTTAACGAGGAATGCACCATTGCTCAACTAATCGAAATAACGCTTAATTAAGTCAATTATATCATACATATCAAACAACAATCATTCAAAATATACCAACAACTATGCGTACATGGAATACAATAAAAGAATATAAAGAAATACTTTTCGATGAGTATAATGGCATAGCTCGCATCACTATCAATCGTCCGCGCTATCGCAATGCTTTCACTCCGCTCACCGTGGCCGAGATAGGCGATGCTTTGCGCTATTGCAGAGAATCGCAAGATGTTTGTGTGGTAGTACTCACGGGGGCTGGCGACAAAGCCTTCTGTTCTGGAGGCGATATGCACGTTAAAGGTCGTGGTGGCTACGTTGGTGGTGATGGTGTGCCCCGACTCAATGTGCTCGATGTGCAAAAGCAAATTCGCTCCTTGCCCAAACCCGTTATTGCTATGGTTAATGGCTATGCTATTGGTGGTGGACACGTGCTCCACCTTATGTGCGACCTCACGATAGCATCTGAAAATGCCATTTTCGGGCAAACTGGTCCTAAGGTTGGCTCGTTTGATGCAGGCTTTGGAGCCTCTTATTTGGCACGCATTGTAGGGCAGAAAAAGGCTCGCGAAATATGGTTTATGTGTCGCCAATACACCGCTAAAGAGGCCGAACAAATGGGTATGGTTAATAAGGTTGTACCATTCGATAAACTCGAAGATGAGGTTGTAGAATGGGCTGAAACCATGATGGAACGTTCGCCTTTAGCGCTACGCATGATTAAGGCTGGACTCAATGCTGAACTCGATGGGCAAGCTGGCATACAAGAGCTTGCGGGCGATGCCACCATGCTATATTATATGCTCGACGAGGCACAAGAAGGCGGCAGAGCTTTCCTTGAAAAGCGTAAACCAAACTTTAAGAAATACCCCAAGTTGCCTTAAACTCCAGTTCTTTCAACATCAATCAGTTTTTATTCTGTAAATAAAATTTCACCTTGCATTTTCTCCCATTTTCTCTAAGAGTCATTCCGCGCACATTGCAGTTCAAGCAGCCTGCGGGCACATCGCGCGGGGTATATTATAACCGCAAAGTTTGGTACATCTTGCTTTCCTCAAGCGACCCCCAACTCCGCTTTACAGGTCTTGGCGAGTGTGCCCCACTCTACGACCTTAGTTGCGATTACGACGAACATTACGAGGAGCGTCTGCGCAAAATATGCCAAGAAGTTGAGGAAACTCAAAACCTCGACTCTAATAGCTTGCGCCCCTACCCCTCTATACTATTTGGCTTACAATCGGCCTTTCGGTCGGCTGCAGGTTCGCTTGCGGGCGATTACCTCAAGCTCTATCCGTCGGCATTTACCAAAGGCGAAAAGGGCATACCCATTAACGGACTGGTGTGGATGGGCAGTTACGAAGAGATGTGCCAGCGCATGGAGCAAAAACTCGAACAGGGCTTTCGTTGCGTAAAACTCAAGATTGGGGCTATCGACTTCGATAGTGAACTATCACTCATCAAAAAGTTGCGCCAGCGCTATAGTGCAGATACCATTGAGCTTAGAGTTGATGCCAATGGCGGTTTTACCCCACAAGATGCTCCCGCCAAGCTCAACGAGTTGGCACGCTACGATATTCATAGTATTGAACAGCCCATACGACAGGGACAGTGGACTGAAATGGCACATCTTTGTGCCAACTCCCCTCTGCCCATTGCACTCGATGAGGAACTTATTGGCGTAAACGACTATAAGCAAAAGATTGAACTACTCGACACCATTCGTCCGCAATACATTATTCTAAAGCCCACACTTCATGGTGCTTTCACTGGTGCTGCCGAATGGATGGCTTTGGCGCGCGAGCGCAACATTGGCTATTGGACCACCTCGGCACTCGAAAGCAACGTCGGACTCAATGCTATTGCTCAGTGGAGCGCTGCTATCGATGCCGACACCACACTGCCTCAAGGCTTAGGCACAGGCCAATTGTTTGTTAAAAATTTCGATGCCGCACCGCTACACATAGAGGGCGACTGCCTATGGTATGGCAGCGCTAAACAACGCAAGTTTCTTGCCGAAATCGAGGCGTTTAAAAACAAGTGGAAAGAGCCTTCGCCCACCATGCAGGTGCACACATCGGGCAGTACGGGCCAACCCAAAAACATCGAGGTTGAGAAAGTGCGTATGTGGGAGAGCGCCCTAACCACCCTTCATGCCTTAGGATTACAAGAGGGCAATACGGCGCTACTATGTATGCCACTCAAATATATAGCCGGACAAATGATGCTTGTACGCTCGTTAGCTGGCAGTTTATCGCTCATACCTGTTGCACCCACATCTCATCCCTACGCCCATCTGCACGAAGCTCCCGACTTTGCTGCCATCACCCCCATGCAGGCCTACGAGTCGCTGCACGTGCCACACGAGCGTTCGCTCATGCGGCGCACACTATGTCTCATTATAGGCGGTGGCGCCATTATGCCCGAACTTGCAGAAGAACTAAAACGTTTTCCTAACCCCGTTTATAGCACGTATGGCATGACCGAAACCCTTTCGCACATTGCCCTTAGACGCTTAAATGGGCCACAAGCATCTGCCTTTTACACACCGCTCGAAGGCGTTAGCACTAGTCTCTCGGCAGATGGTTGTTTGGTTATTAGTGCCCCCAAAGTGTGCAGCCAAACGCTTGTAACCAACGATATTGCCGAGGTGCTGCCCGATGGCAGATTTCGCATACTCGGCCGCCGCGACAACGTGATTTGTTCGGGCGGAATAAAATTGCAAATTGAGCAAATTGAGCAAAAACTATCATCGCTCTCGGTGCCATTTGTCATTACCTCACTACCAAGCGAAGAGTTGGGCGAAATGGTAACTTTGCTCTATGAAGGAACAAGCGATATGGCACAAGCACTCGAGGCTTCGTGTCGCCAACTATTAGACCGCTACGAAGTGCCCAAACGCTTTATCCCCACACCCCATATCCCTCTTACCGAAACCAATAAGCCGGCACGTGCCGAAGCCAAAAAGTTGGCATTACAATTTTTTAATGCTATGCCATAAAGCCTTATAATAGGCTACATAGCGCATCACAACAACAAACCTCACATCGTTCATTACCTCCTGTGTGTAACGTACGATGTGAGGTTTGTTGTGTTATCAACGCATGCGTTTTTAGCCACAAAAGCGTTATGAGAGCACCATGTTACGTATGTTTCTGTATGATATAACGTATTTTGTTGGCGTATCACGGCCGTGATACGAGCGTATCATGAGCGTGATACGAGCGTATCATGGGCGCGATACGAGCGTATCACGGGCGTGATACGCCAACATATCACGTATGTTGTACCCCAAGAGCCCGTATTTACGGGCAGAATAGAGTGTTTTATAGTATTTCAGCATTGCTTAGTTTGCCCAAGCATAATACACAAAATCCATTGCATGCCTACGTTTTTAGCCTAAAAAAGGAGCATTGTTTTACCGATGCTCCTCTTTTATGTTATACGTAGAACTTGGCGTTCTGTGTGTGTATGTGTATTTACAACGATTCTAACAAATGCTTTAGTACTACCGTTGCTGAAATTTCGCGGTTAGCAGCCTCCGGAATAACAAGTGAACGGGGCGACTCAATAACATCATCGGTAACAATCATGTTGCGACGAACGGGCAAACAGTGCATAAACTGTGCATTGTTTGTTACGGCCATGTGTGCCTCATCAATGGTCCACGACATGTCTTTTGATAATATTTTGCCATAGTCGGCTGCGTTTGCCACACCTGGACAACTCCAGTTTTTGGCATAAACGAAGTCGGCTCCTTCGAGTGCCTTCATTTGATCGTATTCTACTTTTGCATCGCCCACAAACAGAGGGTCGAGTTCGTAGCCATGAGGGTGAGTAACAACAAAATCAACATCGGCTGCACGCATCCATTCGGCAAAACTATTGGGCACTGCTTGTGGCAAAGCACGTGGATGGGGAGCCCAAGTTAGAACCACTTTGGGGCGTTTGGTTTCTTTGTGCTCTTCAATGGTTATGAGGTCGGCAAATGCTTGCAAGGGGTGCGCCGTTGCGCTCTCCATAGAGAACACGGGGCGACCACTGTATTTAATAAATTGCGAAAGAATGTTTTCGGCATAGTCGGCATTGCGATCTGTAAGTCCAGCAAAGGTGCGCACACCAATAATGTCGCAAAATGATGCCATCACGGGAATTGCTTCAAGCAAGTGTTCGCTCTTGTCGCCATCCATCACCACACCACGCTCGGTTTCAAGTTTCCATGCACCTTGATTGACATCAAGCACCATTACATCAAGCCCAAGGTTGCGTGCTGCCTTTTGGGTTGAAAGGCGTGTGCGAAGCGAATTGTTAAAGAAGATGAGTAAAGCTGTTTTGTGGTGTCCCAAGTGCTCAAACTGGTAGCGGTTGGCCTTTATCTGCTTTGCCTCGGCTAATACATTGCTCAATGAGCCAATATCTTGTACGTGAAGAAAGGTTTTCATATACTGAATGAATGTTTTGTTAGCTATTATATAAAGTGTGTAGTTCCATATTAGTTGATTCAACAACTGCCCGCAAACGCATTGGCTGTGTTAAACCAAGGCAAATGTAATATTAAATATTGTATAAAGGTTTGCATATTCACTTTTTGTTTGGCTTAAGCCACGAAAAATAGTAAATTTGCTACACAAATCATTTTAAAACCAAAAGCAATGAAAAAGAACATCTTATTTTTGGCACTTGCAGCAATGGCATTTACATACAGTTGTGCTCAGAAGCCACAGCATAAAACTAAAACAACTACTACCAAGGTAGAGGCTAAAGCAGCAAACAAGGCATCGTATACGGTAAAAACTATCCCCACAACAGTAAAGGGAGAGGATGTAGTAAAAACTATTGCTGCTAACTATAAAGGCAAAGTGGCACTCATCGACTTTTGGGCTACTTGGTGCGGACCATGCCGCATGGCAATGAAGCAAATTGACGATATTAAGCCCGAACTGAGCAAAAAGGGATGCGTGTTTATATACGTTACTGGCGATACTTCACCATTCAACACTTGGAACGATATGATTAAGGGCATTGATGGAGACCACTACCGCTTAACTGCCGAACAATGGCAAGAAATGTGCAAATCACTCAATATTCCTGGCATTCCATCATACCTTTTACTTGGCAAAAATGGCGAAAAGGCATACGACAATCTTAGCACAGGTGGCTACCCTGGAAGCGACATTTTAAAGAACGAAATTGAAGTAGCTCTTACCAAGTAAGCAAAGGGAGAGCTACCCTAAAAAGAGACTATTTTTTATAAGGTATATACAGAAACGTTCTCTCTTAAAATAAAAATGAGAGAACGTTTCTCTGTTAAGTTCGTGCTTGATTAAATATCAAACTCTAAACATCATTACATAGGGGTATGAAAAAATATTCTATACTGTTTTTACTTGCTATCATTACGGTTGCTGGCATTACTAAAATGCGTTCGTCGCAACAGCAAGAGGCTATGGCAACCAATGACACAAAGCAAGAACAGACAAGCACCACAACCCAAGATACTGACGAAAACGTTAGTATTTATCCCCCCAAAGGCATCGAAATTCCGCACTACAACATTGAGCGTGGCGGACAAACTATCGAGCACATTGGTTACACCGTGAGCTACGATGCCGACTTTAAAACCCCACAATGGGTGGCATGGCAGCTCACTAAGAAAGAAGCATACGGCACCGAAGCACGCTACAACAAGTTTCAACCCGACCCCGATGTGAAAGGGGCAAAAGCATACACTACAGACTATACAAATTCGGGCTACGACCGCGGTCACATGGCGCCTGCCGCAGACATGAAATGGAGTCATCAAGCAATGGTTGAATCGTTTTATATGACAAACGTGTGCCCACAAAACCGCAATCTTAATCGTGGTGATTGGAAAGACCTTGAAGAGTTAGAGCGCAGTTGGGCCATAAAATATGGCTGCGTGAGCATTGCTGCAGGCCCTATCTATTATAAAGAACATACGCCACAACGCATTGGTGGCAACAAGGTGGCAGTGCCCGACGCCTTCTTTAAAGTGCTGCTTGTAGGCTATCCTAAAAGTCCTAAAGCCTATGGCTTTGTATTTGAAAACAAGGCAGGAAACCACCCCTTAACGTACTATCAGCTTACGGTTGATGAGGTTGAAAAGCGCACTGGAATGGACTTCTTTTCAGCTCTACCCGATGAGGTTGAAAACAAAATTGAGACTAAAAAACCTGCATTATAAACATAAATCGGAATTGTATGAAAAACCTATACTTAAGGCCCTTATTACTACTAATCATGTTGCTCTGCACCAATGGTACGAAAGCGCAAGAGAGCATAAACGATACAGACAGCATAGTGTATGTGAAATGCCCAAAAGCATACCGCTACAGAGTGACATTGAGAGATAAGAAGAGCAATGAATATAGCTTGAAACACCCAGAAAAATTTTTGTCTAAAAAGTCGCTCGCACGCCGCAAACGCTATGCTCTAAGCGTTGATGAATATGATTTGCCTATAAGCAACACTTACTTAAAGCACATCAAACAATTGGGACTGCACGTTTACAACCTTAGTAAATGGAACAACTCTGTGGTGGTTGAAACCGCTGATAGCAGCATTATGGCACGTGTTGCGCAACTGCCCGAAGTGGCTCAGGTGCTGAAAGTATGGGAAAGTCCCGATAGTATGCTCGTGCAAAAAGCCACCGACCGCTTGACACTTGTGACAAACAAGCGCGACACTACCTTTACCAATTATTATGGCTATGGAGCACAACAAGTTGAGATGTTGGGCGTAGACAAACTACACGCTCAAGGCTTTAAAGGGCAAGGGATTACGATAGGTGTAATTGATGGCGGCTTCTTCAATGCCGACTTGATGAAGGGGCTTAAAGGCACACGCATTTTGGGTACGCGCAATTTTGTTCGACCCGAAAAGAGCGTGTTTGAGGAACAAGAACACGGCATGATGGTGCTATCGTGCATCGCTGCTAACGAACCCAACTTTTTGGTAGGTACAGCTCCCGAAGCCGCATTTTATTTGCTGCAAAGCGAGGATAGCGAAACTGAACAACTCGTAGAGGAAGACAATTGGTGCGCTGCCTTAGAGTATGCCGATAGTGTGGGGTGCGACCTCGTAACAAGCTCGCTTGGCTACTACCACTTCGACCATAAAGAGATGAACCACCACTATTACGACCTTAACGGCCACACCGCTATTAATAGCAAAAGCGCATCGCTCTGTGCCAGCCGAGGCATTGTGCTACTAAATAGTGCTGGCAATAGCGGCGACGAAAGATGGAAGAAGATTGGATTTCCGGCCGATGGTTGCGACATGATAACGGTTGGCGCAGTGAGCAAAGATAGTATCAACACAAATTTCTCGTCGGTTGGTAACACTGCCGATGGACGCATCAAACCCGACGTTATGGCGGTGGGTAGAAGGTCGGCCGTATACGATACTGATGGTACTGAAACCGAGGTTAATGGTACCTCGTTCTCTTGTCCCACCATGTGTGGAGCGGTGGCTTGCTTGCTTCAAGCCTTCCCGACAAAGCGCCCAAACGAACTTATCAAGGCTCTACAACAGAGTGGCGACAATGCCTCTCACCCCGACAATATCTACGGCTATGGCATTCCTAACATGGCCAAAGCCGCTAAATTGTTAAGTAAATAAGGCTCTAAAACCATTTATCAACACGCTTATTACATTTGTAACATGATAGACCCTTTTGCACCTCTTCTTCACGATGAAGACCCAAGCAAATCAACAAATAGAACTGTTGTTACGCTCTTTGAACTTAACAATATGGTGCATTTCTACCTGCAAAAAAGCATGCCCGACTGCTATTGGCTAAAGGTGGAAATAAGCGAACTGAGAGTGGCTTCGAATGGTCACTGCTACATGGAACTGGTGCAAAAAGACGAGGCAAGCGGCACTATTGTTGCAAAGGCTAAAGCTAACATCTGGCGGCAAAACTACAACATATTGAGCGACAGCTTTGCACGCTCCACTGGGCAATTGCTCTCGTCAGGAATTAAAGTGTTGGTGTGCGTAACTGTGAACTTTCACGAGCTTTACGGCTACTCGCTTAACGTGATTGACATCGACCCCTCTTACACAGTGGGCGACCTTGCTCAACAGAAAAAAGAGATTATCAAGCAACTCGAAGATGATGGGGTGATAAACCTTAACAAAGAACTGCCTTTGCCTCGCATCATTGAGCGTATAGCGGTTATTTCAAGTGCTACAGCTGCTGGATATGGCGACTTTTGCAAGCAATTAGAGCAGAGCGGATACCACTTTAAAGTGAAACTTTTTGCTGCTATCATGCAGGGCGAACACGTTGAAGATAGCGTGATTGATGCACTTAATGCCATCATGAACGACAAAGAGGTATGGGACGTGGTGGTGATTATACGCGGTGGTGGTGCCGTTACCGACCTTAATGGCTTTAACACCTATCTGCTTGGAGCTAACATTGCACAATACCCTCTGCCTGTGCTTACAGGCATTGGGCACGAACGCGACGACACAATTGCTGATATGGTAGCTCACACAAGGCTGAAGACTCCTACGGCTGTTGCTGCATTCTTAATAGACAGCCGCAACAACGAAACTGCCGTATTACAAAACCTTCAGCAACGTTTGCTAAAAGCTCTTTCATTGCGATTTCAAAACGAAAAGCAACATTTTGAAGCCTTACAAAAAGAGCTTGTTTATGCCACTAATATGCAAATTAACAAGCATAAAGAAGCCTTTCAGAGCCTTTCACATCGCTTTGAAATGGGCGCATCAAGATATGTTAATCATCAAAACGAAAGGGTTATGCGCCTATCTTCGAAACTCGAAATATATGCCAACAACACGCTCGCTGCCGAACACAATAAGGTGGATGCATATATGCCACGCATGCAGCATGCCATTGAATATTTCTTTTTTAAAACGCATAAGCAACACGAGATGTTGGAAAAAAGCATCGCACTTGCCGACCCTAAACGCATCTTGTCTATGGGCTATAGCATTACATTGCACAATGGCAAGGTAGTGAAAGATGCTGCAATGCTCAAGCAAGGAGATGTGCTAACAACTTCGTTTTTAAATGGCGCTGTTGAAAGTACTGTAAAATAAGAATTATATAACTTTTCAGCCTTTTTGAAAACATGGCTAAAAAAACTATCACATACGAACAGGCTATTAATCGCCTTGAAACTATCGTACAAGGATTTGAGAACAACTCTCTTGAACTTGACCAATTAACTAAGCAACTTGCCGAGGCACAAGAACTCATAAAGTTTTGCAACGGCAAACTACAACAAGTTGAAAACGACGTAAAGACATTACTCAAAAATGAGCAAGAATAAACTGGCAAAGTTTGCCGACATGGAGCAATATCCTCATGTATTTCAAGCTGCTGACGTGGCTACATCGCCCACTCCCTTTGAAATGAAAGGTAAGTGGCACGAAATGTTTTTTAAGAATAACAACCCCATCGTGCTTGAATTAGGGTGCGGACGCGGTGAATATACAGTGGGATTGGCGAAACTTTTTCCGAATAAAAACTTTATCGGAGTGGACATTAAAGGCTCGCGTATGTGGACTGGTGCCACACAATCGCTCAACGAGGACATGAAGAATGTGGCATTTCTGCGCACTCATATCGAGTTTATAGACCATTTCTTTGGTGCTGGCGAAGTGGCTGAAATATGGCTTACTTTCTCTGACCCACAAATGAAAAAGGCTACAAAACGACTCACCTCAACCTTCTTTATGCAGCGCTATCGACGCTTCCTTCAAGACAATGGTATTGTACACCTTAAGACCGATAGCAACTTTCTCTTTACCTATACTAACTATATGGTTGAGAAAAACAACTTGCCTGTTGAATTTAAAACCGCCGACTTGTATCACACACTCGAAGCCGAAAACGACAACGAGGTGAAAGATATCCTTGGCATACAAACTTACTACGAACAACAATGGATTGCTCGTGGTCTTACTATTAAATACCTCAAGTTCAGACTGCCACAAATGGGAGAACTCAATGAACCTGACATCGAAATTGAACTTGACGATTACAGAAGTTACAACCGCAATAAACGCTCAAGTCTATCAACAAGCAAATAAAACTAAGAATACTTACATAACAACTTTGCTGTAAGAACAATGCAATTGGTTTTTACAACAAAAATAGTTTGATATATAAACATTTAAACGTAACCATGCAATTATATCCTAAACTCATAACTGATGCTTTGGCACAAGTGCGTTACCCAGGTAATGGCAAAAGCCTTGTTGAAAACGATATGATTGAAGACGACCTACGCATCAATGGTATGCACGTGTCATTCTCGATTATATTTGAAAAAAATACCGATCCCTTCATGAAGTCGGTTATCAAAGCAGCCGAAGCAGCTATCCACACTTATGTAGACAAAGCTGTCGAAGTGGAAATACACACCAAAAGCCGACAAGCAGAACGACCTGAGCCTGGTAAGATGCTACCACAGGTTAAAAACGTTATTGCTGTAAGCTCTGGTAAAGGTGGTGTGGGCAAAAGCACAGTTGCTGCCAACCTTGCTGTTTCGCTTGCAAAACTCGGCTATAAAGTGGGATTGCTCGATGCCGATATCTTTGGTCCTTCGGTTCCTAAGATGTTTCACATGGAAGCTGAAAACATCTTTGCCGAAATGAAAGAGGGCAGACAAGTGCTTATTCCGGCTCTTAAATACGGCATTAAAATTCTTTCAATCGGTTTCTTTGTCAATCCTACTACCGCTACTTTATGGCGCGGAGGTATGGCTTCTAACGCACTGAAACAGCTTATTGCCGATGCTGATTGGGGCGAGTTAGACTACTTTGTACTCGACACTCCTCCTGGAACAAGCGACATTCACCTCACGCTTTTGCAAAATCTTGCCATCACTGGTGCCGTGATTGTGTCTACCCCACAAGCGGTTGCATTGGCTGATGCACGAAAGGGTATTGATATGTATCAAAACGAAAAGGTGAATGTGCCCATCCTTGGTTTGGTGGAGAATATGGCATGGTTTACCCCTGCCGAATTGCCCGAGAACAAGTACTATATCTTTGGCAAAGAGGGAGTTAAGAAGTTGGCAGAAGATATGAATGTACCCCTCTTAGGTCAAATTCCTATCGTACAAAGCATCTGCGAAAGTGGCGACGAGGGTGAGCCTGTAGCCGTTGCAGACAACACTATAACCTCTTTGGCATTTAAAAATCTTGCCGAAGCTGTGGTGCGTGAAACCGAAAAGCGCAACCAAACTTTGCCCAAGACTACTATCGTAGAAATGCATAAGTAAACGACTAAAATCTTAAACAAAAATGATTAAGATAGGAGATAAAGTGCGCTTTCTTAACGATGTTGGAGGCGGTACAATTACAGGATTTCAAGGCAAAGACATTGTGTTGGTTGCTGATGCCGATGGCTTTGAAATTCCAACACTCATTAGTGAAGTTGTTGCAATAGACACTGACGATTACAACATTGCCAAGGTTATTAAAGCACAACAAAAGAAGAAAGATGACGAGCAACCTGCTCCCACCTCTATCAAAAATGCGCTGAAAGTTGATGATAACGAAGAGGAGGAAGACGATGAAGACATTGCTGATAAGGAAATAAGCTACAAACCTATGGCGCAAGAACGCCGCGGTGCTAACGAACTTAACGTGCTCTTGGCTTTTGTTCCTAAAGATGTTAAGAGACTATCAGAGACTGGTTTTGAGGCTTATTTAGTAAACGATTGCAACTACTACATTCACTATATTCTCTACTCATACGACGGCAAAACTTGCAACCTAAAGCATGAGGGTGAGATAGCCCCTAACACTAAACTCTTCTTAGAAGAATTCGAACATGGTCATCTTGACGAATGGCAACGTATCACGGTACAAATGCTTGCCTTTAAGCGCGACAAGGCTTATATGCCTAAACCTGCATTCAGCGTAAACCTGCGCATAGAAGGGCAAAAGTTCTACAAGTTGCACGCATTTCAAACCAGCGATTTCTTTAATGAACCAGCACTTGTTTTCCACATCATTAAGGACGACCATGCGGTACGCTCAATGTTTGTAGACGCTGACGAACTGCGCGAAGCTATGCAAACACCCGAAGAGCAAATGCCCAATCACACACAACCACACATGAGCGGTGCTGAAAAAAGAGCTAAGAAAAAGCAAGATAGGAACAGCCTCATTGAGATAGACCTACACGCTACTGAGTTGCTCGACACCCTTGTTGGGCTTGAACCAAAGGACATTTTTGAATACCAACTGAAAGTGGTAAAAGACACCCTCAACGAGCACGCAAAAGAGCATGGTCGACGTATTGTGTTTATACACGGAAAGGGCGAAGGCGTTTTGCGCAATGCCATCATTAAAGAACTGCGCACGCATTTTAAACATTGCAGATACCAAGATGCTTCGTTCCGTGAATACGGATATGGCGCTACAATGGTAACAGTTTAAGCACTCGTTAATAGCACAAAAAGCTTAGGCACGCTTTGCAAACAAGATAGTTTGCTTAGCGTGCCTTAGTGTTTCATGCATTATTTGATATGCTCACGAATTTTCTTTAAGTAAGCATTGAGTGCTTGCTCATCTTTAGCATCGATAATACTTAGGAGTTCCTTCAGTTCATCGCGTATTTTAGATACTTGTCCACTTGTACGGGGATTGAATAAAATCTCGCGCAACAAGGTGTCATCTTCGCTCAATACGCCGTGAGCTATCTGCATATGACGTTTGAATGTGGTGCCTGGAGCATCTTGATGTTTCATAACTGCAGCAAACACAAACGTGCTTACAAAGGGTATACTCAAAGAGTAAGCTACAGTTTCATCATGCTCATCAAAGGTGTATTCGCATATATGTAATCCCAAACGATTATACAAATCGCGGAAGAATATGCGTCCCATGTAGTCACCCTCACTAATTATAATAGCGTTTTCGTTGCTCAATGCACCGAGGTTGGCAAATGTGGGTCCAAACATTGGGTGCGTACTCACATAGCGCATGCCACACTGTGAGTAGAACTCACGCAAGCCTGTTTTAACAGATGCTATATCACTAATGATGCAGTCTGAAGGAAGGTGCGGAATAACCTCTTTAAACACGCTCAACGTATACTTTAATGTAACGGCATTTATCACCAACTCTGGACTGAAATCGTCTATCTCTTCGAGTTGAGTAAAGCGCAATGTATTATACATAAATCGCAAGCGCTTAGGATCAACGTCATAAACGGCCGTTTCGTGGTCGAAGCTGAGCAAGTCTACAAAGAACGAGCCCATTTTTCCTGCACCGAGAATAAGTATTCGCATAACAAATAATCTCCCTACTCTATTTAGTCTTTATTCATCACTTCAATTTGTTGGCGAACGCTCTCTTCGTGTATGCTTTCAAACACAGCCTTGATAAAGTCTGACGACATACCGCAAAGAACACCTTGTGCACCACGTTTATCAAGAATTTCAGTATAGCGGCTTGTTTGTACCACGGTCATATCGTGTTGTCGCTTATACTGACCAATCTCGCGGCTGATGCGCATGCGTTTAGCCATAAGTTCGATAAGCGAGTTATCAATTTCATCAATCTGTCCACGAAGTGCATTTAAGCTTTCGGTAGACTCTGTCATTTTGCGAATAACAAGCTTATCGAGTATAAAGTCGAGTACATCAGGAGTAACTTGTTGCGAAGCATCACTCCATGCTGCATCAGGGTTACAATGGCTCTCAATAATTAGTCCTTCAAAGCCTAAGTCCATAGCTTGCTGGCACAATGGGGCTACAAGTTCGCGCTTTCCACCAATGTGACTAGGGTCGCCAAAGATAGGCAAGCCAGGGCAACGACGACGCAACTCAATGGGGATATGCCACATAGGAAGGTTGCGATAAAGTTTCTTTTCGTATGTTGAGAAACCACGATGTATCACACCCAAACGAGTAATACCAGCTTGGTTAATACGTTCCAATCCACCAATCCATAGTTCGAGATCAGGATTTACTGGGTTCTTAACCAATACGGGGATATCAACACCTTTGAGCGTATCGGCAATCTCTTGCATAGCGAACGGGTTAGCCACAGTGCGCGCACCAATCCACAACAAATCAACGCCTGCTTTTAAGCAAGCCTCAACATGTGCATGCGTAGCCACCTCGGTGCAAACCTTCATACCAAGCTCTTTCTGTATGCGGTTGAGCCAAGAAAGTCCAACTTCGCCAACGCCCTCAAAGCCACCTGGTTTTGTACGTGGTTTCCAAATGCCGGCACGGAATAACTTGATGCCTTTTTTTGCAAGTTGCGCAGCTGTGTTCATAACTTGTTCCTCTGTCTCGGCAGAGCAAGGACCTGCTATAACCACTGGACGTTTGTCGTCGTGTTCTGTTAGGTTGAGTGGAGTAAGATTAAGTTCCATAATGAATATGTTTTTATGATGCACCCTTGTTTATATGCTTCATACCATCCTTAATATGGGATAAAAGTTATAAAAATCCTTTGAGTGTATCCTCGTTTATCTATAATAATTATTTGTTGCTATTTTATTTAAATACAGCCTTTATACGCTGCAATGCTTCTGCAAGTTTATCCTCTTTTGCGCAAAGCGAGATGCGAATGTAGCGTTTTCCATTTGAGCCAAATATAAAGCCTGGAGTGATGAATACGCGAGCTTCATGAAGCACCTTTTCGGTTAAGTCTTCTACGTTGTTATATTCATCGGGGATATGTCCCCACAGAAACATACCCACCTGTTTAGGGTCGTACTCGCAATGTAAGGCATCCATGATTTCGCCCGCAAGTTTGCGACGTTTGGCATAAACATTTACGTTAGCCTCGTGGTGCCATTCATCGGTGTTTTGATAAGCCTGTGCCGCTGCCAATTGCAATGGGCGGAAGGTACCCGAATCTATGTTGCTCTTTACTTTGAGTATCCAACTCACAAAGGTAGCATTGGTTGCAAGCATGCCCACGCGCCAACCTGGCATGTTGTGGCTTTTGCTCATAGAGTTAAACTCAATGCAGCAATCTTTAGCCCCTGGCACTTGCAATATACTTAAATGCTCTTTGCCTAAGATAAAACTATATGGGTTGTCATTTACCACAACGATGTGGTGACGTTGTGCAAAATCAACCAACTTTTTGTAGGTATTGCGCTGTGCTGGTGCTCCGGTTGGCATGTTAGGATAGTTGCACCAAAGCAGTTTTACACCAGTGAGATCCATGCTTTCTAACTCATCAAAGTCGGGTTGCCACCCATTTTCTGGTCGCAAATTATAGTTTACGATGGTGCAGCCAAGAAGCTTTGAGAGCGAGGTATAAGTGGGATAGCCAGGGTTGGGTACAAGCACTTTGTCACCAGGATTAACAAAGGCGAGTGTTGTATGGAGTATACCCTCTTTAGAGCCTATAAGCGGTTGTATCTCAGTTTTAGGATCAAGTTCAACATTGAACCATCTTTTGTAGAAACCAGCCATAGCCTCGCGCAACTGTGGTATGCCAGCAGTTGGTTGATAGCCGTGTGCATCAGCCTTTTGAGCTTCCTTACAAAGCGTATCGATGGTTGTTGACGAAGGTGGCATATCGGGGCTACCTATGGCCAATGATATTATATCTTTACCTTCAGCATTCATGCGTGCCACTTCCTTGCCTTTTCGCGAAAAATAGTATTCGCTGACACTTTGTAGTCTGTCTGCTGGTTGTATATCAATCATAGTTTATAATTTTTTGTTTTTTTGATACGATTGTGCTACATAAATTTACTTACCCATGTATTCGCCAAGCACTTTGAGTTCTCTGATTAAGGGTCTTACAGCATCGATGCTTTGACGATAGCGTACATAATCATCATAAGTTACATCTACGTAGAACATATATTCCCACTCGCGACCTATGATAGGCAGTGATTGTATTTTTGTTAGGTTTATTTTATAGAATGAGAAGATGCTTAACACTTGTGAAAGCGATCCCTCTTCGTGAGGAAGCGAAAACACGATACTTGCCTTATTGGTTCGATGAAGGTCACGTAGCTTATCAGCAGCCCAAGGGTCGCTCATTAACAAGAAGCGAGTATAGTTGTGTTTATTGTCTTCGATGTGTTGCTCAAGCACTTTCATGCCATAAAGAGGTGCTGCTCCGGCATGGCATATAGCAGCGTGTCCGTGTAGTTTTTTTCGGCTAATCATCTCTGCCGATCCTGCGGTATCTTCAGCCTCAACCACCTTTATCTGTGGGTGTTTGCTCAGAAATTGTCGGCACTGTGCCAAAGCCACGGGGTGTGAGTTTACCTCGGTTATGGTGTCCCAATCATCGGTAGGTAAACACATGATGCTATGTTCAATGTGTAGTTTATGTTCGCCAATGATGGTCATACCACTTTCGCGTAACAATTCATAATTGTGTAAGAGCGAGCCAGCAATAGTGTTTTCAATAGCCATGAGACCAAGGCGAGAATAGTCGTCGCGCATAGCTTGAAATATCTCTTCAAAGGTGTCGCAGCATATCAGTTCTATATCATCGTTTGCAAAATACTGGTGTGCCGCTATATCGTGAAACGACCCCTTTATGCCTTGAATAGCTATTTTCTTCATATATTGTAAACTTGTTTTCTTTTATACCAATCTGTGAGTGTTAGATACGATAACACTATGTATTAAAAAATCCCGCTCCTTATTCAGAAGCGGGATTTCATAAAACTTTATCATGTTAAGATTGTTGGCATACGACATCCCGCTTCACTTGTTCAGCAAAGTAAAAATAAAAGCCGTAAAAGAAGAATGCGCGTGACAACATGATGTATCTATGTTTATTTTGCTTGAAGTTAAAGACTGATTTGCTACCGATAGCCTCGGCATTTTCATAAGCAAACATCTATCTTTCAATCATTCAAGTTTTATTTATTTTCAACGGCAAAAGTAGTATATTTTTTAGTTATAACAAACAAAAAGCTATATTTTTTACGATATTTTTTTATTAATGTAAACGTTACTATAGCTATAAAGCGAAAAACTTTATTCTTAAAGCAGAATAAAGCCTTTCGCTTTTATCAGTTTGTGCCCCCAAAGTGAGTAATGCACTTGTTATTTTATGAACATGAAAATCAGTCGATACGACGTACCAACTCGCGGAAAATGTCGGCCATAAGCGGTTGTACAGCATTAGCAGCCTTTTGCACTTCTTCGTGGCTTACCTCTACTATTTTTCCTTCAACGCCCAAGTCGGTGATGATACTCACGCCAAAGGTGCGGATGCCACAGTGATGTGCTACGATAACCTCGGGAACAGTAGACATGCCCACAGCGTCGGCACCAAAGGTGCGATACATTTTATACTCTGCTGGCGTTTCGTAGGTTGGACCTTGTGTGGCAAGGTATACGCCCTCAACTGTCTTAATGCCTTTTTCCTTAGCTATTTGTCGTGCCATATCAAGAAACTCGTGGTCATATGCCTCGTGCATGTCGGGGAAACGAGGACCTGTTGGGAAGTTAGGACCATGAAGAGGATGTTCGGGCAAGAAGTTGATGTGGTCTGTAATGAGCATAAGGTCGCCAATCTCGAATGTTGGGTTTACACCACCTGATGCATTGCTCACAAAGAGATTTTTGATGCCCAATTCGTACATCACGCGGATAGGAAAGGTTACTTGCTTCATGTTGTAACCCTCGTAATAGTGAAAACGACCTTCGAGCGCCATTACATCTTTCTCGCCAAGACGTCCAAAGATAAGTTTTCCACTATGTCCCTCTACGGTGCTAACGGGGAAGTTAGGAATATCCTTATACGGAAATTCATCTACAATATCTATCTCTGCGGCTAAGTGTCCGAGTCCTGTTCCCAGGATAATAGCTGTGTGTGGACGCATCTGTGTGTGTGCTTCAATCCACGCTGCAGTTTCTTTTATTTGTTCTAACATAATGAAGTATGATTTGGTTAAATGATTGTTTGTTTGGGATGCTATTGGTTATTTTTACCGTTATGGGTTGCACCACCAAGTGTTGACTTAGGTTTGTAGCAAGTTGGTTAAGTAACAATTGCAAGCGTGTACTATCCTTTTGTGTAGTTACTGCCAAGGTGCAATGCTTTTGTTGCCATGTGCGGTTTAGTTGCGCTATGTCCTTATTATTAAAGGTATGGTGATCAGAAAATTTTACCAACTCTACCTCTGCCCCTTGTTGTTGCAGATAGTGGTATAGAGGCATCGGGTTAGCAATGCCCGCAACAAGCATGACGCGTTGCCCCTTATAGTTTGCCATTGGCACATTGGATGGCTTTAGCCATTGCGGAAGTCCATAGGCTATGCTACTATAAAAGAGCTGTTGGCCTTGAGCAAGAGGCAAAGAAGGTTTTTCGTTGTTTACACATTTCGTTACCACCACCACTTGCGCTCGCTTGGCTGCTGACAATGGTTCGCGCAAACGGCCCCATGGCAATAAGTGGTCGTGGATGTAAAGACGGTGAGCATCGGTGAGTAGCACGTTAAGCCCAGCCTTTACGTAGCGGTGCTGAAAGGCATCATCGAGCACTATCACATCTATTTTAGGCGAAAGTTGCATGAGCTGTTCTATGCCATAAGCACGCTTTTCGCACACCGCTATTGTGGCATAGGGGCAGTTAAGCATCATTTGGTAAGGTTCGTCGCCAACGTCGGTTGCCGTGTGCCGATGGACATCTGCCAGGATGTAGCCATGCGTTTTTCTGCCATATCCTCGCGACAACATTGCCACCCTATAACCCTCTTGATGCAACAAGCGCAATATATACTCAACATGTGGAGTTTTGCCCGTGCCACCAACCGACAGATTGCCCACACAAATGATGGGGATGGGGTAAGTGTGCTGACGCAACACGCCACAATCGAACAAGCATGCACGCACTTTCACAACCGCTGCATATATAACAGACAACGGAAACGTAATGGGGGCTAGTAATGCTTGAAAGTTCATATTGCTTATTATTATTTGTATAGTGATTGTGCCACTTCTTTGTTCTTTTGCCTAAAGAATGCGAAAAGTTCTCGCGTATCACGGCCGTGATACGTGCGTATCATGGGCGTGATACGTGCGTATCATGGGCGTGATACGTGCGTATCACGGGCGTGATACGTGAGAACTTTACGTAAAGTTAAATAATTACTCCTTAATTATTAGGCAATTAGCAAGGTTTTATTGCATTTTGAGTATTTGTGTCTTACGATATGCACAAGCCCTATTGTTGCCTAAAAGCATTAAGGAGTTATTATTTTTAGGATATGAATATTTATTTTACGTTAGGCCAATAATACATACGTGCCTGTACGCAGTTCTTAGCATCATAGCTACGAAGCGATGTTACAAAACGGAGTGGTGCATAATACTCGCCTAAAGCCATGCGTAGCTTTTGTTCCATATAGTCGTCTTTTGTTGTAGAGTTGAAAATTTGCGACATCCAGGACTCTTTATCGGGATAAGAGGTTACGGCATAGTCCTTGAGTTTGGCACGACTTGCAGCCACTGCTATAGCGTCGTTGAGTGTGCCAAGTTTGTCAACCAACTTCAGCTTTAAGGCTTGGCTCCCCGTCCACACACGGCCTTGACCTATGCGGTCTACTTGTGCTGTAGTCATGTGTCGGCCGTTAGCAACTCTCGTTATAAACTGCAAGTAGCCACGATTTACATACCCTTGCATGGCTGCTGCCTCGTCTGCATTAAAAGCGCGTCCCATGGCTCCAAAATCTGAAGCCTTATTAGTTTTTACCACATCAAAGTGTAAACCGAGTTTTTCGGTCAAAAGGCCAGAGGCATCGGGTATCATACCAAATATGCCAATACTACCAGTGAGTGTGGTAGGCTCTGCTACAATGTAATCGGCACCACACGATAGGTAGTAACCGCCCGAAGCTGCCATGCCACTCATCGAAACTACAACGGGCTTTTTCTTTTTCAATAACTGAACGGCACGCCACATTTGCTCTGAAGCATAGGCACTACCACCACCAGAGTTTACTCTAATAACCACGGCTTTAACATTGTCGTCGTTGGCAAGTCTATCTAAATCGTCTACCACACGGCTGCCCACTATCTGCTGTTCGCCACTAGTGAGCGAAGTGGTTGAAACCTCGTCTACAATGTCGCCTTGGGCATAATAAACCGCAATGTTATCTGACGAACTTGAGGGCTCATCGAGCTTAGCAAGTTCTGATGGAGTTACCAAGTTCACTTGTTCTTGCTTACTTAGTTGGCGCAATTTGCTGCGCACACCATCGATGTATGATAGCGAATCAACAAGGTGCGACTTTACATAATTTTCGGGTTGTGAAAAGGTGATATAGCCATCGGCTAAAGCATTGAGGTTGGATGTAGGGATGTGTCGAGAGGCCGACACATCTTGGCAAATGCCACTCCAAATATCGCTAATGCACGATTGAAGTTGTTCACGATTGGCATCACTCATACCCGTAAGAATGAAGGGTTCAACCGCACTTTTGTAAGTTCCTACCTTAAACACTTGCATCTTTACACCAACTTTTTTCAACAAGTCGGTAAAGAAAATTGGTTGCGAGGCAATGCCACGCCAATCTATCATACCACTTGGATTGATAAGCACTTTATCTGCCACCGACGACAGATAATAGCTTCCCTGCGTGTACGTGTCGGCATAAGCTAATATAAACTTTTTGCTTTGTTTAAAGTCTACCAAGGCTTTACGAAGCTCTTGTAATGTGGCATAATCGGTAGACATTGCACCTCCTTCAAGGTAAATACCGCTTATCTGACTGTTGTTTTTTGCCACCTTAATGGCCTTTAGAATATCATCAAGACCTTGCGACTCTAAGGTGCTATTTCCCATTAACGAGCGAAAAGGATTGTCGTTTGCACGCTCATTGATATTGCCACTAAGCGCTATGTGCAAAACAGAACCTTCCTTTAGAGAAGGCTTTTGGCTATCTGCCACCATCATAGAGCCAAGCATAACAAGCCCTATAATGCTCATGAATATCCCTACGCAGAAGAAACCCACAATTGTGGCTAATACGTATTTAAAGAACTGCTTCATAATTATTCTTAATTAGTTTTATAATCGTTTGTTAGTTCACGCTTTTCTGAGTCATAGATATTGAACATGAAGCAAATTTTGTGCATCATCTCTAAAAGTCAATATCTACTTCAATAGGACAATGGTCTGAGCCATATATCTCGGTGTGAATGCTGGCATTTTTCAACTTTGCTTGCAAGCTATTGCTCACCAAAAAATAGTCGATGCGCCATCCTGCATTTTTCTCACGTGCCTTAAAACGGTACGACCACCATGAGTAAATTCCCTCGGTTGTTGGATTAAAAAAACGAAATGTGTCGGTAAAACCTTCGTTGAGCAGCTTTGTAAATTTTGCTCTTTCCTCGTCAGTAAAACCTGCATTTTTTCGATTGGTTTTAGGGTTCTTTAGGTCAATTTCGGTGTGTGCCACATTCATATCACCACACATCACCACAGGCTTTTTAGAATCAAGGCTCTTGACGTAAGAGCGAAAAGCATCGTCCCACTCCATACGATAATCGAGGCGTCGCAAACCATCTTGCGAGTTGGGTGTATACACCGTTACAAGATAAAAATTAGGCATTTCGAGGGTTATTACTCTGCCTTCGTGGTCATGAACATCTACCCCTATACCATAGGTAACACTTAGAGGGGTGTGCTTTGTAAATATGGCTGTGCCCGAATAACCTTTTTTCTCTGCCGAGTTCCAAAACGACTGATAATTGTCAAACGCTATATCTAATTGGTGTGGTTGCATTTTGGTTTCTTGCAAGCAAAAGAAATCAGCATCCAACGCCCTAAACGTTTCACGAAATCCTTTGCCATCACAGGCACGTAGGCCATTGACATTCCACGAAATAAACTTCATATCGTTATGTATTATTTTTTATTCTACTACCTAAGGTTTAACTGCACGTTTATGCTTCTTCGTTATGCGAAGATAGCAACTTATCTTGATACCCAACAACATCTCGTATTTTTTTCTTAACTTTGCAACATCTATTTAAACATTTAAAGGCTTACTGCTTGCCATTTACGCAAAGGCAGCACACGACTCTAAACGTTTAGTTTTCAATTACTATTCAACATGAAACACTTACTCTCCACATTGGTACTTGCATTTGTAACCGCATTTACGGTTAGTGCACAACCCAAAATGGAATTTGATAATACTACACAAGAAATGGGCACTATGCTTTGGAAAAAACCAAGTACAGTAACCTTTAAAGTGACAAATAAAGCCACACAAGACCTCATTATTACAAACGTTAGAACAGACTGCGGATGTACGCTCGTTTCGTGGACTACCACCCCTATAGGTCCTGGTGGGAGCGGATATATCAAGGCTACCTACAATGCTGAATTGCTTGGACATTTCAGCAAATCAATAGCTGTTTATACAAACTTAGACAATGAACCTCACTACCTAAACATGGTGGGCGTGGTGGCTATGAATAACGACACCAAACACTCACAAGAGTATCCCTACAAGGTTGGTGACTATTTGCTTTCGACAGACGATGTGGAATTTGACGATGTTAATCGCGGAGAAACGCCTACCTACGTGCTAAGCATTCTGAACACAAGTAAGCGCTCTTTCCGTCCCGAACTGATGCACTTACCTAAATATCTCACGGCACATGCCGACCCAACAGTTATACGCCCAGGGCGTGTGGGGCGCATTTTGCTCACACTTAATAGCCAAGACTTACACAACATGGGACTTACGCAAACAAGCATATACTTGAGCCGCTTTATGGGCGACCGCGTAAGCAAGGAGAACGAGATAAACGTTTCGGCAACACTTCTGCCCGACTTTTTTGACTCTCCCACACAGCAAGCACTTGCACCTATAGCCGTGCTCGATAGCACCCATATCACATTGCCACCACTTGGAAAAAAGAAAAAGGTGTCGGGACAAATTTTCATAACAAACAAGGGAAAGACCCCATTGGTTATCAACACCCTACAAGTGTACAATCCAGGTATTGGTGTGAGTCTAAATAAACGAAGAATAAACCCTGGCGAAACCGAAAAAATGAAGATTACCATCACATCAAACACCTCTTATTTTAAGGGTCGCCGACGTGTTTTGCTCATTACCAACGACCCCGAGCACTCTAAAATTGTGGTAGATGTTACGGTAAAAAAATAGGTTATGGCGTTGGTTATTTATAGAACATGTTATGAAATAACCACACCACCTACTAACAATTAAAAAACATAAAAAGCCCACATGAATTTGGTTGTGTGCTAAAATGTTCATAACTTTGCACTGAACTAAAATCGGAAAGTAGCGCAGTTGGTAGCGCACTACGTTCGGGACGTAGGGGTCGGGCGTTCGAGTCGCCTCTTTCCGACCAAACCGAGGTAAACAAGCTAAAAAGCTATTTACCTCGGTTTGTGCGTTTACACACCTTGCCTTATTAAGCATAATAAAGAACGCTTTTAATTTGGGCAATATAAAATAAAATTATACCTTTGCACTCACATTTGATAAACAGAACTTATTATTAAACATTTATATCATACACTATTTATGGTACCCTGACCGAGTGGCTAGGTAGCGGTCTGCAAAACCGTGTACAGCAGTTCGAATCTGCTGGGTACCTCTCTACATTAAAAACAAAGGAGCAGAGAAGTTTAACTTGTAGATTATAAAGTTAAACTTCTCTGCTCTTTTGTATCGTCAAAGCATGATTTTTATAGCCTTAATTAGGACCTTAATTACGGCTTGTTTGTTCTATTTTTCCCATTCACATACCAACTATTTGAGCACAATAGATAAAAATTTTATTTTTGCAGAATAAATTATATTTGTATATCTAACACTTATATATGAAACGACTACTCTTCATAATAGCTTTGGCCACATGGCAACTTAATAGCGTGGCACAACAGGTATTGTCGCTTGATAGTTGTAGGGCATTGGCTCTGCGTAATAACAAGGAATTGGCACAAAGCAAAGCGAAAATAGAAAAGGCTAATTGGGACAGCAAAGCCGCTCACACCAACTATCTGCCCAAAATATCACTCACTGCTGGCTATATGCGATCGGGTAATGAAATTTCATTACTTAGCAATAAGCAAAAGGCAAGCTTTAACAACTTAGGTAGCAATATGCTCACTCAATATGGCGGACAGTTTAGCACCATTGCACAAGAATTTATAACGAAATATCCCGACCTTGCCCCGCTTGTGCAACAAGTATCAGGCAAATTGCCCGAATTTGCTCAAATGGGTAACAGCCTTGGGAAAAGCGTGACTGATGCCTTCAGAACTGATACTCGAAATCTCACAGTTGGCATGATTTTACTAACACAACCTCTATATATGGGTGGTAAAATCAAAGCATATGAAAATATTACAAAGTATCAAAAAACATTGGCAGAGCAACAACTACATGCCGACGAACTTGACATTACGCTTGATGTAGACAAAGCATATTGGCAGGTGATTTCGCTAACAAACAAAAAGAGATTAGCTAAAAGCTACCGCGATATGTTGGCTCATCTCGACTCTGATGTGATAAAAATGATACACGAAGGTGTGGCTACCAAAAGCAACGAATTGGCAGTAAGTGTGAAACTTAATGAAGCCGAAATGACACTTATGAAGATTGACGACGGACTTACATTGTCGCGTATGTTGCTATGCCAACTATGTGGCATTCCGCTCGACTCTTCACCAAGACTTGCCGATGAAGACACCAACGACCTTCCGACACAAACTGCCAATATCACGGCAGATGTGAACACGGCTTTTAACAACCGTACAGAAATAGCTCAACTCAACACAGCACAACGCATCTATGGCGAAAAAGCCAAAGTTGAAAGAGCGGCAGTACTCCCCCAATTGGCACTTACGGGTGGCTACATGGTGTCGAACCCTAATGTGTTTAACGGATTTGAGAAACGTTTTCGAGGTACATGGGCTGTAGGCGTGATGCTGAAAGTGCCCGTATGGAATTGGGGCGAGACCAAATATAAAGTTCGTGCTGCACAAGCAGAGCAACAAATGGCTAAGTTCAAAACCGATGAGGCTAAAGAGAAGATTGAACTGCAAGTTACTCAAGAGGCCTTTAAAGTAAACGAAGCCAACCGCAAACTGCAACTAAGCCTTAAAAACCTCGATAAAGCCGAAGAAAACCTACGTACTGCACAAGTGGGATTTAAGGAAGGAGTTATTAACACTACCGACTTGCTACAAGCACAAACCGCTTGGTTGCAAGCTCATAGCGATAAGATAGACTCGCAAATCGACATAAAACTTTGTAGAGCCGCCTACAACAAAGCATTGGGACTTTGAGCCTAATAGTATAGATTACAGCATATATTACATTGAAAATACATATACGACATGAAACAAAAAGCAAATTTTTTACCCGCCATATTTATCATTGCTGGCATTACCTTATTGGTAATCATAGGCAGTTTATACGCATTCAACAATGACTCAGACACCATACAGGGACAAGCCGATGTTACTGAATACAGAGTGTCGAGCAAAGTGCCTGGGCGTGTGCTTAAATATCTTGTTAAAGAGGGTGACTATGTACACGCTGGCGACACTTTAGCTATACTCGAAGCACCAGATGTATCTGCCAAACTCTCGCAAGCTCAAGCTGCCGAAGATGCTGCTGCTGCACAAAGTAAAAAAGCTGAAAAGGGTGCTCGACAAGAGCAAATCACCGCTGCCTACGAGATGTGGCAAAAGGCTAAAGCTGGCGTTGATATTGCTGAAAAATCATACAACCGCGTAAAGCGACTATTTGAACAAGGCGTTATGACTGCTCAAAAATTAGACGAGGTTACAGCCCAGCGAAATGCCGCTATCGCAACAGAAAAAGCAGCCAAATCGCAATACGATATGGCTAAAAATGGAGCTGAGATTGAGGATAAAGAAGCTGCAGCGGCGCTTGTTAATCGCGCTAAAGGGGCTGTAAGAGAAGTGAACTCCTATATCAAAGAAACGGTACTGATAGCCTCAGCCGATGGCGAAGTTACCGATATCTTTCCACAAATAGGTGAACTTGTGGGTACAGGTGCGCCCATTATGAATGTAGCTATAATGAACGATATGTGGGTAACATTTAATATCCGCGAAGACCATTTATCATCGTTTAAGATGAACTATACCTTTAAGGCTACCATCCCTGCACTTGGCAATAAAGAGGTAACGCTTAGGGTATATTACATGAAAGACCTTGGCTCTTATGCAGCATGGAAAGCTACTAAGACTACAGGACAATTTGATATGAAGACCTTTGAAATTAAAGCTTCGCCTGTTCAAAAAATAGAGGGTCTGCGACCTGGCATGAGCGTATTGTTTGCTCCTGCCCAAACCAAATAGCTTATGCAAGATATCAAACAATCCAGCAAAAGTTGCAACATATTTACACGTGAGTTGCGCCGCATTTGCACTCAACCCATCTACTTGTTTTGCATGGTTTTGGCTCCGCTCTTTTGCTATTTTTTCTTTACATCTTTGATGAAAGAGGGATTGCCAGAGAACATGCCTATGGGCCTTGTAGACGAGGACCATACTACCACTACACGCAATTTGGCACGCAACCTCGATGCATTTCAAATGAGCGACATCGCACACGAATATGCAAACGTTACAGATGCACGCAAAGCTGTTCAGAAGGGAGATATTTATGGTTTTTACCTCATTCCGCACGGAACAACTAAACAAGCTCAATTGCAGCGCATTCCAACAGTTTCGTTCTATACCAATAGCTCTTATCTCGTAGCAGGTTCGCTGCTCTATCGAGATATGCGTACTATGTCTGAACTGGCATCGGGGGCAGCTACACGTACTGTGCTCTATGCCAAAGGTGCAACTGAAAAACAAGCCATGGCGTATCTGCAGCCTATTGTGATTGATATGCATGCCGTTAACAACCCCTGGCTCAACTACAATGTGTACCTATCTAACATCATCATTCCTGGCATGCTAGGCATATTTATATTTATGACCACAGTATATAGCCTTGGATCTGAACTCAAGTTTGGTACATCAGACGAACTTATGGAATCGGCTAATGATAGCATCATAGTTGCCCTAACAAGTAAATTGTTGCCCCAAGGCATTATCTTTTTGCTTATGGGCACACTCTACATATTGCTACTCTATGGCTATTTGCATTTTCCGTGTAACTGTGGCATTATGTGCATGTGGTGCGTAATGGCACTCTTTGTAGTAGGTTGCCAAGGTTTGGGCGTATTTATGTTTACTATGCTCCCTACCCTACGCTTGGGACTTTCGTTTGCTTCGCTTTGGGGCGTAATATCGTTTAGCATTTCGGGCATGTCGTTTCCCGTAATGGCTATGCACCCTATACTACAAGGCTTGTCGTATTTATTTCCTTTGCGACATTACTATCTGCTTTACGTAAACTGCGCTCTCGATGGATATAACATAGCAAATGCATGGCCCTTTGCCTTATCGTTGCTTATATTCCTACTTCTGCCATTACCATTCATGTCACGCTTGAAAAAGGTAATGAAATTCTACGAATACGAACCATAATATACGCCTATGTCTTTTTTATCTATTTGGCGACAATCACTGTCGGACATTAACTACATATTCAGAGAGGAATTGCGCACCATCATCCGTGACAAAGGCGTAATCATCTTCTTTTTTCTTGTGCCCTTAGGTTATCCTCTACTCTACACCTTTATTTATACTAATGAGGTAGTACGCGATGTTCCGGTAGCGGTTGTAGACGACTGCCGAAGCGCACAAAGCAGAGAGTACATACGCCATGTAGATGCTACACCCGATGTTAAAATCGTGTCGTATTGTGCTAACATGAGCGAGGCTAAAAATATGATAAAACACCGCGATGCCTATGGCATAATACATATACCCAACGACTTTACAAGCCATCTCAACAAGGGTGAGCAGGTGTATGTAGGTGCTTATGCCGACATGAGTGGTATGCTCTACTATAAGAGTGTGCTCACTGCCAACACCAATGTAAGCCTGGCTATGAATGCTAACATTAAGGTGAAAAGAGCTGGGGGAACTACTGAACAACAAGACGAAGTGGCTGAACATCCTATTAAGTATGAGGAGGTGTCGATATTCAATCCACAAAATGGTTTTGCCACATTTCTCATCCCAGCCGTGCTCATTCTCATCATTCAGCAAACACTTTTGTTGGGCATAGGCATGGCAGCAGGCACAGCAAGAGAGCATAATCAGTTTAGAGATCTTGTTGCAGTTAATAAGCATCACCGCGGTTTGTTGCGCATTGTTCTTGGCAAAGGTTTGGCCTATATGCTTGTGTACATACCGCTATGCGTTTACATACTGGCAGTAGTACCACACTTATTTCACCTCAATCAAATAGGTAATCCGTGGCACATAGCTTGCTTTACATTGCCATTTCTTGTTGCGTCAATCTTCTTTGCCATGACAGTTAGCGCATTTGTACGACACCGCGAAATGTGTATTATGCTCATTGTGTTTACCTCTGTACCATTGCTATTTATCTCTGGTATTTCATGGCCTGGCAGTGCAGTTCCTAATGCATGGAAAGCCATTAGCTACATATTCCCATCAACATTTGGTATTCACGGATTTGTGGCTATCAACAACATGGGGGCTTCGTTAGCCGATGTAGAGCATGATTGGTACATGTTGTGGGTACAGACTTTGGTATATATTATCACCACATGTACTGTGTACAAGGCAAGCATAAGCAACTCGCGACACCACGTTATTGATGCATGGAAAACTCTTAAATACAAGAGAAAAGAAAAGGCATAAAAACTCTATAAAAATCATTAAGTAGGTACTCAAAAGCAATCATATTGAGTACCTACTTATTTTATTTATCACCCAATACTTGCTGAAAATAAAAGTTTCTTTGTAATATTGCATATTGCTTAAACATTAAAATACTACGCATGAAAGTATCCATAATCATACCTGTATATCGAACAGAAAGTACGTTGGCACGCTGTATCAATAGCGTGTTGGCGCAAACATATACTTGTTGGGAGATGATATTGATTGATGATGGGTCTGACGACAACTCGCCACAAATATGTGATGACTTTGTAGATAAAGACAAACGTATCAAAGTTATTCATCAACCCAATAAAGGATTAGGAGCTGCACGAAACACTGGAATTGAGCATGCTAATGGAAACTTCCTACTCTTTATTGACTCTGATGACTATATTAAGCCCAATACCATTGAAATAGCCTTAAATGAACTACAAAAATACAAACAATGTGCCTTCGCTGAATTTGGAATACACAAATGGGTGGGCAATGCTAAACAAGAAACAACGCTCGCCTTTGAGCATCGAGTTATTTACTCTGCAGAAGAATACTGGTTTTCTGCCAAAGGCTACGAACATTGTTATGCTTGTAACAAGTTATTCAGACGTGAAGTGTTTGAACACATCAAATTTCAAGAGAATAAGAAGTTTGAAGATGTGTTTACCATGATAAATGTTCTTAATGAATATGGGCAATGCGTTCTTATTTCGCCTGTACTTTACTACTATTGTTACAACAACAATAGCATCACTGCAAAAGCTAAAACAGAGCTATGCGACCTCTTAGAAGCTTTGGTACTTGCGTTCGAAAGACTTAAATGGAAAAGACCACACAATACGAGCCATGCAGACTATGCCTTGTTCTGCAAACATGCGCTCAATGTGCAAATAGACGTTTATACTCGATGCGGAAAGGATAAAATACTGCTCCACACCTTGCCTTTAGCACTTACACCAAAAATAATAGCGCAACGCATTTTTGGCATTTCACTATTTTGTAAAACCTATAATCTGTTGCGAAAGTTATGCAAGAACATCCTCCATTAATTAGTTTTGTCATCCCAGTTTACAACATACCTACTAACCTATTGCTCAAGTGCATTAATAGCATTTATGAGATTGGGGCTGATATAAACAAGGAGGTGATTGTAGTGGATGATGGTAGCGAATTGCCTATAAAAGAAACGCTACCTACTGCTTTAACAAAAAACATAATATGTATTAGGCAAACCAACAAGGGGGCTGCGGCAGCACGCAATGCTGGACTTAATGTGGCACAAGGCAAATACATCCAATTTGTAGATGCCGACGATTATATCATTCCTGCTATATACATTCAACTTATCCATTTTGCTATTGACAAAGACGCTGATTTATTAACATTCAGAAGTATTGACTCTGAAAAAAGTAAAGCTATTCTTTGCAATATAAAAGGCCCTCTATCTGGAGCTAATTACATGAAAAGTCACTATGTAAGAGTAATGCCATGGTGCTACATATTTAAGCGAGAGATAGGCAACGGATTGCGCTTTACGAATGGTAGTTTTTATGAAGATGAAGAGTATACTCCCTTGCTATTTTTAAAATGCAAACGTATCTACCACACGCTTAGCACTGCTTATTTTTATAATCAAAGATTAGGTTCGCTTACTCATTACACTGGGTTGGATTATACCAAGAAGCGTTTCCTTGATTTTGAACGCATCATTTTTCGACTTCACCAAATGCAATTAAAGGCTCAAGGTTATGACAAACTTGCATTAGAGAGAAGAGTGGCACAAATTACTGAAGATTATATATATAACATCATGCGCTTTACGCACAATAGAAATATTTTAGACAGAACTATTCTACGACTAAAAGATGCTGGCATTTGGCCTTTGTCCACTAAGCATTATGGCATGAAATACACTCTTTTTCGTTGGCTAACACTGAATAGTTTTACACGCAGCATTTTAGCTCATTGCTTACATTAATATTATCATTCATGAAAATACTTCTTTTTGGCGAATATAGCAATGTGCATTGGACACTTGCACTCGGTCTTAGAAAACTCGGGCATAAAGTAACCGTTGTTTCAAATGGTGACTTTTGGAAAAACTATCCTCGTGACATTTCGCTTGTACGAAAAGATAGGGCTTTTGATGGCATACGATACTACTTGAAATTACTGAGCATTTTACCTTCCTTACGTGGATATGATATTGTTCAACTTATCAATCCCATGTTTCTTGAACTCAAGGCCGAACGTATTTTTCCTATTTATCATTACCTACGCAAGCACAACAAGTGCATGGTTATGGCAGCCTTCGGCATGGACTATTATTGGGTTAAAACATGCAACTCTGCCCATAGTCCTTTTAAATACAGCGACTTCAACATTGGTTCGCAACTTCGCTACAATGCTGATGCCAACAAAGAGAGATTGGACTGGATTGGTACAGCAAAAGAGAAACTTAACACCTACATAGCCAATGATTGCGATGCTATTGTAGCAGGACTTTATGAATATTGGAGATGCTATAACCCTGTTTTTCATAACAAAACAACGTTTATTCCCTTTCCTATACAAACAGATTTATTTCCACAACGAACGGAGTTCTACCATGAAGGAAATGCCATAAAGTTGTTTATTGGTTTGAGCAAAAAACGCAGCGAATATAAGGGCACAGATATTATGTTGAAAGCAGCCAAATGCATTGAAGCTAAATATCCCCAACAAATTAATCTTCAAATAGCTGAAGGCATACCTTTTTCAGAATATTGCAAGTTGATGGAAGGAGCAGACGTCATAACCGACCAACTCTATAGCTATACCCCAGCCATGAATGCACTGCAAGCCATGAGTCGTGGCATTATATGTGTGGGCGGTGGTGAACCCGAGAACTATCAAATCATACACGAAGAAAAACTTAGACCTATCATCAATGTACAACCTACTTACGAGAGTGTATACACTGAAATTGAGAAACTTATTCTTCAACCCTCTCAGATTGAAACTTTGCAGAAACAGAGCATTGAATACATAAAGAAACACCATGAATATGTAAAGGTGGCAAAACAATACGAAAGGCTTTACAATAGGATTTTACAAACCTCAGTCAAGGCATAGATTACAAAAAAGGTGAGATGAATATATCATGTATTGTGATATTTTCATCTCACCTTTATCATCTATAGAGGGGAGTATAATCTATATTGTTCAAATAAGCAAACATGTAGTTCACTCCTTTATTATACGTCGAAATATTACTATTTCATTAAAGGCTCGTCCTTTACTTTGCCAGCGGCTGCCCAATCTTCAGGAATAAACTTCCATTGGTTAAGAGGCTGTGGAGCTATCGTTCCCATCTCGCGTATGCCAAGCATTAGATAATAGCGCAAGTCCTTTTCAGTAGTCCATACAATACGCTTGGAGAGTTCACCGCTTGGTATGTGCGCACCATCTGTAAGAAGACCACCACCGCCATTTCCACGATATGAATTAACCGCACAACGATAAGTTGCAGTCAGCGAAAATGGTTTACCATCAGCCATTTGCGTAATCGTTATCTTTTGTCCTGCAGGTTTAGAAAGGTCTACCGTATAGCAAATGCCAGCTGCAGAATCGAAGTTGTAACTTGGATACTGCATACGTTGCCAAGCATCCTTTATACTCTCTGCATTTGGGCGAAAGAGCATTAAGTGATCGTCTTTTGACTTCATCTGATTAGTCCAATGCGCATAAGAATACTCCAAATAATCTTTTACCTCTTGCCCTGTAAGGTTCATTACATAAAGAAGGTTTTCATAACGATAAAGGTTAAACATATCGCGCACATGAATAGGTCCTTCGGGGATAGAAGCATCGAGTGCTAATGGAGCAGCAAATGATATATCAGCGTTTGAAATAGACAATTGCATAGAATGAATAAAATCAATAAACGCAGACGGTCCAAAGAATGCAGGGGTGGTTTGCATATCGTTTTCATTGTAACCTATCACCTCTGAAGTAAAGGCTTTTACCGTATCAGCTTGTGCTTTAAAATGTTTTAGCAGGTCTGCATCTGGGGCTAAGGAATCAATATCTACAACCTTACCCACCACTTGTTTCTTCACCACTTTCTTGCCATTAAGCGTGAGCGTCACATTGGCTTGAGCCACAGCTTCGGCTTGAGCAGCAGGATTAAGAACCCACACTGTATCACCAACTGTATTCACAACCTTGCGTAATGCGCGACGATGGTCATGACCACAGAACACTACATCAAATCCTGGCACTTGTTGCGCTACAGCCACCGATGCATTCTCAGCCCCTTGAGGTGTGCCTTTATCCTTACCTACTCCAGAGTGGAAAAGTCCCACTACTACATCAGCATTCTTACGCATTTCGGGCATATACTTGCGTGCCACTTGCAGCATATCATCAAAACGCAGTCCACTCCATAGGTTCTCTGGCAACCACATGGGTATGCCAGGAGTTATCATACCTAATACTGCTATTCTTACGCCTTGACGTTCTATAATGGTGTAGGGTTTCCAATAGCTCTTACCTGTTTTTGTTTCTATCACATTAGCACCAAGCATGGGGAAATTGCATTGGCTAACCCAACGGTCGTAAACAGCATGTCCTGTCTCTACATCGTGGTTTCCTATAGTGGCTACATCATATTGCATGTAGTTCATCATCTCTGCACATAGATGCTTTGACGTGGTATCCATATAATTGTAATAGTAGGCTGTAGGCTGCCCTTGCAAGATATCTCCATTGTCAAGTAGTACCACATGATCGTTACCATGAGTTTGGCGTAGCTGCTTTACATACGTATATATACGTGCCAAGCTACCCTTCCCTGCTTTTCCATTGATAAAGTCGTAAGGAAGGTAGTTGCCATGAACATCACTGGTTTCGAGCAATGATATTTTCACATTGCGTTGTTGCGCAAATGCTATAAATGTCAAAGACAAAGCGCATAAAAAGAGTGTTATACGTTTCATTTTCTTATATAGTTTACAAAATCATAAGCAAGTTTATTCTTCTCATCTGCATCATGATGCTCACGCCACACTTCGGTCCATTCGTTTGGATTGTATGTTGGGAAAAACGTGTCTGCCTCTGTCGGCACAGCCTCTATGTGCGTAAGGCACAAGCGTTGTGCAAGTGGCAAAGCAGCCTCATAAACGCTCTCACCACCGATAACAAACACTTCCTCATCTGCTTGGCATGCGCGTAACGCATCGTCAATAGAATGAAATACTTCAATGCTTGGAGCTACATAATTTTCTTGTCGTGTCACCACTACATTGCGACGATTGGGTAAAGCTCCTTTGGGTAGCGACTCAAACGTTTTGCGTCCCATCAAAATGGTATGTCCCGTTGTGAGTTGTTTAAAATGCTTTAAGTCTGCTGGCAGATAGTAGAGCAATCCACCCTTGTTGCCTATAGCACCATTCTGCGTAAGTGCACAGATAATAGAAAGTTTCATAAACAATAGTTATATTTATTTTGATTTGCAAAGTTAGTGGTTTTTATCTGAAAAAACGTAAAGTTTACTTGGCATGATAAATTGAAAACAGTAAATTTGCCCTATATTGCAATGTTGAAACATAAAGGAAAGAAACCTTAAAATATATACATACTTAATATAAAAATATGAGTTTGAAAATTGTAGTACTTGCAAAGCAAGTGCCTGATACTCGCAATGTAGGTAAAGATGCCATGACACCCGAAGGCACCGTTAATCGTGCCGCATTGCCAGCAATCTTCAATCCTGAAGACTTAAATGCACTCGAACAAGCTCTTCGTTTAAAGGAGCAGAACCCTGGTTCAACTGTACATATCCTTACCATGGGTCCTCCCCGTGCCACTGAGGTAATACGCGAAGGACTATATCGTGGTGCTGATGGTGGATATTTGCTAACCGATCGTGCCTTTGCTGGTGCTGATACGTTAGCTACAAGCTATGCATTGGCACAAGCTATCAAGAAAATCGGTGTGCCTGACATTGTATTGGGCGGACGCCAAGCTATTGATGGCGATACAGCGCAAGTGGGTCCACAAGTTGCACAAAAGCTCGACCTTAACCAAGTAACTTACGTTACAAGCGTAGACGAAGTTAAAGATGGTAAAGTGATTGTAACTCGCCACATTGATGGTGGTATGGAGCGCGTAGAGGCTCCCATGCCCATATTGCTAACAGTTAATGGAAATGCTGCACCATGTCGACCACGCAATGCCAAGTTGGTAATGAAATATAAACGTGCCTCTGCACCAATGGAGCGTCCTACCGATGGCTCGCTACCTTATGCTGAGGAATACAACAAAAAACCTTACCTTACCATTGCGCAATGGAGTGTGGCAGATGTTGATGGTGACTTGCAACAATGCGGTTTAGCAGGTTCGCCCACCAAGGTAAAAGCCGTGCAAAACATTGTTTTCAAAGCTAAAGAGAGCAAACAACTCACGGGTTCGGATGCTGATGTTGAAAGCCTAATAAAAGAGTTGTTAGAAAGTCATACCATTGGTTAAACAACAAACACACTTGTTATGAACAACGTATTCGTATATTGCGAAATAGATAAAACTACTGTTGAGGAAGTATCGTTTGAACTACTCACAAAAGGCCGCAAATTGGCCAACAAACTGGGGGTCTCTCTCGAAGCCATTGTTGCTGGCACAGGCATTAAAGGCAAGGTTGAGAAAGAAATTTTGTCTTATGGGGTAGACAAACTTCATGTTTTTGATGCCGAGGGCTTGTTCCCATACACATCAAAGCCACATACAAGCATTCTGGTTAATCTCTTTAAGCAAGAAAAACCACAAATATGCTTGATGGGAGCCACTGTTATAGGTCGCGACCTCGGTCCACGCGTGTCATCATCGCTCACAAGCGGACTTACAGCCGACTGCACTGCACTTGAGATTGGCGATTTTGATGACAAGAAGAACAAAAAGCACTACGACAATCTGCTCTACCAAATTCGCCCTGCCTTTGGCGGTAACATTGTTGCAACCATTGTAAACCCCGACCATCGTCCACAAATGGCTACCGTACGCTCTGGCGTTATGAAAGCCGAAAAAGTGAGCGACAACTACAATGGTGAGGTAGTTTATGAGGATGTGGCAAAGTTTGTTCCTTCAACCGACTATGTTGTAAAAGTACTTGAACGCCACGTTGAAAAAGCATCTAACAACCTTAAGAGTGCACCTATCATCGTAGCTGGTGGCTATGGTGTTGGCTCTAAAGAAGGCTTTGACCTTCTGCGCAAACTTGCTCACGAGCTTCATGGCGAAGTGGGAGCAAGCCGTGCTGCCGTTGATGCAGGCTTCTGCGAACACGACTTACAAATAGGTCAAACGGGGGTTACCGTACGCCCCAAGGTATACATTGCTTGTGGCATTAGCGGTGCCATACAACATGTGGCTGGTATGAAAGAGAGCGGCATTATTATCTCTATCAATACCGATCCCAACGCACCTATCAACCAAATAGCCGACTACATCATTACAGGTTCAGTCGAAGAGGTTGTTCATAAACTCATTAAGTACTACAAGAGTAATAGTAAGTAAACAAATGGCAAACAATTATACTGATCATCCAGAATTGCGCTTCGAGCTGAACCATCCGCTCATGAAGCATATCGTGGAACTTAAAGAACGCAACTTCCGCGACAAAGACGAATTTGACTACGCACCTATCGACTTTGACGATGCAATGGACAACTATGAACGCGTGCTCGACATAGCAGGCGAACTTGCTGGAACCACTATTGCCGACAATGCCGAAGGTGTAGATATTGAAGGTCCACACCACGAGGGCGATCGTGTGCACTATGCAAGCGGAACAGCAGCTAACCTCGACGCTATGGTAAAGGCTGGTCTTAATGGTATGACTATGCCCCGCCGCTTTGGTGGACTTAACTTTCCTATCACTCCTTACACCATGTGTGCTGAGTTGGTGGCTGCAAGCGATGCTGGATTTGGCAACATCTGGAGTCTTCAAGACTGTATAGAAACCCTCTATGAGTTTGGCAATGAAGACCAACATAGCCGCTTTATTCCTCGCATCTGTGCGGGCGAAACCATGTCAATGGACCTCACTGAGCCTGATGCTGGCTCTGACCTTCAGCACGTAATGCTCAAAGCTACTTACTCTGAAGAAGAAGGTTGCTGGTTGCTTAATGGTGTGAAACGCTTTATTACCAACGGCGATGCCGACCTTCACCTTGTGCTTGCACGCTCTGAAGAGGGTACTACCGATGGTCGTGGCTTATCTATGTTTATCTACGACAAGCGCCAAGGTGGTGTGAATGTGCGCCGCATCGAAAACAAGTTGGGCATTCATGGTAGCCCCACTTGCGAACTTGTATACAAAAATGCTCATGCAGAACTTTGTGGCGACCGCAAACTTGGTCTTATCAAATACGTAATGGCATTGATGAATGGTGCGCGCCTTGGCATTGCAGCCCAAAGTGTTGGTATCTCACAAGCTGCCTACAACGAGGGCCTTGCCTATGCACGCGACCGCGAGCAATTTGGCAAAGCTATTATCAACTTCCCAGCTGTATACGACATGTTGGCTTTGATGAAAGCTAAACTCGACGCAGGTCGTGCATTGCTTTATCAATGCTCACGCTACGTTGATATATACAAAGCCCTCGACGACATTGCTCGCGAGCGCAAACTCACTCCCGAAGAACGTAAGGAACAAAAGACTTATGCCAAACTTGCCGACTCGCTCACCCCATTGGCAAAGGGTATGAACTCAGAGTATTGCAACCAAAACACTTATGATGCACTGCAAATTCATGGTGGTTCGGGCTTCATGATGGAATATCCTATACAACGCTACTATCGCGATGCACGTATTACAAGCATCTACGAGGGAACCACACAATTGCAGGTAGTTGCTGCCATTCGCTACGTAACTAATGGCTCTTACCTGTCACAAATGCGTGAGTTTGAACAAGCCGAAGTAAGCGAAGCCATGCGTCCGTTGCAGGCACGCGCCAAGGCTATGGCCGACAAGTTTGAGGAGGCTGTAGCACGCGTTAAAGAGACTGGTGATCAAGCTTATCACGACCTTTGCGCACGCCACCTCATGGAGATGGCAGCCGATGTAATAATGCTTCACCTATTGCTTCACAATGCCACAGCTAATGCTGAACTCTTTAGCAAGAGTGCACATGTTTATGCCAACTTTGTTGAAGCTGAAGTGGCTAAGCACTACACTTTTGTAATAAACCTCAATGTTGAAGACATTGCAAACTATGTTGCCGAGTAAGGTTATAGCTTACCCATAAGAAATATAACTATTGTAAGGAACAAGGTATAAACAATATATTTAAAGATATGTTCATCCCTTGTTCCTCTTTTTTATTCTAACAATTAATCAAAACCATAAAGATTTTATGCAAACATTCACCTGCAACCTTTACGAAAAACGCTCTTTCAGTGATAAATTCAACTTTTGCATTGATTGGACAAAAGCATACGCCACACCATTTTTCAAGCAATCATTACTTTTTATCTTGCCATTTTGCATCATACAAGGCTACCTCTTACAGGCAGTTTTGAAGTTTACAAATTCCCCATACGCTGGTAGCAGTGTGGCAATAGAAGACATGGTAAAGATTGGTCTCTGCTATGCAGTTTCACTTATCAGTGCATTCTTTGCTTATTCGTTTTTCTATGCGCTGATTAAAGAAACTGTTATCAACAAAAACAATCTGCAAAAAACGAGCAACAGCAGTATGTGGAAAGCAATGAGAGCTAATATGTTCAAACTATTCCTATCATCTATTGTAGGATTTCTTTTTATTATTGTCTGTGGCATTATCATGGTTTTGTTGGCGCTTCTGAGCAAACTTACACTGATTGCCACCCTTCCGGTTTTTGCTGCAATCTGTATTGCACTATTGGCTTTTCAGCCTCGATTTATACTTACCGACGACCCTATACTTGAGGCATTTACGCACTCTCTTAAATTAGGTTTTAAGTGTTGGTGGGGCTTTTTCTCAACAACCCTTGTAATGGGTGTGCTCGTTACCATCGTACAATGCTTTGCTTATATACCCATGTATTTAAGCTCTATTATGCAAATGTTTACCCAATCGTTTTTAGGGGATATAATGAGCTATGTAGCTGGTGCTTTCTTAACTTACGTATCAATGATTACAAGCCTTTTTATGGTGCTTATCATTTGTGTTCAGTACGGGCATGCCACAAAAAAAATAGATAAAGAAGAACCATTAAACATTGAAGACAAAATAGCATAAACGCTACATATAACACAACTATAGGGGCTATATAGGCTAAAGAATAAAGTTTTACGATACGCCTTTCCCCAACACATCTACAAACTAAAAAGAGGGCATGCCACACAAAATTTGGCATGCCCTCATCATTTATAGTTTTATCATCTTATCGTTTTTTACGTTCAATATAACATCAGTTTGGACGGAAGAAGTAGTTCTTCTTAGCACCTTTTAGTTGTTTCTTCGGACTCTTACTTGTAAGTTCACCAATGATTGACTTTAAGATGTAGTCGAAGTTATTAAAACCATTTGTAAGGTCCTCTTCGTGAATTACATTTGTCCAGCTGTCAAGTTTACCCCAACTGCCGCCATTGCTATTACCACCATCACCATTGGGGGCAAACAAAATCAAGCGACGTCCCGAAGGCATTTTATTCCATTTGGCAGACAAATCTTCAAGTGTTGTCTGTGCATACTCGCCTATCAGATAGGGGGCATCAGTCCATAAGATTATTACCTGGCGGTGATAGCCATCATCTTGTCCCCAATCGGTTTTACTGAATGCTTTATCAAGCACTTCGAGTCCGCTTTCGGGGGTATCGCCACCACCCGTAGCATAAAGCGAATTAACAAAAAGTTTAAAATCATCAGTTCGCGTAGGCAGGTTATAGGTAACGCTCGTTTGCAACCAAGGAGAGTCTACATTCAAGTCGCGGAATGCCATTACCTGCGTATTAAGTCCTGTAAGAATAATACCTTCTTCATCACATGCTTGCTTAAACGAGTCGTAAAAACCAATAGCATTTCTCTTAACCGTGTTGATAATGCTCGACATACTGCCCGTTACATCAATACACATCACCACGTCTACTGCCAAAAGGTTATCGCCCGTTGTAAACGATTTAATAGTATTATCGTAGAACACTTGTGCATTTTCGTCACCATGCTTTGGCACTATACCACCATGGTCGGCATCGTTGAATTTATAGTATGCTCTATAGTAGTAAGTGGTGTTAGGCTTAAAACCACGGAAGTCCACACCAAAGCTCAAATCGTTCTCACCTTGATATCCTTTGCCAACGTATTCAGCATCGTCTATCGTTAGGTTTGCCATTGTTGTGTCGCAAATAATGCCATAAGTACCCACTGCATTATAATCGCCAACCGGACACCATATTGTTCCGCTCAACGTGCACGACGAACCTCCCACCTTGAAAGTAGCCTTACCTGTCCATAATGAGATGGTATTAACCACCTGATTTTCTACGTTGTTATCGAACCATTTGCTTGCATTTTCAGTAAAAATGTAGTTGCCATCAAGTGCCTTGTTTATCTTTGCTACAAGATCGGCATTATTTGTATAGTTTTGGCCACATACCTCCTCAAAGATGCTTGCATACGACTTTAGCAATGACATAATGCCTGATACAGCCGATGATACGCTCATGGTGCGCTTCTTGTTAGACATTTCGTTTGCCTTGGCATTAATAAGGTATGCAGTGTTAGCCAACATTGCCTTAAACATATCATCCGACGAGGCTTCGGCATTGGCTGGCAAATTCTTCTTTGAATAGGCTATACTATCAATCATGGTCATTTCCTTGCCATCGTCGAATAGTAGCTCTAAGATAGAGTCGTTAGGAAAGCTGAAATATGCAATACCTTTTGAGGTTATCATTTGGCTCGGAATAGCCTCATCTTTAGTGGCAAGCAAGCTAACCATGTCGTCGCCAGTAGCGGACGTGTAGGTCAAATTGCTATATTTGCCATCAGAGCTTGCATTGTCTGCATTGGCAAAAGCATTCTGTTCATAACAGAAGTAACCCTTCTGCGTTAAATATGCAGCATCCCATTTGCCAATATCATCTTTAAGCGTAATAATACCCTCTGCCTCTTTCAGTATTTGTGCTTGTGTTGGTCCGCTCTCATCGTCGCTACACGACACCACCATAAAGGCAGCGATGAGTAGCATAAACATGCTTAGATACTTTTTCATGATATTAAAATGTTTTAAAGCCATTTTGCCGTTTGGTAAACGAGCAATAACAGCAAGGTTATAATTAAGATTTGGTTTCTCATCATGCAAGTACTTTTTTATGCCTCTTACTCTCCTCCCCAACGAAAGCAAAATGTAGGATGTACTTGATTTATTAACAAAGGTACGGGCTTTTTGTACACAAAAAAACATCAAAAATAATGATTTCAACATTTTATGCTTATATCACCACATAAAATGCTAAAACAACGACATAAGTTGCTTACTTTTACACTACAACAAGAGCTTTAGTTTTTTATCGTAAGGCTCATAATTTGATTTTTTTCGATGAACTAACTTCTTAGTCCATTTTAAGCGAGTTTTCGACAAATCACAAAGTTGTTGATTTTCAACAGCTTAGATTTTTATCTAAGCATATTCATAACCCTAAAAAGCCCAATATACGTATTATTAAGCTACAAAAACATATATCCTTAGCCAACAATAATACGTATGCTTATACCATAAGAACACGTATTATTACATCACAAGCATACGTATGTTAAGCCAAACCCACGCATTTTTAAGCCTAATTATCCCCTTTTTTACACCATAAAAGCTCTAAATGTTAAAATTTTAACACTTATTTCAGCAATCATGAATGTAAATATTTGTTACCACTTTTGTGCTATCTGCCTACTCTGCTCATTTCTGCGTTCCCTTAATATTTCAACAGGGCACACTACATTTATTGCCCTATCTCTAATTGATTTTTTATTAATTCATAATAATAGCCCTTGGCATGCACAAGTTCGCTGTGCGTACCCGTTTCAACAATGCGTCCATGATGCATTACAATAATCAAGTCTGCTTGACAAACCGTACTGAGACGATGCGCAATAACGATGCGTGTTGTAGTGGCAAAAAAATGGTCAATATTCTCAGTTATAGCGCGTTCATTATCAGCATCTAACGAACTTGTGGCCTCATCAAAAAACAAGCAACTGACCTTTTTATACACCGCCCGAGCTATCATGAGTCTTTGGCGTTCGCCACCACTTATGCCATTTCCCTCTGCCCCAACTTTGGTATTAAGCTTGAGTGGCAATGCACTAACCCATTCGCTTAAACAAGCAATGCGCAAACTCTGCTGCATGTGGTTGTCGTCGTAGGGATTGCTCAAACATATATTGTTGGCTATTGTGTCTGAAAATATAAAACCATCTTGCATCACTATACCAGCATGCTGCCTTACTGATTTGGCCGTATATAGTTGTAAGTCGGCCCCATTAAGCATTATGCAGCCTGATTGTGGTGAATAAAAGCTCAGCAATAGTTTCATTAGCGTGGTTTTGCCGCTTCCGCTCTCGCCAACAATGGCGGTCATCTTATTAGCAGGTATGTCAATATTTATTCCGTCCAAAGCTTTTCTGCCACCACTACCAGGATAAGCAAACGACACATTTTGCAACGAATAAGAGTAAGATGCACCAGGCTGAATTTCTTTTTTTCGTCCCTGGTCTTCCTCCTCAGATAAGCGTACTTCTTCAGAACGCTCTAAGCTTATACGTGCATCTTGAAATTGGCGTACAAATGAGATAAGCGATGAAAGCGGCCCATCGAGTTGTCCCATCATGGCCGAAATACTCATCATCATTCCTAACGTGAGATTGCCGTGTACCACCTCGGCTGCAATCCAGAATGTAATAAGCACGTTTCGCAACTGACTGATAAGGTTAAAGCCTGCATTCTGACATTGGTCAAGGCGCAATACGCGTTTGTTCATCTTATAGAGTTGCTGCTGCACCTCTTCCCATTGTTGCGTTTTGCCCTCCTCATACGAGGATAGCTTGATTTCGGTTATGCCATTCATCATCTCAAATAGTTTGTTCTGATTTTTAGCATTCAGCCTAAATTGCTCATAGTCCATCACCTTTCGGCGTTGCAAAAAGTAAGTTGTCCACAACAATGAGCATAATGTAAAAATGGCATAAACTAATAAAATCTTAGGAGAGTAGTAGCCGATTACTCCTATCAGAACAGGTATGGTTATCAACGAAAAGAATGTTTGCAATGCTCCTTGAGTAACAAAGTTTTGCAAGCGCGAATGGTCGTTGATACGCTGATTGTAATCGCCCGTACTTTTTGTATCAAAAAACTGCATAGGCAAACGCAATAGCTTCTTCAGATAGTCGCTAAGCAGATGTATGTTGATGTGTGTACCCACATATAACGAAACCCAATTGCTTATAAAATTTTGTATAAAGTTACCCCCAAAGATACACACTTGAGCAAGCAGCAACATGCCTATAAGCCCTAAATCTTTTTGCGATATACCCTTGTCTACCAATGCTTGTGTTACAAAAGGTGTTAGCAAATTAAAAAAAATGCCCAACATCATGCAAAGGCCTAAAGCCAACATTGACTTGCGAAACGGGCGCACATACTGCCGAGAAAAGTGCAACATGCTATGCTTATCGTCATGTACATGAAACTCTGACTTTGTATCTTCGCTTGGGGCAGTTACTACTACAATGCCTTCATCTTTTGTAAGCCAATGACGTTCCATTTCTTCTTGCTTCATCCAACTTTGTCCGCAAGCTGGATTGGCAATTCTGAAAATGTATTGTGCGTGTTTATTTGCGCCCAAAAACTTTTTTTTAACTCCATTAAGCACCACAAAGTGATTCTGATCCCAATAGAGAATGGCTGGCAATGGACACTTTTGAGCAAGCACAGTAGTAGTCATTTTATAAACCATACAATCTATTCCTAAATGATTTAACGCATCGTGTATGCCCGCCACACTTACGCCCTCGCGCGACATGCCAGCCCATTGTCGTAACAAAGGAAGCGGGCATATTTTTCCCCAATAAGATGCCACCATACGCACACAAGCTGGGCCACAATCCATTTGGTCGAACTGCGGTGTAAACTTTAGTTTTCTCCAAAGTTGAAAGTTTTGTTTTATATTATGAACATCTATTATCATATTGTATGGTTTTGAAAGTATACTCTCTTTATTTCATAATGGCAGACTTTGAATTGCTTTTTAGTTCAAAGTCTTCATATTGGATTTTTTTGTTACCATGACGCAGATTGAAAGTGAGCTTTACGCTAATAAATTCTTTGCGTTTATCCTCTAAACTGTTATAACTATTTTGCCATTGAGAGAATAAAGGACCTGTGCTGCATTCACTCTTTTTATGCATACGATTGCCTATATTGTAGCATGCTACGCTAAGAGAATAGTGAGGACGTACATAATTGGCAAAAGCACTAAAAGCTAAGGGATAACGCGTTGTAGGGAGAAACATATCTACCATTCCATAACACTTACATTGCTTGTAACAATACGCACCAAATGTAAACGATCCTACAAAATAACGTAATTCTGCATAGATATCTAATGAGGAGTTGGTTTGCGGATGGGTTACGCAAACTTCCCTCTCATAGTTCCATCCTAAATTACCTCTTAGCTGAAGTTGCTTGGTTATATCTACACTATAACCAACCGAAGCAAACAAAGGATGATGTGTGCCATCTGTAATAGCTGTATGCACATATTTACCACTCTCATAAAGTGTTGTCCATCTTGTCATCTGTGTTATTGGCATATAACTTACGAACCAACTTAGCATCGTTTTGGGGATTTTTATATAGCCATTCAATGCTATTGCATAGCTCTTCATGTTTTTTAAAGCAGGATTTCCACGACGACATTGAATGTCATCTATGCTATGTTCTATATTTTCAACATACGGGAATAGAGTATTTAATATTCGGCTTTTATAGGATATATTAATATTTGCTTTTTTAAAATTATAAGATAGTCTTATCTCTGACGATAAAGATTTTTCATCACACTTATCCTTGTTTGTTTGCTTGGTAATAGCATAAGTGTATCCCATATTAAATGTTGCAAAAAATCTTTGCTTATAATTCCAAGTATATCCAGCCAACGGGCTAACCCAACCATGATATAGCAATATTTTTGCTTTAGCATCTCCCATGTAATTGTCACGATACCATATATGGTCGTTATACACTATGACATTTAATTGGCCTTGGTTTTTAAATGTTTTTGAATAGTTAAAAACATTATGTAGTATATAACCATTCTCGTTTATTTTATCTGTCCACGAATAGTATGGATACAATTCGCTTTCAAGCCGATTTTCGCTTAAACTATAATATTCATTTCTTTCATAGGCAATAGAAAATTTTGTGCTTAAGACCTGACTATTAGCCCAATTTATGCGCATTTTCCATTCTAACGATGGAAGATAATCCTTGCTTGAACTACTTTGATTAAGCAAAGAAGTTTGTGATAAATCATTTTGTGTGCGTATGCTCGTGGTATGGGTAAATGGCTCTTTGCTCATGCCCAAACAGGCCTCTAATTTTGAATAAAAGTTATCTGTTTTGTAATGATGAAAAAAGTTAAGAGTAGTTTTATGATTGCGATTAGGTATGCCATCTGCCGTTTCTTGACGGATAAATGTTGAATTATTTAATGGATTCGTAAACAATGATGTCTTTGTATATGATTGTTCATCATTACGATAGGATGCTTTGTAAGAAAAACCAACTTGATTTTTTTTGTGATAAAATTTATATGTCAAATTATATACGCCACTAACTTCTTCGTTTTGCAGGATATTTCCCATGAGAAGTCCTCCATTCTCGGGCGAACGAGTAATAAAATTTACAAGAGCATCTACCCCTGTAAATTCACCTTGTGGATTTGGGTGATATTCTACCCTCACAATCTCATTGGGATGTAAGGCAAGGGCTTCATCTTTGCTTGCAGGCAGATTGTTAATATATATGACTACCTCTTTATTTGCTGTTTTTATGGTTCCTTTGAACATGTCTACTCTTAAGTCTGCAAGTCCCATCTGGCTTAACAAACTTATGGCATCCGACGAATGTTCTTTTTCAATCTTACTTGGAACTTTTATAATTATACCATTAGATAGAAAGACTCTTGATGTACTAACAACGGCCTCTCCCATCTGATGTGCACTCGAGGCTAAACTAATTGTACCTAAATCTACATCTTTTGTTAAATCGTTTTGAAGTTCAAGCAACTGACTTTCAAATCCAAGGCAAGATATTTGTAATGCATACTTTTGTGAGTTATTTGTTTTATAGTTACATCGTACAGAGAATTTACCATTGTTGTTCGTAAATACTTGATTTACTCGTATGGTATCGCTAAACAAACTTACAACAACACCTTGCAATGGTTCTTTATGACTATCTGTAATTCTCCCCTTTATATCTATGTTTTGTGACCATGCTATCTGTGCAACTCCCAACAATAGGATAAATAGATAATTTTTTTGTTTGAGTGTATTCATTTACTTTCTATAGTTATACATGTTTGTTATAAACCTGCGAACAAAAATTAGGATATGTTTCACAAAGAATAAGCAAAGATGGGTGGCCAAAATCAAGCATAATGTTCTGTCTTGAAATAAAAGAATATTTCAAAATTAATTTTAGCCACCCATCTAAATATTAGAAGCTTAAACTTGCAATGCTGATAGGTAAAGACTTATTATCTGTAAGTTTTACTGTTTCTTTATGTACAATGCAACCAGGTTTTAAGATCTCATTAACTTTGCATGTATTAATTACTTCATAATTGCAGTTTTTGATTCATTCATTATCTCAAAATCATCATATTGGAATTTTTTGTTGCCATGGCGCAAGTTGAAAGTTAGCTTTACAGTAACAAACTCCGTACGTTTTTCTTCTAAGCTTGTATAATTCCTTTGATATTGAGAGAACAATGCACCTGTGCTATATTCAACTATTTGTGGGCGTCTTTTATTTATGTTATAACATGCTACGCTAAGAGAATAGCGTGGGCGCGTGTAATAGGCATATACACTGAAATTAAATGGAATACGCGATATAGGATTAAACACATCAAACACACCAAAAGTTTTAGAAGGCTTATAGCAGTATGCTCCAAGTGTGAATGGACCTGTCCAATAACGCAATTCAGCATATGCCGTGAATGACGAACTCGTATATGGATAAGTTTTGCCAGTTTCTTTATAATAATCCCAGCCCAAATTAACCCTTGCTTGAAGATGCTTAGTAATATCAACACTACTTGCCAACATAACAAATAATGGATGGTGCGTGCCATCATTAATAGGTGTATGCACATATTTCCCATTTTCGTATGTTGTGCTCCATCTTGTTATATTAGGCAGTGGATCATAAGACATAGTTAAACTGAGTAATGTCTTAGGAATTTTTACATAACTATTCAACCTTAGAGTATGCATTCTCGTATTCTGTAGTGCAGGATTGCCACGTTTACTCTGTATATCATCCATCATTTGTTCCACATTGCTCACATAAGATGGGCTTGCGCCTATGGTCGCATTGTCATAAGAAAATTGAATAAGTCCTTTTTTGAAATTATAAGATAACGTTACTCCGGGACTAAAAAAAGTTTGCTCTACTTTTCTTTCGTTCGTTTGAGTAGTTACCATATAATTTAAACCCATTTCAAGTGAAGCAAAGAACTTTCGTTTGTAGTTCCATGTATATCCCACCTTCGGATTTACAAGACCATCATATTGTAGGGTCTTGAGTTTATAACTTCCCGTATAGTTTTCATCAAACCATAAATTATGGTTATATAATTTAAAGTTAAGTTCTCCTTTTTCCTTAAATGCCTTGGAATAATTTATTGTATTAGATATTTCATAATAATCTTCATTGGCATTATTTATCCATGAAAAATAGGGCTCTGTTTCGTTATCAACACTATTTTCTCTTAAACTATAGCTTTTATTCTTACCATAAATACCCTTAAGCGAATACTTAAGAACATCACCATTCTTCCAACTCTTACGAACGTTCCAATCAAAAGATGGCAAGAGTGATTCGCTTGAATTACTTTCTTTCAGCAATGTGGTTTGTTGAGAGTTACTTTGCGTGCGAGTACTTGAAAAATGCACTAAAGGCTTCTTTGATGAATTAAGGAATATTCCCAAATTAGAGCTAAAGCCATCTGTTCTATAATAATGAAACACCCCGAAAGAGTTTTTATGTGAACGATTAATGTTCTTATCTGCTACCTCTTGATAAGTAAACGCAGAATTATCTATAGGATTAGTGAACTGTGAAACTTTAGTATATGAAATTTCGTCATCACGATAGGACGCATTATATGAAAGCGCAAATTGAGATTTTTTGTGATACATTTTATACGTTAAACCATAGTTACCACTAACTTCCTCGTTTTGAACAACTTTTCCCATCAAAAGTCCTCCACGTTCTTGCGAGCGCGTTATAAAGTTCACAAGATAATCCTCGCCCATAAACTCACCATGAGGATGCGTAAGATATTCCACTCTTACAACCTCATTAGGATGTAAAGCAAATACCTCATCCATTGTTGCAGGCATACTATTAATATATACACTAACGGCCTTTGCATTATTCTGTATCGTACCCTTAAACTTATCAACCCTCAAATCTGCAATTCCCATTTGGTCTAAAAGGCTTACAGCATCTGAAGAATGCTCCCTTTCTGCCTTACTTGGTACCTTTATTATTTTGCCATTATCAATAGTGGTTCTTGATGTATTTACAATAGCCTCTCCAATTTGTTGCGCCTTTGATAGTAACACAATTGTGCCTAATTTAATATCACCATCAAACTTGTTTGGCAATTCAATATATTGGCTATCATAGCCTATACATGATATTTTAAGAGCATTTTTGGTTGTTTGATTTTGCTTCGAGTTTATCTGGAGTTTAAAATAGCCCTTACTATTTGTAGTTGCCTGTGCTATTTTCATCGTATCACTTAAAACTTGCACAACAGAACCTATTAAGGGCTTGCTATTACCATCCGCAACATTGCCATGAATCTCTATGTTTTGCGCCCAAACTATTTGCATAAATCCAAACAAAAAAGCCCAAAGACAGCAGTTTGAACTGCACCCCAAAAGTTAGACACAAAACTTTTGGGGTGCATTATGTATAGACGCCACAATTATGAAGAACG